>CAYVDS010000023.1:779-31921 GCA_964450145.1 uncultured bacterium
CGCTCCATTCAATTTCTCTTGCGAGAAAGAAAGGAAAATCAGTTCGCTGGCCGGAATACGACAGCCTCCCGGAAATCTACG
Source organism: uncultured bacterium (assembly GCA_964450145.1). GTDB lineage: Bacteria > Abyssobacteria > SURF-5 > SURF-5 > SURF-5 > JACRIR01. Next base: position 861 of record CAYVDS010000023.1, read on the forward strand.
GCGAAACAAAAGCAGGTTCCAATGATATTGAGATTCAACATGGCCTGCGATTACCTATCCATGCTTTTCCGCTGTTTGAGAACGCATTGAGAGAAGAGGAGAACATCTCTGTCGACGCGAACATTCAGAAGACGTCTGAAATGTGTTCCAGCTTTGCGAAGGTCGCGCAGGCAAATCCGCATGCGTGGTTCAGAGATGGCAAAAGCGCGGAGGAAATTAGAACCATAACTCCGTCTAACAGGATGATCTGTTTTCCCTATTCCAAGTATATGAATTCACTCTGGAACGTCGATCAAGCCACGGCGATCATTCTGACAAGCGTTGCAACTGCAAAGAAGCTCGGAATTCCAGCAAAAAAATGGGTTTTTATTCACGGAGCAGGCGACTGCGTCGACGCGTGGTGTCCAACAGAGAAGCTGAATTATTGCAGCGTCCCCGGCATAACGGCGGCGGCCGAACACGCTCTTCAGCAGGCCGGCATTGAGATCACAGATGTAGATATATTCGACCTTTACAGTTGTTTCCCATGTGTCCCGAAGCTCGCAAGGAAAATGATCGGAATCGAAACCGTCGATTGGGGTTCTTTAACCATTACCGGTGGGCTGGCCTACTTTGGCGGCCCCGGAAACAATTATTCCTCGCATGCCATCTGCTCCATGGTTGAGCGTCTGAGAAATCAGCCGGGGAGGTTCGGTCTTGTATACGGAACGGGCTGGTACCTCGCCAAGCACTCGGTCGGAATTTATGCCGGCAGACCCAAAGAAGGTGAATTTGGAACCGTGGATCGAGAGGGAATACGTCGTAAAATTGAGAGCTTGCCCTATCCCCGATTCACGGCTGAAGCACGAGGTAAGGCTTCTCTTGAAACGTTCACTGTCGTTTACGACCGCGATGGGCAGCCGGATTATGCGATCATTATCGGACGCCAAGATGATGGACAAAGGTTCATTGCCAATACAAGCGGGGATTCGTCTCTATTTGAGCATCTGATGACCCATGATGTTGTCGGTCTGAAAGGTAAAGTTAAATACCTTGTGGAGAAAGATATCAATGTCTTTGATGTCTCATAAGGTTGCACGCTGCGTTAGTGGGAATGCCGGAGGAGAACAGAAATGGGAATCTGTCAGAAGTTACACTTTCCTCGATTCCCCAAAAAGCAAAGGAGAAGGGCAGATGAGCGAGTTTGATGTATATCAGGAATTAGCTGACAGAATCATGATGGGACACTCCGATGATATCAAGCGACTGCTAAAGATGGTTACTGATGAGGACGAGGCCAGGCTTTTGCTCGCTATGCCTGGCACAACTGAACAATTGGCTGATGTGACAAATACGACGCTTGACGAAGTTAATAAGTCGCTGGACCGTTTGTTTCATAAGGGATTAGCATTTGTTTCGGCAGGCTCCGGAAAATATCGGATGTTTCGCGACGTAATTCAGCTTCATGATGCTACCGCTCTGTGGCCGGAGGCGCCGAAGGAACTCCTCGATTTGTGGAAAACGTGGACAGACAAGGAGTGGGCCCCGACAGCAAAGGCAATTGAAGGATTCCTTTCCAATCCTCCGCAAAGGATAATCCCCGTCAACGTTACGGTCGAAGACCGAAACAAAATTCTGCACCATGAAAACGTGAAGGAAATAATCAACGGGGCACGAAAGATTGCAGTGACCAAGTGCCCATGCCGGCTGGTGGATGGGAAGTGCGGGTTGCCCATCGAGGTATGCGTTCAGATAAACAAGGGCGCTGAATATGCGCTATCACGGGGAACCGGCAGGGAGATCGACAAGGCAGAGGCTATGGAAATCATGCGCAAGGCTGAGGAGGCCGGTCTCGTGCACGTAACGACGAATAGCGACCACGCTGATCATTACATCTGCAATTGTTGTCCCGACTGCTGCATCGGGCTGCAGGCAGTCAGATCAAAAGAAGGTGCAAAGTTTGTTGCCCCGTCAAGATTTCAGGCGGCCGTTGAGGCGGAGGCCTGCACCGGTTGTGAGTCATGCCTCGGTCGCTGCTATTTTGACGCGCTCAATATGAGGGGTGAGGGCGAGAACTCTACGGCATTTGTGGATTCCGAGAAATGCGTTGGCTGCGGCCTGTGCGCTGTTGTTTGTCCTTCTGACGCCATATATTTTAGTGAGGTGCGTCCCGCCGAGTTCATACCTTCAACATGACAAACTGGAATAAACCGGTCATGACTATTTGAATCGTTTCATGAAATCGAGCACTGCTTGATTAAACTGCGCGGACGCCTCAATTGCGGCTGCATGTCCCGTCTCCAGAACTGTCAATTCGGCGCCATGGATGGATTGTTTCATCGATTCGGCAACCCGGATTTCCATGAGGCTGTCATTCCTGCCCGCAATTATCAGGACAGGACACCGTAGCTGATTTAACGCTACAGGCGTGTCCATTGTCCCGACTATTGCCTGCATAATGGCATAGAAGTCCGAAGGGTCGTTCTGCATTTTGATTTGCTTGTATTTTTGAAAAGACACCGGGTCTCTTTGCTCAAAGTCAGGTGAGAATGAGGCAACTGTCATTATTTCGGATATGAGCCCCATATCACCTTGCTGCAATACGCCTGCCATCATTTTTCGGCGTTCTTCCATATCGGGGCTGGGCGCAGCACCCACTCCGCTGTTGGCGAGGACCAAACCTTTCGTCATCTCGGGGTGTTTAAATGCAAATTCGAGAGCGATTCGACCTCCCATGGAATAACCGAGGACACATGCAGTCTTAATATCAAGAGCTTCAAGCAGCGCATAAAGGTCGTCGGCAAAGAGACTCATTGAGTAACGGTCTGTGGTTCCCTTCGTCTGCCCGAAGCCTCGGACATCGTAGGCGAGGACACGGCATTGACTTGAGAATTCCGGCATCTGGTTGTACCACATATTAAGATTGTCCGTGAAGCCGTGAATCAGTACAAGACATTCGCCCGACCCGGATAACTCATAATTCATCTCGATTCCGTTGGCTTTTGTTTTCATAATTCTCCTCATCCGATTGAATCGAGAGAAATGAGATTGTGCCGAAGGAGGGAATCGAACCCTCATGGCGCCAAGCGCCGGGGGATTTTGAGTCCCCTGCGTCTACCAATTCCACCACTTCGGCTCATTCTGACGCTTCAAAAATAGCAAATTCCATGAGGTTTGTCAATTTACCGCTGGCGTCGACGACAACATCTGATCAAACCGCAGAGGCGCAAAGTGCGCAAAGTGAACCCAAAGTATACAGGTACATTTACGTTCTCCATAATACCCGCTATTGAAATCTTGGATTGTTCATCCGTGTGAATCCATCGTTAAGACAGCCTCTTTTTTCTTTTCCAAAATCCGTTACTGTGGTTTCGAAATCTTCTTCTTTTCAGAAACGGAATCCCAACAGATTCCAGTAGATGAGAAACGGAATCAATGCAAGCGCGGCGAGGGTTACGAGCGTATAGTGCAATCGGCCGGCAAACGACCAGTAGTTCCTGCTCCATGCGAGTGCGGTAAAGATAGGCAGAAGGCCCGTCAGCGCGGTTGTCAAGAACGGGACGCAGAGCAGCGCGAGAACCAAGGGCGGCACGCCGTACACGAACTCATACATCTCTATTTGGAGGGCGAGAGCCAGACCGATGAAGCAGACCACGATCAAGAGGGCCGTCGCGCCGGCAAGGAGTCGAGCCATGTGCGCAAGCCGTGGCTGATTTGTCTCTTTTCTCCGCAGCCGGCGAACTAGGGCGGCAACCGGCCAACCAACGCACGCGGATAAGAAGACGACAACATAGAACGCGGCCAACCCGCAATGAAAAAGTGCGGTCTCGTACCATCTGAGCTTGGTCTCGAACTGAATAGGGACGATATCGACGAGCAAGTGTGTGATGCGCCCGTTTTCGTTCTCTCGAAATACGGCAAGCTCCTCTCCGTCAACCTGCTTGAACACAAGCGGCTCAATCGCGGCCCACTGGGTAGGTTTTTTGTAATTGCCCGGGTAGCATATGGTCAATGTTCCGTCATTATTGGCAGTCACACGGAACGCCGAGAACAGGGTGGTCAGCTTCTCGATTGTGCGGCGGGAATATCGATTATTTTGGTAGCTACCGGCGAACCGCTTCACATCTCCCGCGAGATCAGGCTGTTTCTTAACCGGGCTTTGTTTCTCTTGAACGGGAAAGTAGTGATCGAGGAACCGGCTGGTGAACTCCTCGCGCAGGCTTGGCCCTTCGGCATAGGAGTCTATGGCGTTGTTGTTGGAGGAAACGAAAAAGCCAAGGTTGTGCTCCGGCAACAGGAAGAGCAAACTCGCATATCCGCGGATGTCGCCTCCATGCATGAGCGCATGTTGATTGTTCTCGAAGCCCTCGTAGAAGCTGTATGCGCTGCCGGGCAGCTTCGGGTCATGCTCGAACTGGCGGCTATGAATCTCGCGGGCGGTCGCTTCCGAGAGGATTCGCGTGTCTCCATATTGGCCGTTCTGCAGGTGCGCGATCATGAACCGGGCCATATCGGCGGCGGTCGTGTGAAACGAGCCGGCTGGCGGGACGTTATGGTAGTCATAAGGAACAGCCTCGTACTTTTCCTTCTTATGGACATAGCCGGTCGCAAGGTCAGGCGCGAGCCGTGGCGGAAGCGAGAAGCTGCTATGGAGCATTCCCAGCGGCTTAAGGATATTGTCGTCGATGTATTGTTCGAACGGCACGCCCGAGACCGCTTCGACAAGATAGCCCGCAAGCGCGACACCGTGATTGGAATAACTGTATTGCTCGCCCGGCGGCATCACGCGCGGCGGCATGCGTTTCGCCAGATATTCTCCCAGCGGCTGCATTTCTGCCTCGGTCTTGGAGTCCATTCCGATTGCGCGCTCATCAAAGCCACCCGTGTGAGTAAGCAGGTTTGCGAACGTGACCGGTCGCGGGAAATTTTCCTTGAGTTTGAACAGATTGAGATAATCGTTCACGTCGCCATGCATGTCGATGAGGCCTTTTTCAGACAACTGCATGACCGCCGTGGCCGTGAACAGTTTCGAGACCGAAGCCACCCGGAAAAGGGTCTTGTCCGGCTCCACCGGCGTCTTCTTTTCGATGTCGGCGAATCCGTATCCTTTCATGAAAAAGATTTCGCCGTCTTTGACCATAACGAACGTAGCGCCGGGAATATGATGCTTCTGCATTTGCTCGGCAAAGATCGGGTCAATAAATGCCTCGAACTCTTTCGGGTCATTCAGCGCCTCAGCCCATGCCAGATATGAGGTTGTGGATGCCAATATTAGCGACACAGCTATGACTCGTAAGACCAACTTTCTCATCGAGAAAGCCCCCTCTCCCATGAAGCGCACAACCAGTTATCACTCTGCTGAGATTGCTTCGTCACTTCGTTCCTCGCAATGATAATGCTGAACACCTGTTTCTCCTGCAATTAACCACCACGCTGGCGTGATCGCGTTTGGTCAGCCTGATGATTTGTGCCCCGTCACGCGCTGCAGCACATTCGGCACGAACTCGACGACCTCGATATTGGTGAAGCCGGCGGCTTCCATGTAGGAGCGGACTTCGGCGCCGCTGTGGGCGCGGCCCGTGCTGCCGAGAAGGGCTTCGTGGATGGACCATGAGGCAGCAATCAGCGGGCCGGTCTTGTCGTTGTTGAGGTTTTCGGCGATGATGTGCATCACGCCGTCCGAAGGCAAGACGCTGAACGCCTTGGCTATGACGCTGAAGCTCACAATGCGAGACATGGCAGACCACTTTTCTTCTTCTTTCTTCTTATCTTTCCCGTGCTCCCGGTGGTTTCAGAATCCTTTTCTTCTTCTTTTTCCAAATCCACGTTCATCTGCATTCATCCGCGGTTCCCATTTCTCCTTCTTTGCGCCTGTGCGGCTTATTGGGCATGTTAGTAGAGAGATACATCTATGGTATAATTTTCCGCATTATATCACACGAGAAGAAGGAATCGTGTTCTTGTTCGACTAATGAATTGCCGACGTACTGAACGGAAAGGAATTCGATAATGGAAAAGATTAAGTGGCTTGAGTGGTCGCCCGAAGCGTTCGAGCGGGCTCGTAAAGAGGACAAACTGATACTACTTGATATCGGCGCCGTGTGGTGTCATTGGTGCCATGTGATGGATGAAGAGTCGTATTCGAACCCCGACATCATCCGTCATGTCAACGAGCATTATGTTCCTATTCGGGTCGATAATGACCAGAGGCCCGACGTGAACGACAGGTACAACCAGGGAGGATGGCCGACAACGGTCATTTTGACTTCCGAAGGGTTCGTCGTTCACGGGGCGACATACCTGCCGCCTGCTGCCGTAAAAGAGCTGCTCAAGAAAGCGAAAGAGTGGTATCGCGACAATAAGAACAGACTCGCGGACGCGGCGGGCCAAATGGCTCGAGAGATGGCGAAGGAATCCGTTCGGCCTGCGCTCGAACCCCGGCGCTTCAGAGATTTCACTGAGGCCATCATTGAGGACATCAAGAAAAACGCCGACCCGATTCACGGCGGCTTCGGGACCGCTGCCAAATTCCCTCACGCGGGGGCGATGTCGCTCGCGCTCGGACACTACTTCACGACGGGCGATGCGGCTCTCCTGGAGTTCGCCGAGAGAACGCTTCACAATATGAGCGAGGGGATTCTCGACAGCGAGGCGGGCGGCCTATATCGCTACTCGGTGACGCGCGAATGGAACGTGCCTCATTATGAAAAGAATCTCAATGTGAACACCGAGTGCCTGATGAATTACCTCGACGCCTACCGGCTCACCGGCAAGGAAGAGTACGCGGACACCGCTAAGAAAATCATCGGCTACCTTCGCGGGACTCTCTCCGATGAGGAACAAGGCGGCTTTTACGGGAGTCAGGACGCCGACATCTTCGATGAGGAGAAGATGAAGATCGTGATGGACGGCGAGGAATATTACAAGCTGCCTCTCTATGAACGAAGCAAACACGGTATTCCTTTCATAGACCGGACTATCTATACGAACTGGAACGCGCTTGCCGTATCCTCGTTTCTTACTGCCTATCATGTTCTGGGGATCGACGACTGCCGCGATTTCGCGCTTAAGACGTTGAACTTCTTGATGCAGCACTGCCTCGATGCAAAAGTCGGAGCATTCCATTATTTTCGTAACGGCATGGCGGGTGGGCCGGGAATGTTTGGCGATGCAGTCGCCCTCGCGCGCGCAAACCTTGACGCCTATGAGACCACAGGGGAGTTTAACTATCTGGTTGATGCTGAATCTCTTATCAAAATAATCGTGGAGAGGCTTGCGGCGCCTGACGGCGGTTTCTATGATTCGGTTGCCGATGAAAGCATGCCACCGGCTACCCGAATGCGCCACAAGCCCATGAATGAAAACGCGCTCGCCGCCGAAGTTCTCGCCCGACTTCACAACTACACACAGCATCCGGAATATCTCGATAAGGCGCGAACCACGCTCGCGACGTTCGAACAGAACGTCGAGGCGCTGCTTACTCGCGATGTCGGCTATTTCGCATCCGACCTCGCCATTGCGGCCTACTATGCTGACAGCACGCTTACGAAGGTGGTTGTCGTCGGGCCGCGCGATGACCTCCACTCGCTTGAACTGATTCGCGAGGCCAAGCGTGATTACCGGCCAGCCAAAATTGTCCAGCTTCTGGACACAGTGCGGGACAAGGCTCTAATTGAGCGCATGAACTATAGGTCAGCTTCGTACCCGCTCGCTTACGTGTGCACGGCCAAGGGATGCGCCGCGCCGGTCGGAGACGCGAAGGGACTTCGGGAGACGCTCCTAAAGGAGGCGAAAGGCGAAAGGGAAAAGGCGAAAGGGGAAAGCTGAGAAGAAGAAGAAAGAGTCGCCGGCCTTTCGGAGGGGAGAAGTTTCCTTCTCGATTTTGCTGTTGATTTTGCTTGACATTTCGGGATATTTCGTGCTAGTATGAAACAACCCGTGACGGGACGGGTTCGTGGGAAATGGGTCAAGAGGATGCTGTCTCAAATTAAGCAGGGCGACATCGTTATTCATCCTGCCCACGGCGCTTCCGAGGTTGTCGCAATCGAGAAGAAGGAATTCTCGGGCCAAAGGCGGAAGTTTCTCGTACTGAAACCTATCATGTTCGACATGATGGTGTACATCCCCGCGGAGAACGCCGATCATGCCGGACTGAGGCAGCCAGTTAAGCGAGAGCACTTTACCGAAGTTGTCAAGGTGCTTAAGCAGAAGGAAACCAAGACTTCCGATAACTGGCAGCGCAGGTTCAGGAGTTACAACCGCAAGATTCAGAGCGGCGATCTCTGCCAGGTGGCCGAGGTAGTCCGCAATCTGGATCGGAAGAACCGAACCAAGGGCCTTTCGACAACCGAGAATATTCTGCTGGAAAGGGCTTTCACGATCCTCGCCAGCGAATATGTCTGCGTCAAGAACGTGGACAAGGAAGTTGCCTGCGCATTCTTCATCAAGGCGCTGACGGCCTGATCGTTTTCGAGCGGGTCGCAGACGAAGGTAGTGCTTCGTCTGAAAGTGCGCCGGGGTGGGAAGAATTGCAAAATCGAGGGGAATCTAGAGGTATGTCTAGATACTGCAAAATAATCACAACAGGGGGCACAAAGCGTGGGGACCGCCCTGTGTGTGTCCGGGAGGTTGCGAGAGAATAGCAGCGCTCAGAGACAAGCGAATCGAACATGGGGCCAACGATGGAAACGGCCCTATTTTTTTTCATCTTTTCAGGGCGAAGAAGATTGTTTCGCATGAAGCTAATTCAGGGACACAATGGTCCGCCGCAAGCGGGATGTCCCCGAATTAGCGCCCCCGAATGCAGTGCGGCCTGTGCGATAGCGTATAATATGGCGACGACAGAACGAACACTGACGGTAAGCGCGGAACATGCGGGACCGCGGCGCGCTCAGTATGTCGCGGCGCATGTTCCCGAGCTCTCCCGCGCGCGCGCGCAAGCGCTCATCCACGCGGGCAAAGCGCTCGTGAACGGCGAGCCGGTCAAGCCGAGTCATAAGGTGCGTGAGGGCGAAGCGATTCTGGTTTTCATGGAAAGGGTGTCACGGGCCTCTGTCGGCGCCGAAGACATTCCTCTTGATATTGTTTTTGAGGATGACCATATTATTGTTGTGAACAAACCCGCCGGCATGGTGGTGCATCCGGCGGCCGGCGCACGATCCGGCACGCTCGTCAACGCCCTGATGGCGCATTCGAACCAGTTGGCCCGGACCGGTGCGGCGGAACGGCCCGGCATTGTCCATCGGCTGGACAAGAATACGTCGGGCTTGCTCGTGGTGGCCAAGACCGACGCGGCGCACCGCGCGCTGACGGAGAGCATCAGCAGGCGCACGGTCAAGAGGCAATATCGCGCCCTTGTTTACGGAAATTTCGCGGAGTCGTCGGGAACCGTAGACGCGCCTATCGGTCGCTGTCCGTCCGACAGGAAGAAAATGGCAGTAACCGGGGTGGGCAGTCGCGAGGCCATGACTGCTTTCACGGTCAAGGAGAGTTTCCCCGGAGCCGCACATCTTGAGGTTCAGCTTTCTACCGGCCGGACGCACCAGATTCGCGTGCACATGACATACATCGGACATCCGATAATCGGCGACACCGTGTACGGGGTAAGGTTGAGGCGTTTTCACGAGCGGATGACGCCTGCGGTGGTCCAGGCGATAGCGGAACTCCATAGCCATATGCTGCACGCCGAGATTCTCGAATTTGAACATCCGGTATTGGATGGGCCGATGCGTTTCAGCGCTCCGTTGCCCTATGAATTCACAAATCTGCTCGGGGTCTTGCGAGAACCAATCCAAAATCCAAAATGAAAGAATTTACCACAAAGGCACCAAGTCACCAAGAAAAAGAAGAGGCGCTCTTAACCTCGAACGAACACGGATTTTCGTTTCGTCTGTCTCTGTGACCTCGGTAATCTCTGTGGCTAGGATATTGTTCTGAGGTTGAGCGGCGCAGAGGAAAGCAGTCATAGCATGGCGAAGCAAATCGGACTGAAATCATTGGCGAATTTCTCGAAGCAGGCGGGCATATCCATAAAGTCCGGCCTGACCATGACGAGAACGTTCCAGCTCATCACTCGCGAGACAAAAGACAGGCGTTTGCGCTCCGCGCTCAATGAGGTCAACGCCGATATTTCCCGAGGCAGCACCTTGACGGAAGCAGTACGCGCTCATGCATCCAGATTCCCATCCATTTTCGTGCAGATGGTGGAAGCGGGTGAGAGCAGCGGACACCTCGAAAATGTTTTCTCGCAGTTGGCCGACTACTTCGACACGCGTCTTATGCTGAAGCGGGCAACCATACGCGCCTCGATTTATCCGATGGTACAACTGACTATGGCGTATGCTGTCTTTTGCCTGATTGTTGTGGTGTTCAGCCCAAACAAACAAGCTATGATTTCGACCCTTGGGTCTTACACCCTCGCGGCTGTAATTGCGCTCGTAATGGCTCGCTTCTTTTTCTCACGGACCGCGATCGGGAAGGCAATCTGGGATCGGTTTCTGCTGTCGGTTCCCGTTCTGCGTTCGGTGACGATCAAGTTGTGCATGGCGAGATTCTCACGAACGCTCGCCATGCAGTTGGAAAGCGCGATTCCCATCGCCGAGGCAATTGAAAGGTCCGCGCTTGTCGCCGGCAACGGCGCAATAGCAACCAATCTCAAGCGCATGGCAGAGCCGATTCGACGAGGGTCGAACCTTGCCGAGGCCGTTCGAAAATCGAATATGGTGCCCCCCATGGTCTCCGAGGTGCTTGCGGTGGGCGAAGAGACCGGGAACTTTACCGAGGCGTTGGAAAGGGTGGCCGACATTTATGAAGACGAATCGCTCGTCGTACTCGAATCGATTCCGAAACTGATCGGGCCGGTCGTCGCAATCATAGTCGGAATTGTGGTCCTCTACCTCTTCTATACTGTTTATTATGTCCATTATCTGAAGCCGTTTCTGGATATGGACTGATGAGAAGAAGTCGCGGGTTACGAGTTGCGAGTGACGTGTCATTCATGGGCGGCTGCCTTTAATTCGGGGACACCATGTCGCATGGTGTCCCCGAATTAAAGGGCCTCATCGTGTCCCCGAGATAAGGGAAACGCCCGCAAGGATTCTCACTATGCGACTATATTGCAAACCGGGTGCGGCATTCGGTATAATCTGCGCAATTATCATCTGTAAGAAAGGGAAACCGTAATGCGTGGCCATGTTCTCATGCGCGGCAAAGGATGGAAATACGGGGACAATATTGATACCGACGCCATAATCCCCGCCCGCTACCTCACGTCGAGCGATCCAAAGGAATTGGCCAAACACTGCATGGAGGACGCCGACACGGGGTTTGTCAAGAAGGCTAACGAAGGCGATTTCATCATTGCAGGCAAGAACTTTGGCTGCGGCTCTTCGCGCGAACATGCGCCCATCGCGATAAAAGCGGCAGGCATATCCTGCGTGATTGCGAAGAGTTTCGCCCGCATCTTCTACCGCAATGCGTTCAATATGGGGCTGCCGATATTCGATTGCCCAGAGGCGGTTGACGGGATTGACGATGGCGATGAGATCGAAGTCGATCTGTCCACCGGAATAATCAGGAATCGCAAGTCGGGCCGGGAGTTTCGCGCGAGGCCGATACCGCCTTTCATGCAGGAACTGATAGACGCCGGCGGGCTCATCAATTATGCGCGAACGCGCATTGCGAAGAAGGCAGGGGGAAGAAAGTGACCAACGCAATGACGCGGATTCAAGTGTTTCTCGGGGCGGGACGGAAGAATCCCCCCTGACCCCCCTTTGCAAAGGGGGGAAGGAAACAGTTCCGTAATGGCGAACCATGATGGGATTCTGTAGGTGCGAATTTATTCGCATAATGTTCTCGGACTCTGTCCACGTCGTGTCTGCGAATGAATTCCCACTTACAGAATTGCGAGTCGGATTCTCTGCAAGAGCACTATCAACAACCGAAAGGCCAGATGAATGTATCGAATAGCGGTAGTCCCGGGTGATGGCACGGGGCCGGAAGTAGTCGCGGAAGGGCTCAAGGTTCTCGACGCAGCATCCCGAAGATTCAAGTTCAAATATGAGATCAAGACGTTCGACTTCGGCGGTGAACGATACCTGAAAACGGGGGAGACTTTGCCGCCCGGCGCGATTGAAGAGCTGCGCTCTTTCAATGCGATGTATCTCGGCGCTATCGGACACCCGAAGGTGAAGGCCGGAGTGCTCGAACAGGGGATTCTGCTCAAGTTGCGGTTTACGCTCGACCAGTACATAAATCTGCGGCCCGTCAAACTTTTGCCGGGCGTCGAGACGCCCTTGAAGGAAAAGGGGCCCGACGACATTGACTTCGTTGTCGTTCGCGAGAACACGGAGGGACTTTACGCCGGAGCCGGTGGGACGCTCCGGCGCGGAACACCCGACGAAGTGGCTATTCAAGAGTCGGTTAATACGCGTAAAGGGGTCGAGCGGTGCGTCCGGTATGCGTTCGACTTCTGCCGCAAGCGCGCCAGGAAGAAGAAACTGACGCTTTGCGGTAAAACGAACGTGCTCACGTACGCGTTCGACTTGTGGGAGCGCACATTCAATGAAGTCGCCGCGGAATATCCCGACATAGAGACAAATTACGCCCACGTGGACGCGATCTGCATGTGGATGGTCAAGAATCCGGAATGGTTCGACGTGATTGTGACCGACAATATGGTCGGCGACATAGTCGCCGACCTCGGCGAAGTGATTCAGGGCGGCATGGGAATCGCGGCAGGAGGGAACATCAATCCTGCCGGCGTTTCGATGTTCGAGCCGATTGGCGGCTCAGCGCCGAAATATGCGGGAAAGGGCGTGATCAATCCGCTGGCCGCCATATGCGCGTGCCAGATGATGCTGGAATTCCTGGGTGAACGCGAGGCCGCAGCGAAGATAGAGGAGGCGGTTGCCAAAACGATCAGGAACCATGTGAAGGATATGGGCGCTGGCCGGATGGGACACACGACAAGCCAGGTCGGCGATCTGGTCGCGAAATATGTGGCGGAGTAGCGCTCGGAGGAAAAATCCCCTTCATTCCCCCTTTGTCAAAGGGGGAAGCTGAGCTTGTGCCCTGCGAAGGGCCCGGTTGTTCACTCTTTTCGATGAAATGAGAGAATTTCCCCCCCTTAACAAAGGGGGGTAGAGGGGGGATTTTACCGCTATTTTGGCAGAAAACACGTTAGCACAATTCATCATATTAAATCGAGGAGGTTGATTTACTGATGTCAAAAGGATATAAAGTCGCAATCATGGGAGCGACCGGCGCAGTCGGCGAAGAGATGCGCAAGGTCCTTGAACAACGCAATTTCCCTGTCGCAAGTCTGAGGCTGTTGGCATCGAGCCGTTCCGTCGGAAAGCAACTTGAATTTCGCGGCGAGAAGATCAAGGTCGAAGAACTAACGCCCGAGAGACTCTCGGGAATCGAGATCGTGCTGTCGTCGCCGGGCGCGAGCGTGAGCAAAGTGTTCGCGCCGGAGGCTGCGAAGCGCGGCTGTGTCGTAGTGGACAACAGCAGCGCGTTCCGGATGGAGCCCGATGTTCCGCTTGTCGTTCCCGAGGTCAACCCTCACGCCATCAGGAGACACAAGGGCATCATCGCAAACCCGAACTGCTCGACCATTCAGATGGTCGTCGCATTGAAGCCGCTTCATGACGCGGCCAAAATAAAACGCGTTGTGGTCTCGACCTATCAGTCGGTTTCAGGAACGGGCATGAAGGCTATTATTGAGCTTCGCGAGCAGACCCGCGCGCTCATGAACGGCGAGAAATATCCGCCGAAAGTGTACCCGCACCAGATCGCGTTCAATGTGCTGCCGCAGATTGATGTGTTTCTCGAAAACGGCTACACCAAAGAAGGAATAAAAATGGTCAATGAGACCAAGAAGATCATGGAGGACGACTCCATAAAGGTGACCGCGACGACTGTGAGGGTGCCGGTTTACCGAGGGCATTCGGAATCGGTCAACATCGAGTTTGCTTCAGAAATCACGCCCGACCAGGCGCGCAAGATTCTCGCGAAGGCGCCTGGCGTCACGGTCTTGGACGACCCGTCGAAATCGCTCTATCCGCTTGCGATCAACTGCGATGGCCTCGACGACACCTTCGTCGGCCGCATCCGCAAAGATGATACCGTGCCGTATGGCCTCAATATGTGGATTGTGTCTGACAACTTAAGGAAGGGCGCTGCGCTCAACGCCGTGCAAATAGCTGAGCATTTGGTCAAGTAGCCTGAATGGAGCAACATAGAGAATCGGGCACACGATGCCGCATCGCGTCCCCGATTCTCGCAGAAAGCAGAACATTTGATCGCGTGGGTAAAGCAGTCAAATCCCCTTTCGTCCCCTTTGCAAATGGGGATAAAGAGGTTGTCCCGTAATTCCGTAGGTTCGAATTTATTCGAACGAGCACTTCGCAAAAAGGCCGTAAACATTATGCGAATAAATTCGCACCTACAAAGGTTTAAGCCAATTTGCCAATTACGGGACAGTCTCTAAAGGGGGGATTTTGATTTGCAGTTACTTGCGGCTTCTTATTTTTGTCTTCCTGTCCGCTCGCCAGCTATCATGGAGCGCGCACAGCACAAGGAATGCAAATGCTCCGAATACGCAAATTGCCGCAAAAGTATCGCTGACGGCTATGCCCAACCCTTCGGCCAACAGCGGGGCCGAGATTGACAAAAACATCAAAATGATGGCGGTGTAACCCAAATGCGATATCGGAGGACCACTCCCGAAACGTCCCCATCGCCATCGAGTGCGCCACCTCGGATGAGCTGCCAAAATTGCGAAGTAGACGGCTGCACAGAGGAACACCAACCCAGTGATAAAATATCTGTTTTCCGCCACCATATGCCCTTCAAATCATTAGCCACGGAAGACACCAAGGATTATCTTCACCGCAAAGGGTCGCAAACCCGAGGCGCAAAGGTGTGCGCAAAGAACGAATCTGCGCATTCCAAGTCTTTTCAACACAGCGCTTGGCGCGTCGTTTCATCGCCGAACGCAAAATAAGCGAGATCGGCGACGCTCTCATCTCAATCTGCGTCACCGATCTCTATGCTCCTCATCTGAGAATCTTATGAGTTTCCGTCGTGATTTTTCCGAGACAGTCATTGTGAGCGAAGCGAAGCAATCTCAACTGATGACAAAGATTACTTCGTTGTTATGCTCCTCGCAATGTCGTCTTTCAGTCTCTGACTTTCGACTTCTGAGCATGCAGCAACATCGTTTTGGTTGCGATTACGCTGCGCTATGATATCACACCAGCCGTTTCATTTCTTGGCTGTTTGCGCAAAGAACTCCTCAGCTCGCTCGTGAATTTGCTCGGGCGTGAGGTCTTCTTTATGGGTGGCAAGGTCCCATTCATGGCCGAACGGGTCTGTAACCTTGCCGTACCTGTCACCCCAGAACATATCAGTGAGGGGAACGCGAACTTGCGCTCCTGCCTTTACGGCTCGGTCGAATGCGCTGTCAACGTCCTCGACGTAAAGATAAAGCGAGACGGCCGTTCCTCCCAACGACTCAGCCGAGCGGCTCATGCCTTCAGGACACTCGCAGCCCACGAAGAAGCGGGAATTTCCGATCTCGAGCTCACAATGCATGACGTTCTTGCCATCCGGCGAATTCATCCGCATAATTTCCTTTGCGCCGAAGGCCTGCTTGTAAAACTCGATAGCCCGACCTGCGTCCTTCACGATAAGAGCCGGGGTAATTGTATGATACCCTTCAGGGATCGGTTTCACTTTGCTGGTTTTCATCGTTCATCCCTCCATCAGTAGTTTGTCTAATACCTTCTTTAATATGCCCCGTTTTCTTCCGCCAGTCTAGGCGAATGAAAGGAGTCTCACCACCAAGACACAAAGACACCAAGAATGGAACTCATCCAATTTGCAGCCCGCAGACTTTTCCTTTTGCATGGTGTTGGCGGTGGATGGTCCCTCCTGTTCCCGTTGCCCGCCAATGTGCTATAATCTGTGCTGACTTAGTTCAACCGAAGGAGCGGAAAGCAACCCCACCTTTCCTCTGCATTGCTCACTGTTAATTTCTTGAAATCTTGTCACGATCTCCAAGAACATGGTTGTGTAACTCTTTTTCATTAAATGGATTCCCGCCTTCGTGGGAATGATAGAAGAAAGAGCTGTTCATTCGCGTAATTTGTGTAATTCGTGTTCTAAGATATCTTCTCTTTTTTTCTTTCTTCTTCCACTTCTCAAATCCGTGTAATCAGTGGTTACTGTGGTTCCCGTTGCTTCTTCTTTTTATTGGTTGCGGCTATGCCGCGCTGCGTCCTTTGCGCCTCGGGTCTGCGACCCCTCTGCGCTTCAGATTCTTTTTTCTTGGACAGCAGTGTTTCTTCAGGCTATGCAGCCTTTGAACTGTTTCAGGAACCGCGGGCTGCCCCGCAACTTCAGTTTACGAGTAATGAGCGCTTTGGGAAGAGAGAATTGCTCATTGAGAATTCCAACCCACGTTTCGGAGTCTGCGATAACCTTGAGGTTTGCTTTGCCCACCATGCCTTCCTGAACGTCAATTTTGCAGTCGAATATTTTGATGGTTGCCGTTGCTTTCTCCTTCCCCGTGAATTCAAAATGCAGAGTAATGTCCAGCCCTTTCGCCGCATGGGAATTAAAAGCGAGACCGACCCCTTTCAGGAACGATTGAATCGAAGACGGGCGAATTGTGTTTCGGACGTAGCGGATTTCTTTGTCCGGATTTCGCATCGCGGCCTTCTCAAAGCCGGTTCCTCTAATCACATATACAGGTTCCCTTTTTTCCTTCAGAGGCTTGACGACCGTTTCGAAGTGCGCCTTCTTTTGCGGTTCATACGCCCTCATCGCTTCTTCTCCCGCAGGACAGACTGCCATGCAATAGGAGCATCTGTATGCGTGGCCAAGCATCAGAGCTTGCCATTTGGTCACCGTCTCGCTGTCTCTGAATCGAGATCGATAAGCCTTGACGCTTCCGGAGCCAACCATTCCCTCCACCCAATCCTGAAATCCGCCGAGCATTTCATGGTAGCTGTGCATGAAACAGGCCAGGAAACTAAATTCGCCATCCTTGGAGATCGCTCCCACAGGGCAGACCGAGGCGCATAGGCCGCATTTGATGCAGGGGTTTTTCTCAACCGGGCTATCATAGCGGTCGAGCTCGGCGTCAATCAGGATGGTCTCGAGCACGATATTGTTTCCGAATTTGGGATGTATGATAAGGCGATGAAGACCCATGTCTCCAAGGCCCGCTTGAATCGCCACGGGCTTATGGCTCACCTCCCACATTTTCCCGGGCCAGCGAGTCAAGTCCATCGGGAACCCGTGAGGTATAACAATCCCCTTTACGCCAATGTCGTCGAGGCGCTTTACGATCTCTCTTGAAATGACTGCGAGCTCATCGTTCACGCCCTTGAACTCATTGTCAACTACGGGCAGCGACACGCTTCGTATTGTTTCGCGATGTGCCTGCTTAAGTATCGATACGACCGTTTTCGTTCTCGGATATACCCTGAGAATATCGCTTCGCTCGGAAGCGAGCCCCTCACGGCCGACCTCGACAAATCCCGCATCGTCGGCGCCAGCGTGAAGGCAGAGTTGCCGCAGGAATCCCGCGGAAAGCTTGCCACCCCCGGCATACGCGCCGTCCCTGCCTTCATGCGCACTCGCAACAATCGGATTGCTGACGGTTTCTCTCGCCGTCTCATGGTTGATTGCCGTTCCGTCAAACATAAGCCCCTCCTTCTGATACGTGTATGTACTGATACGTGTATATACACCCAAATAACCAAAAAAATTTTACTCCTGTCCAATGTCCTCTGCATGAGGCGCGACACCCGACTCCTGCGCGAAAAGAGAGGGTAGCGCAAACAGGGTATCGAGCAACGCTTTCCAGCGATCCTCGCCAAGTTTCTCGACCACCGTGTTTTGCGCTTTCTCCCACAAAGCCAGCGCGCCACTGAGCGCCTCAACCCCTCGCCTGGTCAGAACCACCGTCCTTGTGCGGCGGTCCTTTCCCTTGGTGACAGAAATCAGGCCTTGCTTTGCCAGAGGCCTGAGGTTGCGCGCCAACGTCGTCCGGTCCATCACGAGAATCTGCGACAGATGACTGATGGTTGACGGCCCTGCAAACGCAAGAACGGCAAGGAGACTGAACTGTGTCGCGCGCAGGCCGCATGGCTGCATAGTCCTGTCGAACACTTGTGTGACGGCACGCGTGGCCTTCCGCAGGTTGAAGCACGTGCAGCCGGCGCACTTATCGAAACCTTTTTGCAGGAGCTCGTCATACATGTTGTCAGGCATAATAGGAGTATATACACCTATTTTTTCTTTGTCAACTCACCTGCACAAAACCCTGCAAATACACTCCTTTGACCTCCAAGGTTGAATGTGCGGGCGCAACACGGAAAAGCCGGGACATTGGATGGTGGTCGATAAGGGGTTTGCTCAATTCAAATCGTCATCCTTCCAGTATTTGGTTCCTTTGACCGTAGCCTGGAGCGCTAATCCGCTTTTTGTTAATTGATAAATGGTGATGTCATTGAACAAGGCTCCAGCTAATATTTGGAAAGAGCGTCTCATCCGTGTCACGTTATTGCGGCACGCCCGTATCCCACGGCCGATTGGAAGCGGCGTCTTCCCCTGCGGGCGTTTGAGTCCGTCCTTTGCAATTTGCTCTGAATGCGCGAAGGCCGTGAACTCGGGTTGCGCGGCGAAGTGCTTAAGGGCTTCCTCATAGTGCTCTTTTGCCGACTCTCGGCGTCCAAGTCTGTCCGCCAGGATACCTCGCGACACAAGGGCGATTCCGCGAACATCGAACGGCGCCTCGGGATCAACCGCCGGCTCCAGCGCTGCGTACGCGCCTTCGTTGTCTCCCAACGTATCCCGTGTCACTGCGCTGCCAAGCGCCAGGCGGCGAGGATTAAGCGTCGCCAGTTCTTTGGAAAGCACGGCGTCCCATGCTTCCCTCGCTTCCTGAAACTTTCCCGTACGGTGCAGTTCAAGCACATCTCGCGTCGCGCGGATTTCCTCGGCCTCTGCGTCGAGCGCGCCGCTCGCGAGCGCTTCGGCCGCGGTGAAAGTCGGCTGGTCAGCGTTTGAATCAAGCGTGAACGGCACAAACGAGCCAAATGACGCATGCGGTTGCATGGTGGTGGAATGCCATAGAGTTTTGGATGCAGGGTGCACCACGGCGGAATTGAGGACATTTAGATTCGCTACGGTTGATGCGTTTGCGAAACGTTCTCCCGACCGGTCTCTCAGAATCTCAACCGCAATCTCCGGCGTGAGGTTCCCCAAATGGCGCTGCACGGCGTTCTCCATCGCAGCTCGCCTGCTGAATGAATCCGGGTGCCGATATCGGTCGAAGGGTATCATCTCGGCTGTCCTGGCGTGGTTCGCTTGGGCGAACCAGTCGCCCTCGGGTGTGCCCCCTCCGGGTGCTTCACACTCGGGTCGAAAGACTGTGTATTTGTTCGGAGTGCATTCGACCATTGCGATCTCGCCCGAGGCGTCGGCAAGCACGAGGAACGCCGAAATGCCCCGCCGTCGAGGAGTCGCAATAATCTTAATTGCTTCCTCGACGGTCCTTGCTTTCTGAAGCGCCCTGCGGTGTGGCCATGACGGGAAGAAGAGGCTGACCTGCGGTTCGCTCACGAAGAAGTTCAGCGAAATGGCGAGACCTGCTTCATTCACGCCTACTGTCGGGAGCCCGACGAGGGGCCAGCCGACGAAGATGTAGTCGAGATCATCGCCGTCGGGGTGGTAGATCGAGACGACCGGCCTGCGCCGGGTGAAGGCGTCGCCCCAGTCAACGTTTCTTCCGATGAGCGCTTGTCCGTCCGCCGTGGCGCTGCGCGTGGCGGCAAAAACAGTCGAGCCCGCGGCGAGGCTGAGGAGCGCTCGCATTACGTTGCGGGGCGGCACACCGAGAACTGAAGCCATTCCAGCCATCTCCTCGTGTAGACCGCTATCCTCCCTGACTGTCGCCAGACCATTGTAAATCGGCATATAGATGCCATTGAAAAGGAAGCCACCCAAGCCCGCCTCGGAAACGAGGCGCCTGTAATCCGCGAGTTGATATTCATAGACGTCGCGGAGATTCGGGCCCAGAAGCTCCGCCTGCTGGCGGCCCATTTCGCGGTACGACCCGTAAAGATGAAGCACGATAAGGTCGCCGATGTCTTCGCGCCGCGGCTCGTCGCCGAAGGCTGATGTCGCAGGTAAAACGACTAATACAATCAACAGTACAATGAGTGCTCTTTTCATCCTTTCGCCTCCACGAAAAGTCGGTTCATGGTTTAGGGTTTCATGGAACGTGGCTGAATTTCAGAGAAGCTGAAAAGCTTATGGAATTCCCGCGAAAGTCGAGAGCGGGACTCCAGATTCGAATGCGGCCCGCACAAGAAAAATGGATTCCTGTTTTCGCGAGAACGACATACGGAGTTCAGTGCGATACGCGGGGTATTCTATACCTTCCGCAGGGTGGTGGCAAGTCAATGGCGCGGCGTGAAAAAACCTGCCGCGCTCGGAGCCGGTTTGTTGACAACACCGTTCCCGCCCCCCTATAATTGCTTCTGTTTGCACCCCGTGTCGTCTGGAATAACAGGAACCCCCGGAAAATGGGGACAGACCCTGGGTTACGGGTCTGTCCCCATTTTCCGGCGAAGCATCCGATATAGGATTTCACATGAGAAGATTCCTGACCATCGTCTGCCTTGCCTGCGTCATCATGATAGCGGCAGCCTTCATCGCCGTCCTGTGGGGTCGTCACAAGCTCGGCGAGTCGTTGCCGCGGATATCCGGCGAGATGATGTTGGCGGGCCTGGCCGAGCAAGTAGAAATCTACCGCGATGAGTACGGCATTCCCCACATCTATGCCCAAAACGAGGCCGACCTGATGTTTGCGGTCGGCTTTGTGTGTGCGCAGGACCGCTTATTTCAAATGGACCTCATGCGCCGCGCGGCTACGGGGCGTCTGGCGGAGATTTTCGGGGAGGCCACCTTGGAATCCGATTTGCTTGTCCGAACAGTCGGGTTCGAGCAGATAGCCAAGCGCCAGCTCGGGTATCTACCCCCCGCAAGCAAAGCAATTCTGCGCTCGTATTCCGACGGTGTGAACGCCTGCATCGAGCGACTTCAAGCTTTGCCGCCCGAGTTCCGCATGCTCAAGTATCGGCCTGAGCGTTGGCAGCCGACCGACACACTTGCCATCTCGAGACTGCTTGCGTGGCAGCTTTCGTTCAATTACAAAAGCGAACTCGTCATGCTCAGAGTTGCCTCCAAACTGGGTCCGCGTCGTGCGGTGGAGCTTGGCCCCGCGTATCCGGTTACGGGGCCATTCATTATTCCCCCCGCCGTCATAGAGAAGCCGCCCGCGGCGTCAGAAGCGACCAATGGCGCGCACATGCTCGATGAGATTGTCGGCTCTCCCGGTGGAAGCAACAGTTGGGTAATCGGCCCGTCGTTATCCAAGAGCAACGCGCCGATACTCGCCAACGACCCGCATTTGAGCGGCACCCGGATGCCCTCGCTCTGGTACTACGTCCATCTTGTCGGCGGTGGATATGATGTGATTGGCGGCCTCGTTCCCGGCACTCCTCTGCCCATGCTCGGTCACAACCGCAAAATCGGCTGGGGCCTTACCAACATGACCGCCGATATCCAAGACTTGTTCGTCGAACGCTTGAATCCGCAAGACTTGAAAGAATACGAATACGACGGCAAATGGGTTGAAATGGACACAAGGCTTGAACGTATTTCGTTCCGCGCGGCCAAAGGGAGGCTCTCGTTCATCGAAAAGGAAATCAAGCGCACAATTCATGGACCGCTCCTGAACGATGTCGTTCCCGGCGTGGCCGACGCGATCAGCTTGAGTTGGACCGGCTTTGAGCCTACGCTGGAATTCGAAAGTCTGCCAGCCATCAGCAAGGCCAGCAACTGGGCCGAGTTCCGCCGTGCGCTCAGCAAATTCGGGGTGGCCCCTCAGAATTTCATCTATGCGGACGTCGAGGGGAACATCGGATATTATGGGGCCGGGATAGTGCCTGTCCGTTCAACGGGCGATGGGACATTGCCGCGAAAAGGGTGGACGAGCGACACGGCATGGAAGGGGTACATTCCCTTCGAGGAGATGCCTCATGTCTTCAACCCGCGTGAGGGCTATATCGTCACCGCGAATAACCGCGTAGTAGGCAATGGATACGGGAATCTTCTTGGCGCTCAATGGGCGCCCAGTTTGCGGTGTGAAAGAATTACGGAACTCATTAACGCGCAAGATAAGCACAGTGCGCAGGACATGGCGCAAATGCAGGCGGACACGACATCCCTGTTCGCAAAACTCATCTGCGAGAGCGTTATGTCCGCTCTGGACAATCTGCCCGATCAGCCGTCGCGCGAAGCCGTCATGCGCCTGAAAGGATGGGATTTCAAAAACTCCACCGACAGCGTCGCGGCCACCATATACCATGAGTTTCTCCTGAAATTCGTGATGAACACCTTCGTCGATGAGATGGGCGAGGACGTGGCCAAGGAGTATCTGGATGATTATTACTTATGGATCGAACGGTTCGTCTCACTGATGAAGCAAGGCTCACGCTGGTTCGATGACGTGCGCACCGACAAGGTGGAAACGCGCGACGATATCGCCGCCCGAAGCTTCCAGCAGGCGGTCTCGGCGCTCGAAAAGAGATTTGGAAACGACATGTCGAAATGGCAATGGGGCCGCGTGCATACAGTCGAACTGAGACATCCGCTTGATCGGAATCGCATTGCAAAGGCGCTCTTCAATATGGGGCCGTTTCCTTTCCCGGGTGACGGCGAAACCGTGAATCGAGCGACTTTCGACTTTAATGAGCCATACAGCGTGACTATGACCGCTTCAATCAGGCACATTATGGATTTCTCACACGTTCAGAAAACCCTCGGGATTCATACGAGCGGGCAGTCGGGCAATCCCTTCAGCCACCATTACTCTGACCTTTCTCACAAATGGCTAAAGGGCGAATATGTGGATTTGCTGATGGACCGGAAAGATTTTTCTGAAGGAGTCGAAGGGCGGCTAGTGCTGAGGCCGGCAGGTCGCTGACGAGCGATGACGAAACCACAGATTGCAGAGTTAATGATGAATGATGAGTGATGAATGATGAACAGAAATAGGGAAGAAACATGAGCGCAAACGCACCCACAGTTGAGACTTTCAGAGAGATTCGGCAAAACCGCACCGAATATCTCCGAGACCTTAAGAAACGAACCGGCAGGAAAATTTTCGGCTACTTTTGCAGCTACACGCCTGAGGAACTACTGCACGCGGCAGGCATACACCCAGTGCGTCTCTTCGGAGGGACCGAGGACATCACTCAGGCCGACACCTTGATGCAGAGCTTCGTGTGTCCATATGTGCGGGGAGTCCTCGACACGGCCCTCAAAGGAGGATTTGACTATCTGGACGGCATCCTGCATGCGTACACATGCGACGCGACATGCGGGCTCTTCGGCATTTGGCAACGCAACATAAAGACCGATTTCACCTACATGTTCTCGCCGCCATATTTTTTGAGCGAAGGGTCGCTACGGTATCTGGTGAGAGAGCTCAACACGCTTAAGGGCGCCCTTGAAAAACACCTTGGTATTGAGATAACGAGCGAGTCAATTGACAGGAGCATCGAGTTGTACAACCGCAGGCGCTCTGTCTTGAAGAGGCTGTATTCGCTGCGAGCGGCCAACCCCGCTCCTATATCAGGAAGTGAGACGCTCGAAATCGTTCTCGCGGGCGTTCTCATGCCCGCTGATGAATTCTCAGATGCGGTCGAATCACTAATTCCGGAAATTCTGAGGCCTGTCGGATGCGGACAAGACGCTCACCGCGTATTCATTTCAGGCAGCGAATTGCATGATCCGGAGATTCTCAGGGTTATTGAAGAGGCGGGCGCCACTATAGTGGGCGACGATTTATGTACGGGCGCGCGGAGCTTCTTTGATCTTGTCGAGCCGAACGAAAACCCCGTCGAGTCGCTCGCGCGCCGATATATTTCGCGCACTCCATGTCCGAGCAGGCTGCCCGCAAGGCGTAGATTGCAATTCATTCTCGAAGGTATGCGCGAAAGCCGCGCCGACTCGCTCATATTCGTCATTCAAAAGTTCTGCGACCCTCACTTGGCCGAGCAGCCATTTCTCAGCGAAAACCTCAAAGAGGTGGGCATCCCCAATATGACAGTCGAGGTCGAGCACCGCCTTGGCCCGAGCCACGAGCAGATACGGACGCGCGTGCAAGGGTTCCTCGAAATGCTGACGCGCTAACAAACAGGAACCGGAACATGAATTTCACGAGTGTGCCCGCGAATAAGGTTAGTTTTCTTGAAACGTAACCAAGAAACCTGTCCGGCGCTTGCCATCTGTTTCTTTCAATTTCTTTTCAATCCAAAATCCAAAATCCAAAATCAAAATCAGTCCTTGAGGTCGTTTTCCGGGCGCGCAACAGCAACGATGTCGAGATAGAAGACGGACTCATCCTCATTGCGAACGGCGCCAAGTAACGCGCTATATGGCCTGATTCCGAAATCGCTCTGTTTGAACCGAAATGAGGCCCGCCCGCGCAGATGGCCGCTCTCACTGCTCAACGTCGCAACAAATGAAACAGGCTGTGTCACCCCGTGCATCGTCAGATCGCCGCTGACAGTATATTTTCCCTCGGATTCTTTCTCGACCTTCGTCGTCTCGAATTTGATTGTCGGGAATTTCTTGACGTCCATTTGTTCCGCCGATTCCATCGTAGCCTGGATTTTCCGGCGATCTTTGTCCCTTACGACCTCTGCAAGTTGATACTTCTCGCGAAGCGCAGGTTCATCCGCCTGAAGCGAATCGGCTTTTGCTTCAACCGATATCGAGGCAGTTGATAGATGCTCCGGATCAAAACTGGCTTTGCCTGAGAAATCGGCGGCGCGGATCACATGATTGTGCCCCAGCGCTGCGGCGAATCCGCCCCTGAACAGCCGCACCACCAATTCGCTCTTTTCGGGGTCAATTGCGTAGTCGGTAGCGCTAACCGGAAGAGCCAATGCGCCTAGGGACAGCGCTGCAAGGACTACCATCTGCATCAGTTTTCTCACAGTCGGCTCCTTGAAAAGCTATTCTTAGCGTGACCACCGCACAGCGCCAGTTTCTCCCCTTTTGACAGGCTCAACTATATTCCATTATTCCACTACTCGCCGTGCATCGCTATACCTTTCGCTTTGTTATCCCTAAATGGATTCCCGCCTTCGCGGGAATGGCAAGAGAGGGGCTGTATTCGTGTAATTCATTCTATTCGTGACATTCGTGATCCCAGCTTCTTCTTTTCCATTTGTGTTGTTCGCTTTTTCATTTGTGACATTCGTGGTCCAAAGTTTCTTCTTCTGTTTTGGTTTGGTTGCGGCTTCGCTGCGGTGAGCAAATTCTGCGAAATCTGCGGATACCCCTTTTCTCTTCCTTCGGCTGGGACGTTTCTCATAAAAGCAAAACCCCCGCATCTTTTTGAAGAGATGCAGGGATTTGCGCGCAGTAATTATGGAAACCGTTACAGTTTTACCACGTTTTCTGCTTTCAGGCCTTTGGGACCCTGGACCGTATCGAAACGGACGCGGTCATTTTCCGAAAGCGTCTTGAAACCATTTCCCGCGATGGACGTATGGTGCACGAACACATCCGGCCCATTATCCTGGGTAATGAACCCAAAACCTTTCTGGTCATTGAACCACTTTACTGTTCCTTCTGCCAATTCTTTTCACCTCCTCTGCTGAAATCTTTGGGTAAGGCATTCTTACACAAAAAAATCCGTAAGAGTCGACCAAAACTCTTACGGACCTGAGCGAACGGCTTTACGAACTAACTCTTTGCGAAGAGCTTTACTCTCGTGCTAAACGATACCACATAAATTCCCTGTTGTCAAGTGTTTTTCTCAAGAATTTGGCCTGCGACATAAGGAAAATAGGGACAGACCCTTTGTTGCGGGTCTGTCCCTATTTTCCCGTTAGAAACGGAACAGCCTTTGCGCGTTGTCGTGGAGGATCGCCTTCGCTATTTTGAGGGCGAGGTCCTCATCAAAGAGCCCGTCTTCTATTTTTTCAGCGAGAACCTCCGACAACGCCTGCCGTATCATGTACACGGCGCCATATATGCCCTCCGCGCAGCCACAATCTCCTCCCCATAGAATTTTTCCGAGGGGCACATAGCTTAACCATTCGCCCAGCGCCCTCTTGAAACTTGTATAAGAGATAAGCGGAAGCCAGCACGTGTCTAAATACACGTTCGGGAACATGAGCGCAAGCGAGCCAATCTCTCCTGTGAACGGAAATGCCCCGTGGAAAATGTCGAACTGCACGTGCGGGAACTCAAGAAATATATTGGTGAGATGAAGCGGGTTCGAATTCCACAGGGTATTCTTGCCGGCTGCGAACATGCCCGTGTGAATCTGCACGGGCAACGCTCGTTGGCCCGCGTTTTCAATGATCCTGAACATTATGAAGTCCTGAAACGCCTTCATGTCGCTCCATGTGGTTTTCTCGTCCGGCAATTTGAACGCGCGATTGGCGTCGTCAATTGAAACCTTATCAAATTCGAGCGTCCGGTTATATGCGATGCCTATCTTGATTGCAACTGTCCCGAAGTCAAGCGCCCGCTGGAAGTCGGCATCTATAAAGGCCAGATAGTCGTCGAGATTTCTCACGCGCTCGGAATACTCGGCGTCCGGGACGCGCAGCGCATACATCGGATACCCTTTCTCGATCCATGACTCCAGCAGATTCTTGTGTCGCAGCATAAGATAGCTATCCATGCGAATGACCGGCTTGATGAAGTCGTTGTCCGCGGCAAGGTAGTCCATGTCCCTCAGCATGTACCTGATTCTGCACACGTCGCGTATCACATAACGATACCAATCAGGATTCGCGTATGCGCGGTTGATGCGTTCAGAAACGGCCTTAAGATTCGCCGGGTCGAGTTCATCCCCTCTTAGCTCGTGCAGATCGCGCAGCGCCTGAAAGAATGCTCGATAGTAACTCGTGTTCCGCGTTCGTTTGAGGAGTGGCGTCAACTCGGCAATCAGGGCGTCCGGCTCCGACGCTCTTTCCAAAAGAAGATTCGGGTCCATTCCCTGGGTCAGGAGGTCGTCTTTCAGATATTCGAGTTCGAGGGCCGAAAAGAGGTTGATCCCCAAATCGCTGAGCACATCGCGCTTCATCAGATGCTCATGTGTATCCACGATCTCGATGGCGCTGATTTCTTCGCGCAATCGCGTGGCCAATTGTTTGTTCATTTATGTCGCTCCCGGAATCATGGTTTCCTGAAATGGATTATTCGTGGGCAATGATATCACGGTCGGCGGGAAGGAAACAAGGCGCCAATTCGGGGACACGATGCGGCATCGTGTCCCCGAATTAGCTACAACTTATTTGCTGATAGCCGTGAAGTGCTTCACATCGAGCAGCGAGCCCTTACGCTTCTCTTCGAAAACGGCCTTCACTCGCATCCCTATCTTTATCTTGTCGACGTCAGTCTCGTCGAGGAAATGCCCGATCGTGGTGTCGGCGCCGTCGAGTTTGACGAATATGCAAGTATACGGCACGGGTCGCTCCGTCCCCGTATCCGGATCGACGAATCCGAAATTGAGGATCGTGAAAGTTTCAACCGCGCCCTCGTCGCTCAGCGGAACCCATTCCTTCATTTCGACGAAACAAGTGCGGCAAACCTGCCGCGGAGTCGCATAAACCACCCCGCATTTAGGGCACTTGATGCCTATGAAGCGTTTATTATCCCTGAGTTCCATGAGGAACCTGCTTCCCGGGCGGCCGACCGACCACTCAAACGGCTGCGCCATCTCGCCCGAGGTAATCTTTATGAACTCCTTCTTTGGTTTTTCATCTGCCATAGTAAACTCCCCGCCTCATTTCGGCTTGTCTTTGCCCATGAGGATGACGTCCGACCAGAAGCATCCGCCGAATCCCGTGGTCAGCGCGACCCTCACGTCGGGCACCTGTCGCTTGTCGGCTTTCCCCATAATCTGGTGAGCGGCCTCGCCGACCCTGATAAGACCGGTTGCCCCTATCGGATTGCATGAGAGCACTCCGCCCGAGGGGTTGATAGGAAGCTCACCGCCCATGTTCGTGATGCCGTCGGCCACCAGCTTCGGCCCTTGTCCTCTTTTACAGAAGCCGAGCATCTCTATCCACATCAGCCCCGCCCACGAACTGGGCAAATAGAGTTCGGCCACGTCGATTTGCTTGAGTGGCTCTTTTATGTTCGCCTTCTTGTAAACCTCCTTCGATGCGGCCTCTAAACTTGTGAGCTTGCCGAACGGTATATCGCCGGCCATTGTGTAGTCGTGCCGATTCGCGGTCGCGAGCAACCATGCAGGCTTGTCGGTTATCTTCTTTACCTTGTCCTCCGAAGCGAAAATGACGGCAGCGGCGCCGTCAGTGCGCGGGCACATATCGAGGAAGCGAATGGGGTAGGAGATCATCGGCGAATTCATCACGTCCTCGATTGAAATATTCAGTTTCAAATGCGAATACGGATTGTTCAACGCATGCTGTCGGTCGCGCACGGCCACCCTGGCGGAGTCTTCGAGAGTCGCGCCGGTCTCGTGCATATACGCCATGGCGTCCTGCGCGAGGCCGCCCACGGCGCCGGCGAAAGTCGGACGGTCCCATACCGGCTCGAACGCCGTGATGATTGCGCCGGTCGTGTCGGACTCTGAGTTCTTCTCCCATCCGATCGCGAGGACAGTGTCGAACATGCCGGAAGCGACGTGATAGAATCCGGCCATCGCAACCGTGCTGCCCGTTGTGCCGCCGGTGCAGACTTTGAACAAGGGCTTCATGTACGCGCCTGAGCCGTCGACGCTCCAGTTGTCAACGTAATTGATTCCTTCGAAGTGGTCCATATTCCCGATAACGACGGCGTCTATATCGTCGCGCGTGAGATGGGCGTCATCGAGCGCTCTGACCACGGCTTCGTTAATCAATTCGATGCCGTTCACGTCTCTGCGGGTTGTAGCGTGATGAGTCTGACCGAATCCGACTACAGCTACTCGTTTGGCCATTTTCGATTTCACCTCCTCGCTTTCATTTGCCAAGAATCCAAACACAGTGTGACTGGCCGCAAGGGCCGTTGATGCCGTGAGCCAGAGCTGTCTTCGCGTCCTCGACTTGTCTCTTGCCTGCGTCTCCTCTTATCTGGAGAGCGGCTTCGGCGATTCTGACAAGGCCGGCCACCAGGACCGGATGCGCCGAGAGCACGCCGCCGGAAGGATTCACCGGCAGTTGCCCCTTCATCTCGGTCACTCCTTTTTCGAGCAGCTTCCCGCCTTTGCCCGGCTCGCAGAAACCCAGACCCTCGGTCCATAAGAGCTCCATGTACGAGAACGCGTCGTACACTTCGGCCACGTCGATCTCTTTCAATGGATTCTTGATACCCGCCATCGAATACGCCTTCTTGGCGGCGGCTTCGAGCGCGATCGGATCGGCCAGGTCGCGGTCGCCAAGGCGGTACGCTTCCGCGCAGTAACCCACGCCCTTCACCCAAACCGGTTTCTTCGTTACCTTCTTTGCCCTCTTCTCATTGGCTAGTATTATCGCGCATGCTCCGTCGCTGATGGGGGAGCAGTCGAGCAGCTTTATGGGGTCAGAAAGCTTGCGCGATTTCATCACGTCTCCGACGGTGATGTCCATCGGAAGCTGAGCGTTGGGATTTTTCCTCGCGTTCCGGTGATTCTTCACAGAAACCTTGGCGCATTGCTCCTCGGTGACGCCGTACTTATCCATGTAGGCGCGCGCCTGGAGAGCCGCCGATGTTATCGAATCGAGCCCGAGCATGCGCTCGTAAACTGGGTCGAACATGGCGTTCGTGATTTGCGCCATAATGCTCTCCGACCCCTTGTGGTGGGATACGACAAGCGTTGTGCCGTAGTAGCCTGAAAGGATTCGCATCATTCCGTAAAGCGCGCCGAAGGTGCCGTCGCCTTCGACAGTGGACACGTTTTTGCCGTTTGACCCGCACGCATCCGTGATGGCCATGCTTGAGATCGTCCTTCCGTCCCAGAAATCGTTCGAGACGGTTATCACGTTGTCGATATCCTTGATGGTCATGGACGCGTCGGCAAGCGCTTTGGTCGTTACCTCGTAAACAAGTTCGGCGAAGCTGTCGGCCCGCTTGCGCCGCTCGTGTTTCGTCTGGCCAATGCCAACAATCGCTATTTTTTCCATGTCTTGGACTCCCGGTGTGATTTCCTTATCGCATACGTGGTTCTGCCGGAACGCCTGCTCAAACTGGCTCGAAATACTCTATATCCAGCAGATTCCCCTGGCGTTCTTCGCGGAACACTGCTTTCACCCTCGTTCCCGCCTTGAGCTTCTTCAGGTCGCCTCCGGCGATCATGTGGACGAAACCCGAATCGGCGCCGTCGAGCTTGATGATGCCGCAGGCGTAGGGCGGTTTAAGAGGCCGGAGGCCGGGCGCGTCGTACCGCACGATTGTCCACGTCTGCACGACGCCCGTATCCTTGAGTTCCACCCATTCGGTGATAGGGACGAAGCACGCGCCGCAAGACTTCTTGGGGGGCACAAACACTTTTCCGCACTTCGAGCACTTGGTTCCCCATATCTTCTTGTTGTCCCTTAACTCGACGTAGAACTTGCTGCCGTACTCGCCGACATACCATGTATAGGGAACCTTGATCCTTCCTTTGTGCACCATCTCTTCAACCTGCTGCTTACCTTTGCTCATGCATTCAACCTCCTCTCTGGGTTCTTATCTTATGACTGCATGTCCTATTTTGGTTTACGTTTCCCCTTTTTCCCTATCGCCCTTCGCCTTTCCCCGTTTATTCTGCGGAAGCCCGCTTCTGAACACTTCGGCAAGCGCTCCGGCGCTTTCAATCATTTCGCCACGACTCAACTCTCCAAGCACCGCCCACCGATACAGGTGCATGTCAAATGCTGCAATGAAAGAGTACGCAAATATCGTTGGATCGACAGGCCGAAAATACCCCTTCGCCACACCCAGCCTGAACTGGTTGATGACGATTTCCTTCATCCTGTCGGTGACCTTTCTCAACGGACCTTGCG
>CAYVDS010000023.1:31931-39232 GCA_964450145.1 uncultured bacterium
CCCGAGTTGCAACGCCTTCTCGATGAGGTCGCCGTCGGCCGAAGACTCCTTGAAGCCGACATTAAGCTGTTTGTTAATCTCCTCGCTTAGGGGGAGAATGAGTTCGATCAGCACGTCCACTTTTGTCGGGAAGAAAGAATAGAACACAGTAGTGGAAAGCCCGGATTTCTTGATGATTTCCCTGAGGGGCGTGGAAGACAGGCCTTTTTCGTAGAATAACGCTTCGGCGGCATCCAGTATTCGCTTCCGATTGTTTGCTTTTTTCCTCGACAGTTTCGAGGTTTCTAGGGTGGGTTTTGCCATATATCGCTCATGGGGCATCAGAACCCCGGAAAGGATTCGGGCAACCGAGCACAACAGCGACTCAAAAACAAACGATTGTTTTTATCAGACCGACTCACATATTATATGCCAGCCTCCCGAGTTGTCAAGAGAAAATTTGAAGAGAAAATTTGAAGTGAAAATTTGGAGACGGCGAAACCCCCTCGTTCTGTCATTCCCCCCCTTTTTTTCATTTCCGCCCCTTTCTTTTCATTCCCGCGAAGGCGGGAATCCATGATGATCATACATGCCGTCTTCATGCGAAGGACAGAAGGATGTTAAGCTGAAATATGCGGGCAGAATATGCGGAGAAAAAGAAAACCGGGATTCCATGTGAATGGAACCCCGGTAATCTCGAACTGAGCTTTTGCCGCCCTCGCCACGCGCCACGCGCCTGGCGCGGTTCTTGGATGCTTACTTCCCTTTCTGCGGATTCGGATGGGCTATCTTCTTGGACATCTCCGCATAGTTGAACGACTTGAATGTCGGGCTTTCCGAGTTATGGCACTTCGTGCAAGTCTTCTCGTCGGGAATGATCAGCCCCGCCTCTTTTGATTTCGCGAGGTCCTTCATGACATTGACTTGCTTGTAGTCTTTGCCGGCGCCATGGCAGCTTTCGCAGGCGACGCCCTCTTCTTTGGTATAGGTCGGCTCGAACCTGGACGCATCGAGTCCATAGCCGGTCACATGGCACTTCAGGCACTCTTTCGCCTCTTGCGGATTGGCGATGCCCTTAGCCTTTGCGACTTCCTTTGCCTCAGGGGATGCCAAAGTGGCATAGGCCTTTGAGTGTTTCGAGGCTTCCCAATGCTTGAACTGTTCACCCTTCGCGGGGACATTGTGGCACATCTTGCAGCCCTTCACGCCGACATAGTTATGGTCGGCGGCGGCAGCGGGAACGCTGAATGCTACCACCACTGCGATTGCAAGGAACACCGACAACACTACCGACAAACCTTTCATATTCTCCTTCCTTTCACTTGACCAACAACACCTGTTGCCCCAATCCGCTACTTTCTCAAGGGTCTCGGACCCGTGTCTCGGACCCTTACTTGTGAGATACCGCCAATATAGACGGTCTGAGCCCCATTTTTATTCAAAATCCTTTGTTACAGAATCGCAAGCCCTTGCCGCCACAAGAGCTACGGAGGTTTGACAAAACAATCGCCACGCATCCTCAAAGACACAACTGTTCACCTCTAACCATCTTTCTGGGAATTTGATAAGTGCGACGACACGCCTTCAAATGATTCTGGCGTATCGAGGGGCGGGTTCGTCAGGCCGACACTTCAGACTCTCCTCACGGAGCCGTAACGGCGTCTCTTGCAGAAACGCGCATAACGCTTCCACAACTCACGACAAAACCGTTTGCTGCACCGTCTGGATCAGACGAGCCCCCAAGCTCAGTTCTTGCCCCAGCATGGCCAAACTGAGGTTTACTATAGCAAGGAGAGGGTGAATTGTCAAATGCCGAATTTCCGCTGTTCGAGCATGTCCATGAAAGCATCGAGGCGGTTCTTGACCTGCGCATCGTTCCAGTTGCGCACGTCCATATGGTCGGCCTCGAATATCACGCTCGGAACCTCCAGCTCTTCCATGAGCGCGCGCCTGACGTCCATTTGGCCAAGAGAAATCGGCTTACAACTCTTGTTCGAGTGGAGGATCGCGCCGTCTATCTTATATTTGCGGCACGTATCTATCACCATATCGATCCGTTTTTTCAGAGAGACGTTCGAGACCAGTGGGAAGGAGAGAATGCTCTTTCGGGCGAGGCTTTCGATCGGCTTCTCGGGGTCGAGCCTGATTGACCATGCGGCCGAATACGTCTCGGCGACGACGACAGCGCCGAATTTCTCGAAGTAGTTAAACAATCCCATGTTGTACCACAGCGGGATATTGTCCCAGAACAGACGGAATCGTTCCTCCGGCACACACCCGATTCCTTGCTCGGCGCGCTCCTTGACTTCTTGCTTGAATTTCTCGAGGAAATCCACCGCTTCCTGCGTGCCGGGCAGAACCACCATCACGAACATCACGCCTATTTCCGCCGCGCTGAACGGAGTGGGCACGCAGCGGCGATAATCCATTATCTCGTCCCATAGCTCGCACGCGCGGTCTGACAGGCGAACCACCTCCTTGAGCCTGTCCATGTCCAGCTTCTTGCCCGTCAAGTTCTCGAGAAAATGGATCAATTCCCAAAAATGCTCCGAAGCAAAGGAGATGAACTCGTCGGTAATTCCCTCCGGCGGCACTTGCGGCGCGTCCGCCGTGAAAGTCGGAACCTTGAAGCGCTCGGTGAACGCCTGGAATATCTTCATCGCGGGAATACACCCGCCG
The DNA here is from genome assembly GCA_964450145.1 of uncultured bacterium. Taxonomy (GTDB): domain Bacteria; phylum Abyssobacteria; class SURF-5; order SURF-5; family SURF-5; genus JACRIR01. Next base: position 34,590 of record CAYVDS010000023.1, read on the forward strand.
CCAAACGCGACGATCAAGTCCGGAGCCGGCAGTCCGCCGAACGGCTGGTCGGGTTTTTTCATCCCTTCATTGATATACCCGATAGCGTTCCTGAGATATCCGCACAGGTCGCGCGAGTAGCCCATGCGCTCGGCAGCCTCGATGCACTCGGGCGCGAGACCGGTCGCCGCACAGACGGGCGACCAGTTCTCCGGCATCACCGGCACGATATCCATCGCGCGAAACACCTCGATTGCGCCGTTCATCGGCGGCATCCAGCCCACGAGCTTGCCGCTGGCCTTAGCGGCGTGCGCTTCGGCAAAGTAACGAGGGACTATTTCCCAGAGTTGCTTGGAGATTTGAAGCCTCTTCTTCGAGCTGGCTGCTTTCATGCAATCATTCTTTCCTCTTCATCAAACCGCAAAGGCGCAAAGAGCGTAAAGAAAGAATCAACTACTTTCTCGCACGCTCTTCGGTGAATACGCTGTCCTTGTAATTATTGAACCGCTCGATGAGGAACCGTTCCTGTGGTTTCTCCGAGATGGTCTTGGGAATCTCGTCGAGCACCTGCACATAGGTCGGCACAAAGTTCGCCTCGAGTTCTTTCCGGCATTTGGCAAAAATCGAGGCCACGTTTAATGTCCCACGGTTGAATGGAACGATTGCGGCGACGACGTCGCTTTCGCCGGGCGCGCCGCTGACGGCAGGCACTCCGTAAATGGCTACCTCGCTCACGTCAGGATGCTCCGCAACCACTTTCTCGACGAAGTCGGGATGCACGAAATCGCCGTTGTGGCGCAGTCCGCCACCCTTGCGATAATCGAAGAACAGCCAGCCGTCCGCATCCGTATGTCCCATGTCGCCGCTGCGGAGCCAGCCGCCACGGACCTTTTTCTTTGAGGCTTCCGGGTTCTTGTAATATTCCACTTGCGCGGGTTCGCCGCTCGATGGTCTCGACACAAGCTCGCCGATTACGCCCGGCGGGCATTCGTTATCATCCTCGTCGACGATTTTCATTTCGAGCACGCCCGGGAGCGGCTTGCCGAACGAGCCGATCGGTCCGACTCCCACCGGTTTGAAGGCGAGGCCGCCCTCCACGGCGGCGTACCATTCGAGGATTTTGACGTTAAACCGCTTTTCGAATGGCTCCCATATTGCTCGCGGCATGCCGGCGCTCACGACGACTCTGACCGGATTGTCGGCGTCATTGGGCTTGGGCGGTTCGCTGTAAATCGCGGTCGCCATGCCTCCCAGAAGCGAGAACGTCGTGCAGCCGAACTTGCGGGATATGTCCCAAAGGCGGCTCTTCGTGAACCGCTCGCTAAGCACCACGAGATGTTCTGAAACCAAGCCTGGCATCGCCGTTACGGCCTGCGCATTGCCATGCGTGAGAGACAGACCGGTGTAAAGAACCTCGTCTTCCTGGTAGTTCCACACCATTTGGCCCAGAAGCGCGTACTGAGCTATTCGGCTGTTCGTGCAAACAACGCCCTTGGGGTCACCCGTCGTGCCGGATGTATAAATGATCTCGAGCGGGTGCATCGGGTTCTCGATATGGTTGCCGACATTGACATCGGGGCCGGCGAGCACCTCGTTCGTGGTCGGATACTTTGCCGTCGGCTTTTCCCACGGCATATATGTCACGTAAACTGTCTTTACGGGGGTGGCGTCGCGAAGAACCTCTTCCAGCACGGGAATCAAGTCGGCTGTGACGACAACGACCTTGGATTCCGAGTTGTTCAGATAGTATTTGAGTTTGTCGCCCTTTGTGCGCGGATCGATGGGAACCGATATGGCGCCGATCAGCGTTCCGGCGGTCATCGCATAAAGAAACTCGGGATGATTTCTCATGATGACGGCGAACTTGTCGCCGTTCCCGAGACCCTCCCTCTGAAGCATCGCGGCGAATTTGTTGGTATTGCGCCACATGTCGGCATACGTCAGATGAACGTCGGGCCTCTGGTTTCGCTCGAATATTACGCATTTCTTGTCTGGAACTGTTTCGGCCTTTGTCTGAATGACATGGCCGAGAATCATCGTGTTCAGTTCAACTCCCATAAGGTATACCCCCGGTTTGTTCGTAAATTATGAGAGGGCGAGAATGGCAGGGACAAATGGAACGCTAACTGCCTCAATACTATCAGACGCTTTCCGGAAAAGTCAATCACCAATCTGTCGCCCCAAGAGGATTATTCACCGCAGAGACGCAAAGGGCGCAAAGATTAGGAATCCACAGACTTCGCAGATTCGCGCAGATAAACAATCATCATAACCTGTTTGGTTGCGGCGCTGTGCTGTGTTAACCCGGGATTCGCGGCTATTTCTAGATTTTGATCCCCAGGATTCTTTGTGCATTTTTGAGAAATATCTTTTCGAGAATATCGTCCCTGTAGCCTTCAGAAGCGTAGGCGTCAAAGAGCTTCTGGTGCGGGATCATCGGATAGTCCGAACCGAACATCGCTCTATCCTGCAAGCGGCCTTGCAGCTCTTTCTTCAGGGCCGGCGAGAAGTATTTCGGGGACCAGCCGGAAAGCTCCATCACCACGTTCGATTTGTGGATGAGCACCGCGATCATCTCGTCCTGCCATGGCCATGACGGATGGCAGGCGATTATGAGAAGCTCGGGGAAATCGGCCGCCACATCATCTATATAGGGAATGGGCTTCGTGTATTTGAGATGGATTCCCAAACCGCCCGGCATGCCCGCTCCTAGGCCGGTTGTGCCGGTATGGAACATCACGGGGACTTTCAGTTCGACGCACTTCTCCCAGAGCGGATAGAACCGCCGGTCATTTGGGAAGAACGCCTGCGCCGACTGCTGAAACTTTACGCCCATCAGCCCGAGTTCCTTTATTGCGCGGTCGGCCTCCTTGATTGCCATTTCGCCTTTCCACGGGTCAACACACGCAAAGCCCCCAACAAAAGCTTGCGGATAATCGCTCGTCAGCTTGGCGATATAGTCATTGCTCGTGGCCGGCTCGCCGGTATTGGTTTCGGCGTCCCATGCGACGATGATTCCTTTCACGCCCGCATCAATAAAATCCTGCGCCATGTCTTCTTCGGTTTTCGAGATCGCCAGCACTTCTTCATCCGAAAGCTCGCGTTTCTGATAATATTGCATGAGCGCCTTCTGATACTTCAGCATGCTCTTTGCGGCTGCCCGCGTCGACGGATGGGCATGCACATCAATTGCTTTAAGCATACAGGGCTCCTTTGTATTGGTTCTCTCTTAAATTCGAGAAGACACTTTGCCGAAACGCAACGAAGGCAGAACGTACATTCCACCGCTTCCTGCGTTTTTATTCATCATTCCGCATTCATCATTCATCATTTGTTAGATCCTTGAGAACCCCCCGTCAATGCTCACCGTCTGCCCCGTCATCCAACTGGTGCGGTCGGAGCATAGAAACACAATCATATTTGCGACGTCTTCGGTCTCGCCTAGCCGCCGGAGCGGATAATATTTCGCCCATTCCTTCTCTTGCTCCTCTGTCAGCCACGATGTCATCGGACTCTTCACGACCCCGGGGCTGACCGCGTTCACATTGATTTTATAGCGCGCCATCTCGACCGCAAGGCACTTCGTGAAGCCGATTACGCCGCCCTTTGACGCGCCGTAAACCGTCATTCGCTTCTCGCCGACTCTGCCTGCATCGGACGCGATGTTGACGATCTTCCCGTATCCTCTCGTGATCATATGTGGCGCGGAAGCGTGACAACAGTTCATAGTACCCACAAGATTGATTCCGATTTCAAGAGACCAGTTCTCCGGCTCTGTTTCCATGAACAAGCCGCCTGCTGAAACGCCCGCGCTGTTGACCAGGATGTCCAGTTGGCCCAACGCGCTTACGGTATCGGCCACCGTCTGCGCCACTTGCCCGTAACTAGTGACATCGCACACTGATGATATTGCCGTCCCTCCGCGTGACCGAACCATATCCGCCGTTTCCTCGGCCTTTTCCTTAAACAAGTCCGCGCAGCAAACCCGTACTCCTTCCTCGGCCAAAGAGAGAGCGGTAGTCCGGCCAATTCCCGACCCCGCCCCCGTCACCAGCGCAACCCTGCCTTTAAGAAATAAGTCCATAATCAGATCTCCTCATAGTGACGTCCAAAATGACGACAATTTCACCGCCACAGACTATTTCACCGCAAGGGGCCGCAGGCCCGAGACACAAGAGGAAAAGAATTAAGCCACAAAGGCACACAGGACAACCAACTTGTCATTTCCGTCTGTGCTTGCGGGGGATGACGCAAGGTTCTCCGTTTCCTTATTCAACCAGAAACCAAGAACTTGAAACCAGAAACCATTTCGGGGGCATCATATCCCAACCCGCTAATCCGGTCAAGAACCCCAACCTTTTGTTCGCTTAGCGCCCCTTCTATCTTTGTTGTTCAACCCAAAATCCGCGATCCAAAATCGAATACACCTACCGCTCGTATCTCGATTTGTGGTATATTATAGCGAATGGATCAGCCATCGCTTTTTGCGGACGTGTTTCCCGACAGATAGCGCAATTGCGAGGATATTAGCGCCTGTGCCAATGTTGTGTTTCATGCTCAGTGGAACAGCGTTGACCATAAACACAGCGCTCCATTCATTATTCGGCTTGCACAGAGCCACAAGACCATGCCAATCAAAAAGTCCGTCACAAAAAGAAGAACGC
>CAYVDS010000024.1:0-33335 GCA_964450145.1 uncultured bacterium
GGAATCGGCGAAGCATCCCGGCGGCTAAAGCGCAATCAGGGGCTCGACCTTGACGCCTGCGCGCGTGCAGGCGTTGTCACCCTTGCTGAGGTCGACGACCACGATGATCCCGTCCATCTGGCAACCATGAGCCAGCAGTATATCGCGCGCCTTGAGGCTCGATGCGCCTGTCTCGATCAGGTCGTCGATGAGGATCACGCGGGACCCCTTCTCAACACAGCCCTCGATGGGATGGTGCGTGCCATTTTCGCGGGCATCGAGGCGAATGAAGAAACCGTTTACGTCGAACCAATGGTCGTAGACGTACAGAATGGTCGGGCCGATGAGGAAGCTCCCTCCCACGCCGTGTGAGCCGATCGCCTTGACGTCAGCGTGTCTTCGGAGAATCATCTCGCCGATTTCAGCGACGACTGAATAGAGCAAGTCCGGCCGGCCGATCATCGCCTTGACGTCAACATATGAGCGCGCTTCGCCCGTGTCGTCCCTGCGAACAACGAACTTCTTGATTTCTTCGCGCCAGTCCATTGGCTCACCCTCCCACCATGGTTTTCGGTTTACAGTTTTCGGTTTACAGTTACAACACGAAACCGCGAACCGTATCCTGCAAGCCGTAAACCGTAGACCGTGAACCGTGAACCTGATTATTTGCCCTTAAAATCCGGCTTTCTCTTCTGCATGAACGCCATTGGGCCCTCGACGGCGTCCTCCGACTTGAAGACCGGCGTAGCAAGCTCTATCTCGTGGTCATAAGCGTCGGGCAGCGACAAGCTGAGGCACTCGATGGCCGACTTCTTTATGGCGCTCACCGCCAGTGGGCCGTTCTCGGCGATTCGACGCGCAATCTTCTCGGCCGTAGGCATGAGTTCCTGTTGCGGGACAACGTAGTTTACAAGACCGATCCGATGGGCCTCTTTGGCGTCTATCTTCTCGCCGGTGAGGAGAATCTCCATGGCCTTGCAGAAAGGCACCTGCCGCGGCAGCCTGACGGTCGAACCCCCCGCCGGAAACAGGCCCCACCTCGGCTCCTGGATGGCAAAGAAAGCGTTCTCCGAGGCGATCCGAATATCCATGCCCAACAGCATCTCGAGACCGCCCGCGATGCAGTAACCGTTGACTGCCGCAACGATGGGTTTCCACACATCGAAATGTCGCAAGAGCGCCGACTGGAATATCTCGGCCATTTCTCCTTTTATCAGACCCGCGAGACCTTCCGGCGAGCCCGTGATGCGGGGGATCATCGTCCCGAGGTCAGCGCCTGCGCAAAAGGAGTTGCCGACGCCGGTTATGATCGCCACGAGCGCTGACGGATCATCGCGGAAATCGATCCACGTCCTGCCAAGCGCCTCGAGGGTGTCGGGGTCGAGAGCATTGCGCGCCTCCGGTCGGTTGAGCGTGATGTATGCAATCTTGTCTTTTTTCACGTAATCAATCGCCATGAACTCCTCCTTATGAAACCAAGTCTGCGGTTTACAGTTTGCGGTCTACGGTTGAAGAAGCACCGTTCCTCTTTCCCCCCTTGCAAAGGGGGGAAGGGGGGATTTCCCGTCCTCAATCGCTCGAGGGTCTGAACTTCGGCAGCGAGATCGCAGGATTGATGTCGTCGAACACGACTTCCACACGCATGCCCACGCGCACATCCTGCGGTTCGATCTCGACGATGTTGCTCATCATCCGAACTCCCTCATCCAGGTCGATGAGCGCCACGGTGTACGGCACGTCTTCCTCGAACGCAAAACTCGGCGGCCGATGAATGACCGTGAAGGAGTAGACCTTGCCGGTTCCCGCCGCCTCAACCCAATCAAGCTTTTGTGACAAACACCGCCGGCAGTAAGATTGCGGGAAAAACTGGTGCTCGCGGCAGTCGCGGCACCGCTGGACGAGGAGTCGGTGTTCCCTTGCGGCGCCCCAGAACTTAGCCGTCACGTGATCCGGCATTGGCGCCTGCTTCAGATATTCGGCCATCGCCGCTCCCTTCAATCGCGCCCGAGTATCAGCGCGGTGTGCGAGGACAAATGGCCGCCAAGTCCGGTGACCAGGCCCGCCCGCGCATTATCCACCTGTCTTTTCGCGCCCGCCTCGCCCCGCAATTGTCTTACTGCTTCAATGATGTGGAAAATACCCGACGGCAATCCGGGGTGACAGTGGGAATGACAGCCGCCGTGCGTCACTATCGGTATTTCGCCCCCCAACTCGATCCTCCTGCCGCCTTCGACAAATCCGCCTCCATCGCCTTTTTCGCAGAAACCGTAGTCCTCAAGGAACAGTATCGGCGTGATAGAGAAGCAGTCATAGAATTCGGCAAAGTCCATGTCCCTCGGCCCGAGTCCGGCCATCTGGTATGCCTGCCTGCCGGCGTCGGCGCTTCCCGTGCGGACGAGGTCATCGACCAGCGAGACGTGCTCCTGCGTCGTCCGCGCTCCCGCGCCGAGCAAAAGGATCGGCCTCTTTTTCAAGTCTCTTGCCCGCTCGGCGGAGGTGAGCACAAGCGCGCCGCCGCCGTCCGAGACGATCGAGCACATGTCCTTCGTGAGCGGCCAGGAAATCATCTTCGAGGCGAGCACATCGGCTATAGCAAGCGGCTCGCGCTTCTGGGCGTCGGGATGCAGCGAAGCATGCTTTCGTATGCTGACGGCGACCTGGGCCAACTGTTCGGGAGTCGTTCCGTATTCGTCCATGTGCCGCGCCGCCGCGAGCGCATACGTGCTGATGAGGGTCGGTCCGTAAGGGCATTCAAACTGCGAATGCCCGATCTTGGAGTAGAGTTCGGTTACGCTGTCGCCGATCAGCGCCATGAGTTCACCATAGCCGACGAACGATCGCATCGAGTCGCCCGACGCGATGAGAACGGCCTCGGCCATGCCGCAATGGATCGCATTCGCGGCGCTGATAACCATCTGGATGTGCGTGGCGCCGCCGATCTGCATCGAGGTGGTGTACCGCGGCCTGACGCCCACGTATTCGGCGAACATAACGCTGTGCATCAGGATCAGGCGGTTTGCCGTGCCGGCCGTCAACACGCCGTCGATGTCGGTGTTCTTGAGCCCGCAATCTTCAAGCGCGCGTTTGGCGGCCTGCGCATGCAGTTCCATCGGGTCTTTGTCGAGCACCGTCCCGATATCGCTCTCGCCGACGCCGACTATCGCAACCTGTCTGCTCCAACTACGGTCCATTAAGATTTCAAGTCCTCTGAAGAAACTGGGTTTACAGTTTACGGTTTACAGTCTACGGTTGAATCACGGAAAAAGGGAAACCTTATGTCATTTCTGCCAAAGCGGGGGGTTTACAGTCATTGCGAGCGAATGACCCGCCTCACTGCAACAACAGCCGCCCTATGATCTCCCTCTGTATCTCGGAGGTCCCGCCGCCGATAGGGCCGATGCGCGCGTCGCGCCACAGCCGCTGTATCGGGTATTCCATCATGTAGCCGTACCCGCCAAAAATTTGGAGCGCCTGATTTATGACGCGGTTGGCCATTTCACACGCAAACAACTTGCACATGGCTACTTCCACCTGGCACGGCTGCTTCTCGATGTGCAGGCGAATGGTGTTGTAAACCAGCTGCCTCGCAGCCTCGACCTCGGTCGCCATGTCGGCTATCTTGTGACGCGTAACCTGAAACTTCGCAATTGCGCGTCCAAACTGCACGCGTTCCTTCGAATACTCCATCGCCAGTTCAAGCGCCTGCTGCGCCTCGCACACCGCGCCGACACCCATGTACAGACGCTCCTCCTGAAAATGGATCATGATGTTATAGAACCCCTGATTCTCTTCCCCGAACATCGCGTTCTTCGGCACGCGCATGTCCTCGAACGCAAGCTCGGCAGTGTTGCAGGCGCGCCATCCAAGCTTGTCAAGGTCGCGGCTGACCGTGAAGCCTGGCGTCCCTTTGTCCACGAGGAACAGGCTGATCCCTGCGTGCCCTCTCTCTTTATCAGTCTTCGCGGCGAGAATCACGAAATCGGCTATTCCACCGTTCGTGATGAATATCTTGCTGCCATTGATGATGTAGGTGTCGCCGTCTTTGACCGCGCTCGTTCGTATCGAGCCCACGTCGGACCCGGCGCCCGGCTCGGTGACACCGAGTGCGCCGATGAGTTCCCCTCGCACACCGGGCACGAGGTACTTCTGTTTCTGCTCCTCCGTTCCAAGTTCAGCGAGATAAGGAAGCGCAATATTCGAGTGCAGTCCGATCGAGGCCGCCACACCGCCCGATTTGCATCGCGCCAGTTCCTCGGCACAAACAATGGTGGCGACAAAATCCGCGTTTGACCCGCCATATTGCTCCGGGACATTGAGCCCGAGAAAACCCAACTCGCCCATCCGCTTGAACACTGGCCCGTGAGGAAACCCCCCTTGCTTCTCCCATTCCTCGCCGTGCGGAGCCAGTTCTTTCTCGACAAAGCTTCGTATCGAGTGACGCAGCATTTCATGTTCTTCCGTGAAAATAGGGTGTGTTTTGCCCACAGGTCCTCCCGATTTTGACTCACAGTGAAGCTAGAATAGTTCCTTTGGGGTGTCGGGTAAAATCTATATCACTTTAGCACGCAATGTCAAGTATGTTCGAGGCGGATCAGCAGTTCGAGGGTGGCGCCTAAAGAGTGGCGAGTGACGAGTGACGAGTGCAGAGTTAAATGAAAAGGTCGTCCACAGAGTGGCGAGTGACGGGTGGAGAGTTAAATGAAGAAGGCGAAAAAACGAAAGAGTAAGAATTTGGGTTACAGTCTACGGTTTACGGCCTTCGAACACCCAATGTCATTCCTGCGAACGCGGGAATCCATTCAATAAGTGGCCGACGGCCCATCTGCATTCCCGCCTGCGCGGGAATGACAAGTCGGCTGAGCTGGTAGTTTGTAGTTTGACTCCACTGTGAGCATGATGTTACAATGCGGCGCTTGTTCGGTAACCCTGAACCATGAACCCTAAACCCTGAACCTTAGTCCCTGAACCATTTCTCACACGATGCCAACAGAAACTCCTTCAAAACCCACCACAAACCGGGCGAAACTCCGCGTGACCGCTCATGCGACCCTCGGTATTCTCTTCTTAATGAACCTCCTGAACTATATCGACCGCAGCGTCTTGAACGCGGTCTTGCCGCTTGTGAAAAGCGAGTGGGAGGTGTCGGACACTACGCTTGGGATTCTTAACTCCGCCTTTGTCATCACATACATGGTGTTCTCGCCCGTTTTCGGGTGGCTCGGCGACAGAGCAGCGCGCAAATGGATCGCAGCGGCGGGCCTCGTTGTCTGGAGCCTGACGACTGCGGTCTCCGCGCTTGCCAAGAATTTCCTCCATCTTTTCGGCCTGCGAATGATATTTGGGGTGGGAGAGGCTGGCTTCAGCACTGTCGCTCCCACAATAATTGCCGATTTATATCCGAGCGCCTTCCGCTCACGAGTCCTTTCGGTTTTCTATGTGGCGATTCCGGTCGGATATGCGCTCGGCTTTATTATAGGAGGAGCCATCGGAGAGAAATACGGCTGGAGAGCCGTATTCCCTGTCGTGGGATTGCCGGGATTGCTGATTTTGCTGCCGATGCTCTTGATGCGCGAGCCGAAACGGGGCGAGAGCGAAGCCGTGAGCGCAGAAGCCCTCGAACAGTATCTCAAGAGGAGACCCTCCGCATCAAGCTATCTCGGTCTCATAAGTAATGGCTCCTATGTGTGCAACACGATCGCTATGATACTGATGACCTTTGTCACGGGAGCGTTTGCATGGTGGGGACCGACTTACTTCCACCGGGTGCGCAGTCTTGAGCTGGCATATGCAAATTATTGCTTTGGCATTGCCACTTTGCTTGCCGGGATAACCGGCACTTTCTTTGGCGGCTGGCTTGCAGACGCGCTTCAGAAGAAAATCAAGTCTGCCTATTTTCTGGTTTCAGGAGTCGGCATGCTTCTTGGCGTACCTGCGCTGCTCGTCGTGATGCTGGCCGATACTCCCCAAATCTACTGGGTGGCCGTCTTCTTTGCCGAATTCTTCCTGTTTCTCAACACAGGTCCCGCCAATGCGATTATCCTCAACGTCACCGCGCCTAACATGAGGGCCGGAGCTTTCGCTGTCAATATATTTCTCATCCATGCGCTTGGAGATGTCATATCTCCCGTCATCGTGGGCGGCCTTTCAGACGTGACCAACCTTCACCTCGCACTTATCAGCACGATGCCCCTGATAACCGTTTTCGGCGGAGCATTTTACCTTCTGGGTATGCGATATCTGGAAAAGGACACTCACCGGGTCCTCGAACAGATTGAGTCCGTAAAGTAATGGGGCGCTGCCCGAATAACGTTTCAACCCTGCTTAATTCGGGGACACCTTGCGGCAAGGTGTCCCCGAATTAAGGAGAACAGTTGCGGTTCCTTAGGAGCGCCTGATCACGCCTCTCGCGTGATTTACTGTGGAAGAGGGTAGCTTGACATCCATCATGTCGTTCTGAGCGGAGCGAAGAATCCCTCTTTTGTTTCTTTTGACCTTGAACCTTTGCCCTTGAACCTACGTTCTTGGGAACGAAGCGAAAAATCTCTTTGGAATTCAAGCGCTTTTGCTATTCTCCATCGGCCTATGTTAGAATAATACTCGCTCTGTAAGGGGTTTTTCGCTTTTAACCAGGCATTCGGAAGGCAGCCAGATTTGATTCATGGAATTAATACATACTTTTGTTGAAATCGTATTGCATCTTGACAAGCATCTTGAAGCAATAATCCGCAATTTCGGAAACTGGACCTACGCGATTTTCTTCGCTGTGATTTTCATGGAAACCGGACTGGTGGTCACTCCGTTTCTTCCGGGTGACTCCCTTCTGTTCGCCGTTGGCGCCTTTGCCGCAATCGGGTCCCTCGACGTACGATGGCTGATTCTTCTCCTGACGACCGCCGCCATCGTCGGAGATACGGTGAATTATTGGGCTGGTTTCACCGTCGGCCCAAAGGTGTTCAGCAAAGAAAAATCGCGCTTCTTGAACAAAGAACACCTTCATCGCACTCACCGGTTCTACGAAAAATACGGGGGAAAGACCATAATTCTGGCCCGATTCATCCCCATCATTCGCACGTTTGCGCCATTCGTCGCGGGAATCGGGAGTATGAATTACCGAAGATTCATTGTCTATAATGTGGCGGGGGGGAGCGGATGGGTGGCGATCTTTGTGCTGGGAGGATATTTCTTTGGAAATATTCCGCTGGTCAAGAATAATTTTTCGCTCGTCATCTTCGCAATAATCTTTATTTCCGTTCTGCCCGGCGTCATCGAGTTCCTCCGTCATCGAAATGAACCGTTGTAGAACCTAAGAAATGGTTTTTGGTTTCAAGTTTCAAGTTTCTGGTCAAATACCAAAGTAGTTGAGCCCTGGCGTCGTTTCCGCTTCGTTTTTGTCATTCCAGCGAAAGCGGGAATCCAATCTTCTTGTTTCTTCCACAAGTAACCCCGCCATAGGTGGGCTCTTCGCTCCCGAGAAACCGGCTATTGGTCCCCTTAATTCGGGGACGCGATGCGTCATCGCGCCCCGGACTAGGGGTTGTTTCTTCCGCACGCAATGCCCGCCTCCGGGGGGGTCTGCTCTCAAAATGCCCACTTCTTTTGGGGCACAGGCGCCCTTTAATTTGAAGCGCAAATAGTGTATAATAAAATTGCTGTGTCACCCCGGTGCAATACGGGTTCATATGGCCGAATTGGCAAGGGGCGGTGAGCTGAAACGCCGCCCCGATTTTTTCTCTTTCAAATTCGAAAAATGAAAAGAAACACAAGCAAGAAAAGATTGATTTTGGTAACTAACGACGACGGCGTGCGGGCGCCGGGTCTTACGGCGCTTGCCAAACGCCTGAGCGAACTGGGTGAGGTGCACATAGTTGCGCCGGAACGCGAGCAGAGCGCCGTCGGCCATTCGCTCACACTGCGTCATCCACTGAGGATAATGCAGATTGCTCCTCGAGTGACCGCGGTCGAAGGGACGCCGACCGATTGCGTTCTGTTGGCTTATTATAGCATCCTTCCCGAGAAACCCGCGATCCTATTCTCAGGGATCAACTTCGGCCACAATCTCGGAGACGACGTTACATACTCGGGGACGGTCTCGGCCGCCTTCGAGGCTGTTCTCCTCGGCTTGCCCGCCATTGCGGTCTCGATAGGCCGGCAAGGCAAACAGATTCACTACGACGTGGCCGCCAGATTCGCCGTGAAGCTTGGGCGAAAGGCGCTCAAGGAAGGGCTCCCGAAGGACACATTGTTGAACGTGAACTTGCCTAACTTGCCTGCGAGCAAGATAAGAGGCGTGGCCTTGACCAGACAGGGCAGGCGCGCATATGACGACGTGATTGTCGAAAAGGTCGATCCGCGCGGACGGCCATATTATTGGATCGGCAACGGCGAACCGCGATGGGCCGAGGGCAGCGGCACCGACATCGAGGCAGTGCGTGAAAACAAGATTTCAATCACTCCGGTTCATTTGGACCTCACCAACCATTCCGCCATAGAAGACCTCAAGCACTGGAAAGTAACCGTGTAGCGAATCTGCCCCGCGACTGCATATGTGAGCCAGGCTGCTGCGGATGCGAATTCATTCATGCAATATTCTTGGTCGTCTCGTCCATCCGTGCGAATAAATTCGCACCCACAATTATCTCTTTGACATTGGCCTAGTCCATTGCTATAATGCGCCCGCGCGAGGAATGTGTATCCACGCGGGAGCGCACCCTCCCGAAAAACATTCAAAGTCCCGGAACGACTGACCCATGACCACTATGCCTTCCGCAGGGGCGACTGGCCGGAGACTCTCCCGCCGGGAAGTCATCGGCTACGGACTGCCCCGCTTCGGCACTGCAATCATGTTTCTGACGATTATCGTGTACCTCCCGAAGTATTACACCGATGTCCTCCTGCTTAAGGCGTCTCTCATCAGTTGGACCTTCCTCATCGGGCGTTTCTGGGACGCGGCCACAGACCCCCTGATGGGATATATCTCGGACAGGACCGAGTCGGGGATGGGCCGTCGACGGCCATACTTCATCATAAGCGCGATCCCTTGGGGTATCGCATATTTCCTGCTGTGGTCCCCGCCGGCTGGGTTACAGCACTGGGGGCTTTTTGTATACGTCACCTCGGTTTACTTGCTGACCTATACGTTCTCCACCATCTTTTCTATTCCCTACAATTCGCTGGGAGCGGAACTGACGACGGATTACCACGAGCGCACTGTGCTCACAAGCACAAGGGAATCTCTGGGAGTTCTCGGCACGATCGTCGGCGCCATTGGCCCTCCTCTCTGCATCGGTTTCCTGGGGAGCAAGCAGAGAGGCTATTCATTCGCAGCGGGAGTGACCGGCGTGATCACCGCGGCCCTTATCTTTATCATGTTCTTCAGTGTGCGCGAAGATATCGACGTGCGCAAGAAGCGTCAGGTGGCAATAAAGGAGGGGGTGAAGGCGCTTTTCAAGAATCAAGCGTTCCGCGCCCTGTTGCTCGTGTTTGTCATCGCCCTCATGGGCAACTCGCTCGTGCCGATCCTGACTCTGTACATGGCGGACTATGTCGTTAAGGCGCCGAAAGTTGCGTCCTTCGTCATCTTGAGCTATCTCATGATGGCCACTGTTTCCATCATCCTTTGGTCCCGCCTGTCGCGGCGTATCGGAAAGAGGGAAGCGTGGTCCTACGGCCTCATGTTTTCTTCCGCCGTGTTCGCGGTTTCAACATATTACCACGAGGGGACGTGGCTTATCTGGATTATTCTCGCGGGGTTGGCGGGATTCGGCTACGGGTGCACTCTGGCTCTTGCATACTCGATGCTGGCGGACGTGATAGACCTTGACGAACTCGAAACCGGCGCGCGGCGCGAAGGCGTTTTCTTCGGGATATGGTTCTTCGTTGAGAAAGGAGCGGTGGGGTTGGTCGCCTTCATGGGGCTTCAGCTCCTGGCGCTCATGGGGTACGTCCCAAATGTCGAGCAATCACTCCGGGTCATTTGGAGCATGAAGTTCCTCTACAGCATCTTTCCAGCTATTTGTTTCGCCGCGTGCTGCTTCCTTTTGCGTTCCTACCCGATTACTCAGAAAGAGCACGAGCGAATTCGAGCGGCAATCGAAGAGAGAAAATTGCTTGTAACTGCAGACTCCGACGGTTGAATTGCGGGACAGAGATTATCTCGTCATTCTGTAGGTGCGAATTTATTCGCACAAGCTGGGCGAAAATAGGCCGGAAATGTCATGCGAATAAATTCGCACCTACAATGGCCTGACCCGAATATTGAATTAGGGGACAGTCTCGACTGTCTCTTTAACTCAGTTTCAGGACGTCTTGCATGGAGTAGAGACCGGGAGGCTGGCGTTCGATGAACTGGGCGGCCAGAAGAGCGCCACGCGCGAAATTGTCGCGGCTGTGCGCGCGATGGGTGATCTCGATGCGCTCGCCCTGACCGGCAAAAAGAATCGTGTGCTCGCCTACAATGTCGCCGCCGCGGATGGCGTGGACGCCTATCTCGTTTCTCGTGCGCGGTCCGACAATTCCCTGTCTGCCGTGCACAGCGCTAGCGCTGAACACGCGGTTCGTAGCCTCGGCTATCGCCTCGCCCAGCATTATGGCCGTGCCGCTCGGAGCGTCGCGCTTCTGGCCGTGGTGCGCCTCCACGATTTCTATGTCGAATGAGTTTGCGAGGAGTTTGGCGACCTGCCTTGATAAGGCCAGGAGGACATTGACGCCGATGCTCATGTTGGCTGACATCAGGCAGGGCACGTGCTGGCTCAATCGCTTGATTTCCTCCATCTGGGCCGGCGCAAATCCGGTTGTCCCGATGACGATAGGTTTCCGGTTGGTGTGCGCCTCCCGGATGCAATCAAGCGTCGCCTCGGCGTTTGCAAATGCGACGACACATTCGATATCGTTTACTACTTTGTGCAAACTTCCGACGAGCGGCACGTCGAGACCCCGTATGCCGAACAGAGTTCCGAGCGACTGTCCGAGAGCGGGATGGCCCGGATATTCTATCGCCGCAGTTACTTCAAAGTCCTTGTCACCGCTTGCAATCTCGACTATGCGGCGGCCCATCCGGCCCGCCGCGCCAAAGACGCCGATTTTGAGGCCCACGTCTTATCCTCCGCGTTAGACGGTTTCCAGCAGGCCGAGCTTCTCGAGCACCGCCCTCAGCCTCGGCTCGTTCTCGGGCGAGAGAGACACGAGCGGCAGCCGAAGCTCGTTCTCGATCAGACCCATCATGCTCAGCGCGCACTTGACGGGTATCGGGTTGGTCTCGCAGAAAAGCACCTTGAACAGCGGCAGCAGTTGGTAATGAATCCGCTGAGCTTCTTCCATGTTGCACGTGTTGAAGGTATCTATCAGCGCGGAGACTTCCGCCGGCGCGACATTGGCGGCGACGCTGACCACTCCCTTGGCGCCGACCGCAAGCATTGGCAGGGTGAGCGAATCGTCGCCGGAAAGCACCGTGATGTCGCACATGCTCAGTATTGCGCTTACCTGGTCGATGTTTCCGCTCGCCTCCTTGATGGCGACGATGCCATCTATTTTCGAGAGCTCGGCGACGGTTTCCGGCAGCATATTCACACCCGTCCGGCTCGGAACGTTATAGAGCATGATCGGCAGCTCAACGGCGGTAGCTATCTTCTCGTAGTGGAGTTTCAAGCCGCGCTGAGTGGGCTTGTTGTAGTAGGGCGTAATCATAAGCGCGCCGTCCGCACCCGCTTGTTTCGCGCGGCGCGTCAGGTTAAGCGCTTCCTCCGTGCTGTTAGAACCTGTGCCCGCGATGACCGGCACGCGCCCGTTTACTGTTTCGATAACAATCTCGATGATGCGGATTTGCTCGTCGTGCGTCAGGGTCGCCGCCTCGCCGGTGCATCCGCAGGGGCATATGACGTCGGTGCCCCTATTGAGATGGAATTCGATGAGTTCGGGGATTCTCGCCTCTTCCACTCTTCCGTTTTTCATCGGGGTTACGAGAGCCACCATTGAACCTGTAAACATAACACGCTCCTTAATGCGTTTTAATAGCTTCCCCAGTTTGAGTTACTTCTAAGAAACCAAAAATATTATGTCATTCCCGCGAAAGCGGGAATGACGATTTGCGATTCTGTTTCGCTTTTCCCCTTTCGCCCCCGTTCGCCTATTCGGAAGGGCTGGTTTGCTCCGTCCGATTCTCAAAACGAACCCGCTCCCCGAAGAAATTCAGTTCCACCGTGTCAGTAGGTCCGTTACGTTGTTTGGCGACAATCACCTCGGTTTTATTCAGGAGATTATTCGGACTCTGTTTATTTGGGTTCTGTTGACGCCAGTAGTACTCTTCGCGATAAAGCATGAGCACCACGTCGGCGTCCTGCTCGATTGCGCCCGATTCTCGCAAATCGGCCAATTGGGGACGATTCTCCTCGCGCCGTTCCACAGCCCGGCTGAGCTGCGAAAGCGCAATGACCGGTATTTCAAGTTCGCGGGCCAACGCCTTCAAATGTCTCGATATCGTCGCGATCTCCTGCTGTCTGCTCTCGACCCGGCCGCGTTCCTCCATGAGCTGCAAATGGTCGACAACGATGAGGTCGAGCCCTTTTCTCGCTTTGAGCATCCGCGCCTTCGCCCGTATCTCCATCGCGGAGAGCGTTGAGGAATCATCAATGTAAATCTTCGACTGAGCGAGGCGGCCGGCTGCCTCCGTGAGGTCAGGATACAGCTTGGCATCAAAATAGCCGGTCTGCAAATTCCTGAGCGCGAGTTCGTTCGAGCGCGCCTCGGAACAGAGCATTCTGAGCACGAGTTGATGTTTGTTCATTTCAAGGCTGAAGAACGCGACCGTCTTTTTCTCTCGTACGGCGATGTGTTGCGCGATGTTGAGCGCAAAGCTCGTCTTACCCATCGAGGGCCTTCCAGCGATAATGATCAAGTCCGACTTTTGCAGGCCCGAGAGCACCAAATCCAGTTTCGTGAATCCTGTCGCCAACCCCGTAACATGCCTGCGGTTATTGAAAAGATCGTCGACCCACTTGAAAACCGGATGTATGAGGTTATCAATCGAGGAAACGGAACTGCTCACCCGCCTCTCCACGATGTCAAAAATGCGCTTCTCCGCGTTGTCGAGCACCTCCTCGACCTCGGGTCCTTCGCCGTAGGCCTCTGTCATGATCTCCGTCGCCGCCGTAAGAAGCTCCCTAAGCCACGCTTTCTCGAGCACAATCCGGCAGTAATAGTCAACGTGGGCGACCGTGGGAACCATGTCGAGGAGTTGGGCGAGGTAAGTCGCCCCTCCAACGGATTCGAGTTCACCGGCCTTGCGCAATTCATTCGAGACGCTAATAAGGTCGATGGGCGTGCTCTGGTTATAGAGGCCGGTTATCACCCGGAATATGCGGCGATGAGCTTCGTCGTAGAAATGGTGCTCGCGTAACTTTTCGACCACCTGGCCGATGGCGCGTTCATCGAACAGCATCGCGCCCAGGACGCTCTGCTCCGCTTCCCGGTTATGCGGGGGCACTTTCGATGGGAACGATGTCTCTTTTCTGGCCACGCGGGGTTCCTGAAGGAAAATCGAGTCGCCCAAGTTATCCTCGGCGGACCCGCTTTCAGTCCGCCTTCACAACCCAGACCTTCAGCTTTGCTTCGACCTCAGGGACGATACGAACGGGTACGGTGAACACTCCGACAGACTTGATCGGTTCCTCCAGTTGAATAATCTTCTTGTCGATCTCGATGCCCTCTTTCTTGAGGCATTCCGCGATATCCATGGCGGTGACGGAACCGAATATCTTCTCTTCTTCACCCACCTGAACCGGTATGGTGCAGGAAGCGGCGGAGATTTTCTCCGCCAGATTCTTCGCATCTTTAAGGCCCTTGTCCTTTTTCTCGCGAAGGACCTTCCTCTCGTGTTCGAGTTGCCTCAGGTGTCCGGCGTCGGCGCTCACCGCGAGGTTGCGCGGAATGAGATAGTTGCGGCCATAGCCATCTTTTACCTCCACTACTTCACCCGCTTTGCCAAGTCTCTTGATGTCTTCTCGAAGTATAACCTTCATCGGTCTCCCTTCCAGCGGCCTGTCGAAAAAAACAGAAGCGGCCACGTCAGTACCATCGGAGCAAAGTTGTCGGCGGCCAACTTGAATAATTGATAAGCGCGCAAGCCGGCAAAAGATGCTTATTCGGGAACACCATGCCGAGTGATGTCCCCGAATAAAAGTGGCTTTCCTGAAATGCGCGCCGTCCTGTGCGAGAGTGGTTAATCGGCGGTGAAGGGCACGAGCGCAACAAGGCGTGCGCGTTTGATTGCGGCGCTCACGGCGCGCTGATGCCTCGCGCAGTTGCCTGAAATCCTGCGGGGGATAATCTTTCCGCGCTCAGTCATGTAATGCCTCAGCCTCTGCACATCTTTGTAATCAATATCAGCCGCAGGGACCTTATCGGCGCAAAACCGACAAATCTTCTTGCGCCCAAACGATTTCTTTGGTTTTGGCATGTATTCCTTCCCTTGTCTGCGTCTCTATTGGTCGGGATAGAATCTCCTCGAACTCTCCCATCCCGGGACTTTCGACCTTCGACTTTCAACCCTTAGAACGGTATATCGTCAGACTCTTCCGGTCCGGGCGGTGATTCCGCCACCGGGCCGCTCTGCGCCCCTTGCGGGGAAACTTCCTTTCGGTCGCCGGCCCAGTCCATGAACTGGACGCGGCTCGCCGTAACCTCGATCACCGTTCTCTTCTGACCGCCTTCGGCCTCCCACTGCCGGCTTTGTAAGCGGCCCTCGATGAAAACGGGCCTTCCCTTGCTGAGGTATTCGACACACCTCTCAGCCTGCTTCTGCCACACGTTCACGTTGATGTAGCAGACATCTTCGCGTTTCTCGCCGTCCTTGCCCATGAAGGTCGAGTTGACTGCCATGCGAAGCGTGGTCACTGGAATGCCCGTCGGAGTATAGCGGAGCTCGGGGTCCTGCGTGAGCCTTCCGGCGAGGAAGACCTTATTAACCTCTATCATGCTGAGCTGTGACATCCCGTGGATTCCCTCCAGCCCGCGGCTGTCCAGCCTGCGGCTGTCAAGCCCGTGGCTGTTCAGCTCGTGGCTGTCAGTTTGCGGTCGCCTTCTTCTTTTCCAGCCTTATGGTCTGATGGCGGATTACTTCCTCGCTGATGGCGAAATGTCTCGCCACCTTGTCCACCACGTCGCCCGGCGCCTCGAAGTCCATTTTCACGTAAATCCCTTCGGTAAAACGGTCCATCTCGTACGCGAGCTTCTTTCGGCCCCAGTTTTCGAGCCCGAGAACGATGCCGCCGTTGCGCGTCACCTGTTCCTGCGCTTTCTCCGTCGCCTTTGCGATCATCTCTTCCGATGCGTCAGGCCGGATCAAGAAAATAACTTCATACTTATTCAATATATCACCTCCGCGCGCGGGCCCATCCCGCGCTCCAAATCGGGCTGTATTGTATCACAGATACTTCTGCCTGGCAAGCAGGAAAAGCAGCCGATTCCAGATGAATCCGTAAGATGGGCTTATTCCGGGACACGATGCCGCATCGTGTCCCCCGAAAAAGATTATTGACCGCTACGTGACCACGGCCAGAGAATAGAGACAGCCTCTTTCTCCCAATCGCGAAAGAGGCTGTCCCTCAATACTTAGCAGCGACTACACCGAATCGCCGCAACGTATTTACTTGTCTGCAGCCGGGTTACACCTTAGAGCACCACAAATAGAGGCGCCAGAACCAATGATATAACCGCCATGAGCTTTATGAGAATGTTTACGGATGGCCCGACAGTGTCTTTAAGAGGATCGCCAACCGTGTCGCCGACGACTGCCGCCTTGTGGGCATCCGAGCCTTTTCCACCGAAATGACCCGCCTCGATGTATTTCTTGCCGTTGTCCATTGCGCCGCCGCTGTTGGCCATCTGGATACCGAGCATCAAGCCGATTGCAACGGCTCCGACGAGCATGCCCGAAAGTCCTTTCGGCCCAAGAACGATGCCAGCTACAACGGGCGCGAGTATCGCTATCGTGCCGGGCAACAGCATCCCCTTGATGGCGCTGCGAGTGCTGATGTCAACGCAAGTGGTCGGGTCGGGGTCGGCTTTCCCTTCCATCAACCCTTTGATCTCACGGAATTGGCGGCGCACCTCGGCGATCATCTGGAACGCGCACTTGCTGACGGCCCCGAACAGGAGCGAGCAGAAGAGGAACGGCAGCATAGCGCCGATGAGCAAGCCGGCCATCACTTGCGGGTTGGTTAGCTCGACATTCGTCAGGCGAGTCGCCCCAATAAATGCAGCTACCAGGCTCAACGCCGCAAAAGCGGCCGAACCGATTGCGAATCCCTTGCCGATAGCGGCAGTGGTGTTGCCGACGGCGTCAAGGTTGTCTGTGATTGCTCGGACGCTCTTGTCGAGACCGGCCATTTCGGCCATGCCGCCCGCGTTGTCGGCGATCGGGCCGTAGCTGTCAACCGATACAATCATGCCGGTTGTCGCAAGCATACCAAGCGCGGCGAGCGCGACTCCGTACATCCCGGACAACTTGTACGACAGTATTATCGCAGCCGCAAGGATGATGGTCGGTATGGCCGTACTCATCATGCCCACCGCCATGCCGCCCGTCACGGTGATAGCCGGTCCGCTCTGTGACGACTCGGCAAGCTTCTGCACCGGTCTATAATGGCCTGAAGTGAAGTATTCACTCGTGAATCCGACGATTATGCCGGAGACGATGCCGGCAAGATTCGCCCAGAAGGGACCCATCACTCCATATGATCCGAACTGGTCTTCAAACGGGACTCCCACTTTTTTGACGATAATATAGCTCAGCACAACCGTCAGAACGGCTGCAATATAGGTTCCGTTCATAAGCTTGGCTTGAGGGTTATTGCCGCCGCTCATTTTCACATACATTATGCCTATGATCGAGCAGAATATTCCGGCTGCCGCGATGAGGAATGGGATCAACATGAGTTGTGTGAACTGCTCGCCGGTGATATACGTCTGCGCAGCGCCTATCGCTTCGCCTAACACAGACTCCACTGCAGGCACTGCTTTCGGCAGTTTCCACAGCGAGAACGCTATGGCAATAGTAGCGATAATCGCCTCGACGTAGCTCTCGAGCAGGTCTGCGCCAAGTCCGGCCACGTCACCGACGTTGTCACCGACGTTGTCAGCGATAACTGCGGGATTACGCGGGTCGTCTTCCGGGATTCCGGCTTCGACTTTACCCACGAGATCGGCGCCCATATCGGCGCCCTTCGTGAAGATGCCGCCGCCGGAACGCGCGAACAGGGCCACGAGGCTTGCGCCCATGGCGTATCCGTTCACAGCGACCGGATCACGGTATAAGAGCCAAAGGATAGCCAGGCCCGTGAGCGACAGACCGACCACGGTCATGCCCATGACTGCGCCGCCCGATATAGCAACATCAAGAGCGCCGCTAATACCCTTTGTCCGCGCGGCCTCAGTCGTGCGCGCATTCGAGCGAGTGGCGATGCTCATTCCGATGTAACCGGCGCAGGCGGATACGAGTCCGCCGACTATGAAGCAGATCGCCGTATGGAGACCTAGTTCGATGGGGGGCCTGTCGGGGAATACGCTGGCCCAGACAAACGGCGCGATCGTGATAAGCACTGCAATCACAATTACAAACGAGAAAACATACTTGTACTCGGTTTTCAGAAAAGCCTTCGCGCCCAGCTGCACCATTTTCGAGATCTTCTGCATCTTCTCGTTGCCTTGGTCCTTCTTCATGATATAGGACACAAGGTACAAGACGAACAAGAGCGCAGCTATTCCTGAAATTAAGGCAACAATCACTCCTGAATCACCACTCATAACCTCTCCTCCTCATTGACATGTTAACTGGGGCAAAAACACATAAAGGTGGGAAGCGAAACAACTTGGCGATAGCATACAGTAAATGACGCAGGTTGTCAAGGTCGGCGTGCATTCAAAACCGAATCTCATAACAAGTGACCATGCGCGCAAAGGGTTGTTAATTCGGGGACACCATGCGGCATGGTGTCCCCGTAACGGACGCTGTGCATCTCCCGCCGAGCTTGCCACAACTGCGACGGTTATGATAGAGTATCTCCCGTCCTCTGCTATAGTTACGCTTCTCTCCGCGATCTTGAAGCATATACCGGCGCACAATCTCCGGGAGGAATCGTCAATGGCGAAAAAACTCATAGCACAGCGACTGACCGAGGTCGTCGCAAGCAACCCCGACAAGCTTGCCGTAAAATTCGAACAGCACACGTTCACCTTTAAGGAACTGCTCTCACGTGTTTATCGACTCGTAAACGCGCTTCACGAATTGGGCGTACGGAAAGGCGACCGCGTCGCCGTTCTATCGCAGAATTGCCACCAATACCGTGAAGCGTTCTGGGCCGCCGCCCTGGGCGGGTTCATGATTGTTCCCGTGAATTACCGGCTTGCGCCGCGCGAGATCGCGTATATCCTCAATGATTCGGAGACGTCGGCGCTGATTGTATCCGATGAATACTCGCTGCTCATTGACTCCGTAAAAGCGCAGCTTAAAACCATTCGCCACTTCATCGGCGTACAGACGGAGGGCGCAGCGTTCCTCAACTATGAGGCGCTTATCCAGGGAAGCGCGCCTGAGGCGCCGCGTTCGTTCCCGGAGGCCGAAGACCTCTTATGGCTGCTTTACACAAGCGGCACAACCGGCTTACCCAAGGGCGCAATGCACACGCATCGCAGTGTCACGGCCCTTGTCGATCTCGCTATCAGTAATTTTGAAATAGATGAAGAAACCCGCTCGCTGGTAGTCACTCCTTTCTATGCGCTGAGCGGCGGCGGATGGGATAGCATCTGTTCGTGCATGGGGAGCACAACTGTCATCCTCCGCCATTTCAATCCGGTGGAAGTTCTCGAAACGATACAGAACGAGCGGATTACCGACGTTCACCTCGTGCCCGTCATGATCAACTTCATTGTCAACTGCCCGGACTTCGATAACTACAACATTTCGAGCCTCAAGAGGATTACCTACGGCGCTTCGCCGATGCCGCCGGAATTGATGCGGAAAGCGATCGAGAAAATCGGCCCGATCTTCACTCAGGACTTTGGCTGCGCCGAAGGCGGCTTAGTCACCTTGCTGCCCGAGGCCGACCACATCGTTGACGGGCCGAAGGAAAAGGTGCGCCGATTGGGCTCCTGCGGCAAAGGGCTGCCCGAACTCGAGGTGCGCGTTCTGGACGAACGAGGAGAAGACGTGAAACCCGGCGAGACTGGCGAGCTTACGGTGAAGGGCGACACCGTCATGAAAGGCTACTGGAAAATGTCCGAGGCGACCGCCGATGTGTTGAGGGACGGCAGGCTCCATACAGGCGATCTGGCAACGGTGGACGAGGATGGATTCATCTACATAGTTGACAGAAAGAAGGACATGATAATCAGCGGCGGCCTGAACATATACCCGCGTGAGATCGAGGATGTCCTGTTTGCGCATCCGGCCGTACTCGAAGCGGCGGTCATCGGCGTCCCCGACGAGAAATGGGGCGAGGCCGTAAAGGCGCTTGTGGTCTTGAAGCCGGGAGCCTCGTGCACAGAAGAAGAGATGATCGACCACTGCAAGGCCAATCTCGCCAGCTATAAGAAGCCGAAGAGCGTCGAGTTCTGTGACACGCTGCCGAGGAACCCGAGCGGCAAGGTGCTCAAGCGCGTGCTCCGCGAGAAATACTGGGCGGGCAAAGAACGAAGGGTACACTAGAAGTTGTCCTGTAATTGTGTGGGTGCGAATTTATTCGCACGGGCGTCCGGCAAACGGCCTGAAAATATTGTGAATTCACACCCACAGAATTCAATCCGCATTCGCGAATTGTCGGACACTCTCATTAAGGAACTTTGATGGACACCAAAGGCAGAATTCTCAGACCGGGCGGGCCGTTAGGCAGCGGGCGAGTGCGGGAATATCAACTCGAACGCGGGCGTCGCGGACGCAAGCGCCGGCTGTTCCAGATAACGACGTTCTGTCCGGACAAAATAGGGCCGGGGCCTACTCACCTGTACTTGATTGAGGATGAGGCTCTGATTCTCGTCGACACAGGCCTGCCGACGGATATCGCAAAAAACATCTTCTATTATTGGCGCAACCAGCGGATACCTCCGGAGATCGAGTCTTTGCCTGCCGACCACAGCGAGCAGGAACTCTTTAGCGCCATCAAGCTCGCCGGACACAGTATCGAAGACATAGATTTCCTCGTCATCACCCACGGCCACCCCGATCACTACCTCCTGGGAAGGCGCATCGTCGAACTCTCCGGCGCGAAGGTGGCCGCCCACGTTTCCGACTCGCACCAGATATGCAACCCATGGGGAATCGTGAAGATGTGGGTCGAGAGAAGGCCGGCGCTCATGGCGATGGGAATGCCGCCTCCAAGGCAAGGAGGCGCGACCCGGCCAACGATGAAACCGGAGACGACCGACCTTTCGCTCCGCATAGATTGTCCCATTGCCTTCGATGGCCGCCTCAGCCTCAACGGCTTCGAGAAAGACCAAGTCTGTGTCCGCCGCTTTGCCGGCCACTCTCCCGGCGGGATTTGCATCCTCTTGTATGATGACGACGGCCGCGAAGCGATGATGCTCTGCGGGGACACGCTGCTTTATCCCATTACACCGCATCCTGACGACCTTGTCGCGTATCTTCGAACGCTCAAGGAGATGAAGCGGCTTGAAAATATCGCCCTCGCGTTGCCAGCCCACGGCAAGACAATAGGGCGACTGCCTGAGCGGCTCGATTTCCTCGAGAAGCATCATGAGCACAGGCTTCGGCTCACTTATGAAGCATGCAAGCATCCAAAGAGTATATGGCAAATTGCGACTATGCGCCGCTACTTCGATGTGGTCGTGGACCCGAATAAATTCAATCCGCTCGCAGGTCAGGAAGCATTTGTCCACGTTGAACTCCTTCAATTGGCGGGCGGCCTGCACAGGTCACACGTCGAAGGGGGTGTCCATTATTTTCAGGGTTCAGGCGAGAAGTTCGAAGATGTATATGAGCGGATTCAGAACATCATCGACGACGAGAACACGACCATACTCTTAAGAAGGTAGGTTCATGGTTCCTAGTTCCTGGTTAAGATTAAAGACCTGGGCTTACGAGAAACTAAAGAGTGTTTCCTGAATTCGGGGAAACGATGAGGCAGGCGAGATCACAGATTGCCCTAAATTCGGGGACACGATGAAGCATCATGTCCCCGAATTTAGGGTGAAGCATCATGTCCCCGAATTAAGGGCTTTTGACAATCGAATGGAATCTATCGAGAAAAACGCTCGGCCCAATATGCGCTTGCGCCTGATTGCTTCTTGTGTGGCCATCTTGTTGTTCGGACTCTGCTGCATATATGTCATCTACGTCCACGCGACGGCGGGCGTGCTCCCTTACGACGATTCCTTCATAACTTTCCGTTACGTCAGCAATCTTTTCAACGGCAAGGGTCTCGTATATAATCCCGGCGAGCGCGTATTCGGCAGCAGCACGCCGCTTTATGTGGTCTGGCTTATACTCCTGAAGGCGATTGCTCCATCCGCCGATATTCCAGCCCTCGCCGCGCGGGGAAATGCCATCTTCTATGCTGTGAGCGGCATTGGGATGCTGTTTCTTGTTCGCTCCCTTCTTGATTCAACTGCGGCGGGCGCAATCGCGGCCAGCTTGTTCCTTATGCGGTTCGACATGCTGGCCGTTTCGACCGGCGGCAACGAGATGTTTCTCTTCGCTTCTTTGGTTCTGTGGTCGTTCTTCTTTCTCATGAAACGGAGATATCTTCTGTCGGGGGCGCTCGCCGGACTGTCGATTATGGCGAGGCCGGAGGGAGTATTTTGCGCATTTCTCTGCGGCATGGTTTGGCTGTTGCGTGACCGAAAGAAGCCTGTTTTGTTTGCTACGTCTATCGCGGCGCCAGGCCTCATATGGACAGTTTTTGCCCTTGCGTATTACGGGACTCCTATCTACCATTCTCTGATCGCAAAGTCCCAGCCGCTCTACCCATTTCCGCCGGGGTTCGCGTTTCACTACATCGCCGGCAAACTCGCGTTTTGGACTGTGGGCCGTGAGCATGGGGCTTACGACATGTGGATAGTGGTGGCCGCCGCTGTCGCTGGCTTCGTCTTTTTTCAGAGGCGGGAAGAGCGGCGGACATGGTTCGTTGTCCCCTCATTCATGGGCCTCATTTTGCTTTTCTACGCGGTCAGCAACCCCTTCGTTTTCGACTGGTATTTGCTCGTGGTTTTTCTGGGATGGTTCCCCCTGGTTGCCGTCGGGCTCGCTCGTCTATTCTCCGGTGCGGCAGCGGCCACGCGCGCCAAACACGGCGCCGGGACCACTTCCTTCCTGCTCCGCGGCTTATCTGTGGCGATACCAACGGTTCTACTGACGAACAGCGCCCTGTTCTCGTGGCAGACCCGCGACCAGAACAACCCCCCGGGCTACCTTCCGAGAGACCATGCCGAACTTCGCGTCCTCGTTTACAAACAGGTTGCGGAGTTCATCAACTCTGTGGGGAAGCCATCGGACACGATTGCGGCCCCTGAGGTTGGAGCGCTCGGGTATTACTCGCGGAATCATCTATACGACGCCTGCGGGCTCGTCACCCCCGAAGCTATTCCCTTCCTGCCCGTCCCTTTTGGAAAACGCGTCGGCCCCAATGTGGGAAGCATCTCCGCCGATTTTGCAAGGGCCGTCCACGCCGATTGGATCGTTACCATGGAAGTCTTTTCAATTGAAAGTCTTGTGGATGATCCATGGTTCAGAGAGAACTATGCGCTTGTGACGGCGTTCCCGCTGCTTTTCCACACTTTTAGCAGCGACAACGTGTTGGTGTACCATCGAAGATGAGAAAATAGGGACAGTCCCCAAAGCGTTCGGCCCTAAAAGGAGAGAAGGCTGAGTGTCACCCCAAACACTCAGCCTAATGAGGAGAGGTACGCTGCGAAATTTCTTCCGCAGGTCGCACACATTATATCATATCTTTTTCGGGCTGGCAAGTGGCTTGTCAAAAACAATAAAAACTTTTGTGCGCTATCTGGTGGCCGAAAGAAACTTGGTTCAGGGTTTAGGGTTCATGGTTCATGGTTTAACATAGCCCGGCCAAGGCCGCAACCGAAATTAGCGGAAAAATCCCCCCTGCGAGACTGTCCCGTAATTGGCAAACGAGCGCAGGATTCTGTAGGTGCGAATTTATTCGCAGAATGTTTTCGGGCTTCTTTCACATCGCGCATGCGAATAAATTCGCACCTACAGAATTATGGGACAGTCCCCTCCCCCCTTTTGTAAAGGGGGGAAATAAGTAGCCGTTTGCTATGAAGGCTCAGGAGAAAATCACGACAAGAATTCAAGATTTCGCGCTTTAGTAGTACCGGGAAGCCAACTACAAAATGTGATTCCCGCGCCGGCCGCAGGAATGGTCGGGCGGACCTAACCCAGAGAAACCAATTTTTTCAGGCTTGCCACTTCCGTGTTTGACAGAAAGCGATACTGCCCGGGTTTCAGCCCGCCTAATCCGATGCCTCCAAACGCCGCCGATCCGCACGCGCGTCAGCCGCAGCACCGGATGCCCGACCGCCTCGCACATCTTCTTTATCTGCCTCTTTCGCCCTTCGTGCACCGTTATCTCGACCAGCGACACGTCGTCACTCGATTGAATGACCCTCACGCCTGCGGGCGAAGTCATCGAGCCCTCGATAACGACCCCGCGCCGCAGTCGCTCAGCGGCTTCGCGTGAGAATTCTCCCTCGACTTCCGCACGATATGCTTTCTCGACTCCGAAACGCGGGTGTGTCAGGCGATGGCACAGCTCTCCGTCGTTTGTCATGAGCAAGACGCCGCCGGTGTCAAAATCGAGCCTGCCGACAGGGTAGAGCCGCGCGGGCACATCGGCCACCAACTCGCTCACCGTGCGCCGCCCTCGCGCGTCGCGCACCGAGGTCAAGTAGCCGCGAGGCTTATGCAGAATGACGTAGAATTTCTTCTCGACATCGACCCTCTTGCCGTCAAGCTCAACGATGTCGCGCGAGGGATCGATTTTCGTTCCGAGCTCGCGCGCGGTTTTTCCGTTGACGCGGACGCGGGCCGCGAGCATCAGCTTCTCGCATTGGCGGCGCGAAGCCACGCCTGCGGTCGCAAGAAAATGTTGCAGCCTCATGTATTGTTGGGGTTGGCGTTCCGAAGTTCTTCGATGGAAGGCAGGTCGCTCAACGACTTGAGCCCGAAGTGAAGCAGAAACTCGTTTGTGGTCCCATACGTGGCGGGTTTTCCGACCACGTCTTTATAGCCGACTATTTCGACCAGATGCTTATCGAGCAATGTCCTGATGGTGCTGTCCACGTTGACGCCGCGGATCGCCTCGACCTCGGCCCGCGTCACAGGCTGCTTGTACGCGATAACGGCCAATGTCTCGAGCGCCGCGCGCGAGAGCTTCGACGCGGTTATCTTCGGAGAGTACAGCTTCCGCACCCACAGTCCGTACTTCGGGAGTGTCGAAAGCACGTAACCGCCCGCGACCTCTCTTACATGGAACGGGAACCCTTGCTCGGTCAATTTCTTCTGGATATCGCGTATGATTTGCTCGATCTTGTCCGTGGCGACGCCTTCGAGCACTTCCCTGAGTCTCTGGACAGAGAGCGGCCGGTCACTCACGAGCAGAAGAACTTCCATGACTGAACACAACTCTTCATCTGAAAGTCCGGCCGCATTGGGCGCCTGCTCCAAACCCTGATCGTCTTCGGGGTCTTCGTTCACCGTCGGGGCCGACTCTGCTGCTTCTTCGTTCGGCTTCTCAGACAGGATTTCATCTGCCGGTTGAGTCATTTCATCGTGTGATTCCATGAAGTCCTCGTGGTCAGGCCATTGTTCTTCCCATCGCAGCAATCAGAGGCCTTACCTCATTCATTAACTCATAATAGCGCTCAGGGATAAGCGATTGGTAACCGTCCGAAAAGGCTTCTTCGGGCCGTGGATGAATCTCGATGATCAAGCCGTCGGCCCCGGCGGCTATCGAGGCCTTTGCCATCGGCAGAACAAGGTCCCACCGGCCTGTCCCATGGCTCGGGTCGACAATCACAGGAAGATGACTCAATTTCTTGATCGACGGGATGGAATTCAAATCCAGCGTGTTCCTGGTTACGGTCTCGAACGTTCGAATACCCCGCTCGCACAAAATCACTCGATTATTCCCTTCAGACAGGATGTATTCCGCTGACATCAGCAACTCTTCGACGGTCGACATCATGCCGCGTTTGAGGAGGATCGGTTTCTTGGTTCTCCCGACGGTCTTCAATAACGCGAAATTCTGCATGTTGCGCGCGCCTATCTGCAGAATGTCCGCGTATTCCGCGACAAGGTCCACATTGTGGCTATCCATCACCTCGGTGACCACCCTCAGGCCGGTCCGTTCCCTCGCCTCCGCAAGATATTCCAATCCCTTTTCTTCCAGTCCCTGGAAGCTGTAAGGCGAGGTGCGCGGCTTGTAAGCTCCGCCCCGCAGAATTTTCGCGCCGCCCTTTTTGACGATCTCCGCAATCTCTATTATCTGCTCGCGTGACTCGACACTGCACGGACCCGCCATCACCTGTAAATCCGGGCCACCCACAATCACGCCGTCAATGTCTATCTGGGTGCTCTCTTGTCTCAGTTCGCGGCTGACAAGCTTGAACGGCTTGAGAATCGGCATTACATCTTCGACGCCATGCATGGACTTGAGCGATTCGAGCCGGGCCTTCCCGCGCTCATCGCCGACCGCGCCGATCACTGTCCGCTCGACGCCCCGGATAAGGTGGGCCTTATAACCGAACTTCTCAATGACTTGTACTACATGGCCGAGGTCCTCTTCGGATGCGCCATGTTTCATGACGATGATCATTTTGTTCCCTATCGCTTAAGACACAAGCATTTGGCCGCCAAGCCCGTAGGCGCGAGTTTAATCGTAAAGATTCTGCGCGATAAAAAACAAACACACCCATTCGGGTGCGAACGAACTCACACCTAAAGCAATTTGGCCTGAAATACTCAATTATTTTCGGATGACGCGGCCTTAGTATAGCCAGTGAATCTTTGCTTTGTCAAGGAATTGCCACTCATAGACTTGCCAATTTGCAGTCTTTATGGTATACTCCCATCTCAAACGCGGCGGGTTCAACCGACAGTGCCCAATTCCAGACCAATATCTGGCCATATTTATCTTCACATGAAAGTCCACCCGCATGGTGCGGGTTAGCCAACAAAGGCGCCCTTCTAACATTGGAGGAAACTCTGATGACCGTTGACCGCAACGAACTCGCTCTTCTTAAAGACACCTTACGAAGCCGGGAGGAAGAACTCCGAGCCTGTAAACAAGACGCGGCCGAAAGAGAGAAGGAGATAAAGGCCCTAAAAGAGGAACTCAAGGGCACGCGCACAAAGCTCGAGGAGAAAATCGAGCGCCTCTCGACCCTCGTCAGCGTCGGCAACAGTATCAGCTCCACTCTCGATCTGAACCAACTGCTCACCTACCTGACTACCTGCGCGACGAAAGTGATGAAAGCACGGGATAGCAGCCTGATGCTCGTAGACGAACTGAGGAACGAACTCGTCTTCAAGATCGTGTTGGGCGAGAAGGGCAGCCAGGTGCAGGAATTCCGCCTCCGAATGGGACAGGGCATCGCAGGACAGGTCGCGCTTACCGGCGAGCCGATCGTCGTGACGGAAGCATCGAAGGACGCGAGGTTCGAGAAATCCATCGACATGGCCACCGGCTTCGAAACCAAATCCATCATGTGTGTCCCCATCAAGCTGCGCGGCAAGGTTGTCGGAGTGATCGAAGTGCTCAACGCCGGCTATAGCGGTCCGCTCACTGCAGAAGACCTCGACATTTTCTCGGCTTTCGCAAGCGCCGCGGGCGTGGCTATACAGAACGCCCGCCTTTTCTCCGCAATCCAGAGTTCGTTCGAACACATATGCGACCTGCTCAAGTCCGGCGCGCTCATGACCGATGAAAACGGCGAACTCGTCATGATCAATACAATCGCGAGGAAACTGCTCGGTTTCAAAGACGGAGAGACCGTGACCATCGGGAACATCAGCGGGCTGAAATCGGACAAGAACATATCTTCTCTCCTCCAGACCAGTTTCGATAAGGCCAAGTCGTTCAAGGACGAGGTGATGCTCGGCGGCAAGGGGGGCAAGAAGATCAAAATTGACATCGCCCCCGTAATTGACCCGAATGGCATGAAAATCGGAACAGTCGCCGTCCTGAATAAAGCTTGAGTGAAGCTCCGTTCCCTTGTGACAACAACGCGGCGCAAGAAAAACATCGGGGAGCATGATATGTTTCCAAGACAAGCGTCTTTCTCGCCGAAGCGCATTCCGCGACACATCAACCTCGCCTGTGATTCCCGCGGCCTCAGCATGCTCGAAGTGATCATAGCGTTCGTGATTCTGCAAGTCTCGATCGTGGCGTTCGCCCAGTTCTTCACCGCCGCGCTCGATATTTCGCGGAGCGCGCGCCGCACGGAAATGGCGCAGATGCTGGGGCAGGCGAAAATGGAAGAGCTGATGAGGTTGCTGCCCGTTCAGGAACCGCTCGATTTCCCTGAAGGAACGGCCAAGGTTCTGAACGAGAGGCCCGGCACATTCGATGAATACGCGTCGGCGAACCCCGAAGATATCACCCCGTTCTCGTGGATTGCAGAGGCGAACCTGTCGCCGACAAACAGCAAGCTCGTTGACTTCACGCTTCACATATACTCGGTCAGGAAGAGAACGAAAGAGAGCGAGTCTCCCAAAGAGGAGTTCTATGTGTCGGATAATCGGAAAACGTTCACGTTTGTCCATACCCTGGCCGACGGTTCCACCGAGTTTATGCATGGAAAAGAAGAACTCAGGCTTTCAAGCGCAGTTGCGCTTCCATAGCGCAGGATAAAGAATTAGGTGAAGGGAGGAGGGGAGTTCCGGATGCGCTTGCGAAAAAGAAACAACTCAGGAATGACCGTAATGGAGATCCTTGTCGTAATCTCGATTCTGGGGATTTTCATGGGAATCGCAATCCCGAGCGTTATGAGGTCGTTTCGCGCGATGTCCCAGGCGAAGAAATTGACGAGTCGTTATCCGGACACTCGCAAAGCCCTCGAGAAGATGTCCGATATGCTTAGGCGCACGTTTCCGGCTGCTATCAGAACAGGCGGCTCTTTCGTCGGAAGCAATGGCTCGTATGACTTCGGCGGCGTGATGATACCCGCCGACCAGTTGAGTTTCCCCGCGCTCGACACGGGCTATGCGCATGTCAGTCCGGTCCAGAGAATATCCTTCAAATTGGACCTTTCGACTCCTGAGATCGGCCATCCCCCTGAAGGCCTTGTTGAAACCCGTTCACTTCTGAGCGCCCCAGCGGAAGCGGGGGTGCGGGAGAGCCTCTCGCACCAGGCTGTGGGGCTCGATTTCAGCTATCTGGATGGTTCCAAGAATCCGCCGGAATGGGTACAGCAATGGCCGCCGGATTCTGCGACCCAGGCTGCAGCCCCGATTCCTGCTCCCGCGGCGACGCCTGGCGCAGCCGCAGTCGGGCAGCCCCCTCTTCAGGAGACAGTCCCGCAACCGGTCAATTTGCCGAGTGCGGTGAAAATAACCGTTTTCATTCTGGGGGGTGTCTCTCCGCAGCCCACGTCGTTTTTCACCATAGTCAACGTGCCATCGCGCTGAACCGGGTCCGAAGGAGGGAATGAAAGTGAAAGCGGCGGATAAAAAGGGCGTGGCGATGCTGGCCGCGCTAGGGGTAATGATAATTCTGGGCCTTCTCTCCAGCGTTTTCCTGGCGCATATGAAACTGGCGCGCGCCTATGCGGTTGTGGACGCGCAAAAGCTCAAGGCCCACTACCTGGGCGCCGCGGGTGTCGAGGGCACGATTGCCCGTCTTAAAGCAGACTCTCCCGAGGTCGACTCTTATAGCGACGCATGGTGGACCGGATCGCAAGAAACTCCTCTCGGAGACGGCGTCTATGCGACTACGGTCACCGACGAGTCTGCGCGCGTCAACGTGTTGACCGCCCAGCCCCAAATGCTCGGAGCAATCCTGGGCGGCGACCAGCAGGCGCTCGCCAGAATCCTCGAATATCGTTCGTCGAACAAAGTCTTCACGGTCGAGGACCTCGGCTCGCTCGGCCTCGGCGCCGACGCCTCCACCCGCCTGAAAGCTCTGTGCACGACCCTCGGCGACGGCAAAGTCAACATTAACACTGCGAGTTCGGACGTGCTTGCAGCCCTGCCCGGAATGGACGCGGACACCGCTCAGCGAGTCGTCGAGTTCCGAAAGGGAGTCGACGGCGTCGAGGGGACCGAGGATGACTTCGTGTTTGCTGCGCCTGAGGACCTCGCGAAGGCGCCCGGCCTCACGCCCGCGAAAGTAGCGCCGGTTCTCCCTCTGGTGAAGGTGAACTCGAATGTGTTCCGTGTCGAGGCTGTGGGCTCTATATACAAGGGCATCCGGATCGTGAGCAACAAGAAAATCACGGCGGCGCTGAGCCGTGACGATAGTCGAAATGTAACCGTAACATCTTGGGAAAGTTGATTATGAAAGGCCGGCAACTACTCAGGATAACAACCTTCCGGGAGTAAAAACTATGAGCGGCTCCAAGACCAAAGGCGCAACGGCGACAGCAGGAAAAGCGGAAGACGTTCTTCAGCAGAGACTCGAAAAGGAACTCTCCTTAGAGCAGAAGGCCTCTGCCGCAGGCGAAGCTTTGCAGCAGAAACTCCTCAAGAGAATCGGCGGTTCCGTCGACAGCGTGCAGCCCGTCATGCTCGTCTCCGCCATCATCGAACTGGCCCTCAATTCGCGGGGGACCGACATTCACTTCGACCCGACCGAGGCAGGCATGATGACCCGGCTCCGAATCGATGGCCTGCTGCATGACGTGCTCTTGATTCCCAAACGCGTGCAGCCCAACGTCACCGCGCGCGTCAAAGTGCTTGCCGAAATGGACATCTCGGAGACACGCCGTCCTCAGGACGGACACATCTCGATGAGCCTGGATAATAGGCGCTTCGACCTGCGGGTCGCAGCCCTGCCTACATTCCGTGGGGAGAAGCTGGTGCTGCGCGTCCTCGATTCGACCGGCGGCATTCCCAAACTCGATGAACTCGGGATGGAATACGCCGACCGCCTTTACTATGAGGAGATCATCACTAAGCCGCAGGGAATGACGCTCGTGACGGGACCCACCGGCTCGGGAAAAACGACGACCCTGTATTCCTCGCTCGAACGGATCAACCATCGCACCTACAACATAATCACTCTGGAAGACCCCGTGGAATATCAGCTCAAGGGAATAAACCAGGTCCAGATCAATCCTGCCATAGAGCTGACTTTTGCGTCTACTCTGCGAGCTTCCCTGCGCCAGGACCCAGACACCATACTGGTTGGCGAAATACGCGATATGGAAACGGCGTCGATCGCAATCAGGGCCGCCATGACGGGTCACCGCGTGTTCAGCACCATCCATGCGAACACCGCGCCCGACGCCATCAATACGCTCATCAATATGAACATACGCCCATTCCTCATCACGAGTTCGCTTCTGTGCATCCTTGCGCAACGGCTCGTCAGGAAACTTTGCCCGGACTGCAGGAAAGAGTTTCAACCCGAACCTGAGATTCTGCAAGAAATGAGCCTCAAAGACGGACAGGTCACAATCTATCAGGCCGAAGGATGTGAAAAGTGCAACCACACCGGATACTTCGGGCGCACAGCGGTGTACGAGCTCCTGCGGATTACGCCTACCATGAAGAACGCCATCCTCGCCGAGCAATCGATCGAACAAATCGTGAAGATAGCGTCGTCGGAAGGCATGAAAAGCCTGTTTGAGAAAGGAGTCAACAAGGTTAGCGAAGGCGCCACCAGCATTGATGAAATATATAGAGTATTGAAGTTCTAGCATTTAGGAAGGTAACAATGCCCAAGGTTTTGATACAAAAGGGCTTCTCTATAGCCGAAAAACACTTCTCCAAATTGCGGAAAGATCACGACGTCGAATATATCGAGAAAACTTCGAGCCAACCGGACTCCGCCGCGGTCGAATTGATCCCCCAGCAGGTGATCCGCGATTTCAACGTCTTTCCGCTCTCAAGCCAGAACGGTTCGCTCCGCCTTGCTATGAGCGATCCGAAGCAGATGGATAACCTCGACAAGTACCGCGTCATCAGTTCATTGGAAGTGGTTCCTGTTTTCATGCCGGCTGACGAGATAGGCGGCCTCATAGAGCAGACGTTTACCCGCGAGACGAAGAAAGCCGCCGAGGAAGAGGCGGGTGTCCTCTCGAAGGAAGTCGAAAAGCTTCGGTCTATCTCCGCGCGCAAGTCGCCCGTCGAGATCGTCACCGCCATCATAGCGGCTGCGGTCAACTCAAGGGCGACCGACATTCACTTTGACCCGCAGAGTGATGCGCTGCGCGTTCGATACCGCATCGATGGCGTCCTGTACGATATAATCAGTTTGCCTAGAACCATCGAGCCGGGCATTATCAGCCGCCTTAAGATTCTCTGCAACATGGACATCACCAACACACGCACACCCCAGGATGGACATTTTACCACCGAGGTTGCAGGCCGCAACTGCGACTTGCGCGTCGCCACCGTGGCCACGTATTTCGGCGAAAAGCTGGTCCTCCGTTTTCTAGGGAGGGGCACTATCATGAAGGGCCTGGGCGAGCTCGGAATGGACCCGGCCGACCAGAGAGCCATCGAGAGATTCATCCAGCGAAAAGGGGGCATGCTCCTTGTAACGGGGCCGATGGGCTCAGGGAAGACCACGACGCTGTACGCGGTCCTGAACAGGCTGAACGTGCTGGCCGAAAACATCGTCACCATAGAGGACCCCGTCGAGTTTCAGCTCAGCGGCGTCAACCAGGTGCAGGTGAACCCGCTGTCTGATCTGGGCTATACGCGCGTGCTGCGGGGGGCCCTTCGGCTGGACATCGACACCTTGATGGTGGGTGAGATACGCGACGACGAGTCCGCTCACATTGCTGTGCGCGCCGCCGTCACCGGTCATAGGGTGCTTAGTACGATGCACACCAACAACGCGCTAGAGACGATTACCGCGATGCGACACATGAATATCAAGTCGTTCATGATCGCGAGCGGGCTGAACGTGGTGATCGCTCAGCGGTTGGTGCGCACGAATTGCAACCTCTGCAAGGAAGAATACGAGCCGCCGAAGGATTTACTGGCCGAACTGAAGCTGCCCGAATCGGCTGGGCCTTTCTTCCGGGGCAAAGGGTGTCCCCACTGCAACGATACGGGCTTCTTCGGACGCAGCGGACTGTTCGAGGTCCTGAAGGTCGATGAGGAGATACGGGCCAGGATAACTGCGGGAGTTTCAGTCGACGAAATCGCAAAGATGGCGGCAGACACAAAGATGAAGTTCATTCTGGAGCGCGGCGCGCAAAAGGTCGCCGCCGGAATTACAACCGCGGAAGAGGTTCTTCGTGCTATAGGCGCTTGAACAGCCCTTAATCGCGGACAACATGCCGCATGGTGTCCGCGACTAAGCGAAACAGACGGCTTTTGTGACACTATCAGGGGAGGGAAGGTAGCGATGCCAGAGCAAAAGGAAAAGATTCAGAATCCGGAAGCCGCTAAACCGGGCGATGAGGTCCGCGTTCGTTTCGAAGGAGAGCCGCAGAAAGCGATGGAGCAGGCGTCGATCTTCGACAAGCTCCTCTCTCTTCCCCTTCTTGGAAAGGGACGGGTGCCCGAGGAGGTCGTCACTTCCTTCCTGCGCCAACTCGTGATGCTGCTCGAAGCGGGCGTGACTCTCCTGAGAGCCATTAACACGCTCGCCAGCCGGACCTCAAACAAGACATTTGCTAACGTATTGAAAGACGTTGCAAGCAGAATAGAATCCGGCAATACCCTTTGGCAATCCCTCTCCTACCATCCGAAGTGTTTCAACCACTTGTTCGTGAGCATCATGAAAGCGGGTGAAAGCTCGGGCACGCTTACGGAGATCATGACGCGCCTGGCGGAATACCGCGAGAAGAAGCACCTAATGCGCCGGCAGGTCAGATCGGCTCTTGCGTATCCCGTCGTAATCTTTATCGCGGGCCTCGCCGTGCTCGCGCTTTTCCTGATCCTCGTGATCCCCGAGTTTGAAGCGCTTTTTGCATCGTTCGATATCAAACTGCCTGTAATAACGCGCGCGGCGCTCGCATTCTCGCACGCGATCGTCATGCTGTGGTGGCTGTTCATTATATTGATCGTCGGCGCAATCGCCCTCGTCTCAGCCTACGCGAAAACTCCCTCGGGACGCCTCCGCGTCGATTACTGGAAAATGCGGATGCCGGTTTTCGGGCAAGTGATTACCAAAAGTGTAGTCGCCGACTTCTCCCACACGTTTGCGACCCTG
>CAYVDS010000024.1:33354-39097 GCA_964450145.1 uncultured bacterium
AAGAAGCTGTCGGGAACGCGGCGTTCTCGCAGGACCTCCAGCAAGTGCGCGAATCCATCGAGCGCGGCGAGGGGCTCGAAAAACCGCTCAGACGCTCGAAGGTCGTGCCGCCGCTTGTGACCGATATGCTGGCGACGGGTGAGGAATCCGGCGCGCTTGAAAGAGTATCGCGCCAGATGGCGAGGATTTTCGAGCAGGAAGTGGAGACCGCCGTGGACACGCTCAGGTCGCTCATCGAGCCTGTGATGATTCTCGGGCTCGGCCTCATCGTGCTCTTCTTGACGCTCTCCTTTTTCTGGCCTTACATATCGATCATCAACCAGATGACTGGAAACATGACGTAGATGACTGGAAACATGACGTAAGGGTCGTTGCCCAAAAGGGCATGGATGCGTCGAAAAAAATCGGGGACACGATGCCGCATCGTGTCCCCGATTTTTGCGTGTTCCCGGTCTTCATTGAAGACACTGATGCGCGGAAATCTCGGCGACTGGGAATATGGGGGACATGATGTCACATCGTGTCCCCCATTTTCCGAAAAAATCTCCTTGTCTGCAACGCTATTCTTTTCGCGTCCACTCTCCGCTTTCTTTCTGAATCCACCAGCCCTTCTGGGCGTTCTTGCGCCAACTGTTCGCAAAGAGTTTCTTGATCTGCGGCACAGTGTCGGGCGAAAGCTCGTTGGCCTTTGCGATCTCCTTGTAGAGATTCTCCCTGTCCGCGTTTTCCGCCTTCACCAGCTTATTCGCGTCCGCTTTCCCTTTCAAGTCCAAACCCTCGAGAGAACGAATAGCCACAAGCCCGTCGTTTGCCTCACCGATTACCCCTTTGTCATAAAGCGGGCGAATCGAATCGAATCGTTCCTTCATAGACGCCCTGAGCGCTCGGACATTGGGTGTGGTGATATTTATGTCCACTTGCGCGTAAGCAACGCCGCCAAACGGCGATATCCCATCGATCACGCGCCTGAACATGCTCTGTTTCGGCTCACCCTCCGGCGCAGTCGAAGAGGGTTGTTTGCCATGGACTTCCTCGACTATCTTGTCGGCCGCGTGCTGCACTTCAGCCGCCGGAAAATAGACGTTAACCGTCACGCACGCCAGCGTGAGAAAAAGCGCCATCATGGTTGCGACCTGAATTGTTTTCCTCATGTCTTACCTCCAGTCCTTTCTACTTGCGATTCTCGTTTCCCTGTCTCCTGTTTCTT
Organism: uncultured bacterium; assembly: GCA_964450145.1. Classification (GTDB taxonomy): domain Bacteria; phylum Abyssobacteria; class SURF-5; order SURF-5; family SURF-5; genus JACRIR01. The sequence continues at coordinate 34,562 of CAYVDS010000024.1, forward strand.
TTCATCATCATCACTCATCATTGCGAGTGGCCATTCGCCTCTTTTCGACCTGCGACTCGCGACTCGAACTTATCACTCGCCACTCTCCTCACTTCCCTTCTCCCTCTTCACCCTGCTTATCCGTTCGAGCATCGACTTGAAGCTTACCGTCTGCCCCGGGTTCCTGTTGATAACGTTGATCGAAGGCCCGAGCATAATCCCTTTCACGAAGTATTCAGTCTCACCTTGCACCACCTTTCCCTTCATTCGAAAATTGTCGTTCTTTAGCGAGCAGTAGAAACCGATCTTCCTATACTTGAATTCATCGAAAAACGAGGCGAAACCGCGCCCGAGGGTCGCTTGAAATCCCTGACCGGTCCCCAGAATCGTGATGTTCTGAACGGCGTCAAAGTTTATTGTTTGAGGGACGCGCTTGCGAGGGACCGTCTCGAAATCGGCGACAAAAGCGGCTGCCTGCCCTTGCGATATCTCAAGACCTTTCACCGAACCCTCCATTACGCCCGTTATCCTTCCGAATTTCAGCGTTTCAGTGACCTGCGAAAGATCGATATCCTTGAACGTCAGGTCGCCTCTAAAGGTTCGAACCGGCGAAAAGGGTTCCTCAATTCCGAGACGGGTTCCACTGACAGCGCCCCCGAATATGCGTATCTCGGCGGCGCCTTCGGCCTCGAGAGCATCGGTGCCTAAGCGGACGGCGGGAAACCGCGCATCGAGCCTCCCTAGGACCTCCGGCAGCCCAAGCTTTGTGGTAATTTGGCCGACGTCCATTCCCTCTACCAGCGCAGAGGTCGTCAACGCGGCCGACCGGCCAAGGAGATTCTCTCCCTGTATGTCGCTCACGGTAACCTTTCCATCGAAGAGAGCGATGGGAATCGGCCCTCGCGCGCGAAGGGCGTTCTCTTTGAGCGCCACGTCGACAGCGAGCGAAGGTATTTCGGCTGGGCCGAATTTGATTCCCTGCAATTGAATCTTCCCGAAGTCAGGGTCGGCGAACTTCACCGCATCGCGCTGGTTCTCGTTTTGCGGGAAATACAAGGCGAACGGCAAGCGGACCGTGAGAGATTCGACGACAAGCTTCGACCCGTCAAGCGCAACGCGGCCGTCGGCCATCGCAAATGTTCCGGCAGCGGTCCATCTTTTGTCCCGCAGTCCGAGCCTGAAGTCCGTAGAAACCATCCCGCCAAGCACGCTATCGCGGAAGGCAGGCGAAACTTCCGAGAGAGCCTGCTGTCCTATCTCCTCAAACAGGTTCCCGACATTAACCTTTTCCGCATTCATGCGCATGTTGAGCTGAGCGTAGGTTTGCCGCCGCGCGTCGCCGAGTTGCGCATCTCCGCTTGCCTTGAATTTGCCCATCTCTCCGAGATCGAGTGCGCCAGTCGTGCTTTGGAATTTCCTGGCGGCAGGCGTATACTTTCCGGCGAAGGAAAACAGAAAGACACTATCGGAAAACGCCTTGTAAAAGGTATCCACGAGCACCTCGAAATTGCCCACGTCGCCGCCGCCGTCAAATTTCCAGAGGTCCTTCGGAGATGCGCTCTGCATGCTGCCGCTTATTTTCGCATTGATGCCGGCTACACTCATGAATTCTCCCTTCGAGAATTCTCCTCCCCGCAAATTGACGCTATATCTCACCGACATATCCCCGATTGAACCTGCGAGTTTTCCGGAAAAATCACAACTCAGCTTCAGCGCTCCTCCGAGAGTGGCCCCCTCGGGAAGTCTGTACACACCCGGAGGAACAAGCTCAAGCGCCTTCGGAAGCGCCATTTCGTCCATGCGCGCGCTTCCCCGAAAGCGCTTGGCGGCAAACTCGTAGGAGCCGCTCGCCTTTAACTTCGCCGCTTTCTGCAATTCAGCCTTCACATCTTCAATCGAAACGCGCGAGTTGTCCGCGGAGACTGAAGCGCTCAAAGAAGCCGCCTCAATCCGGGAGCCTTTGATCGGCGCAAACGCTTTGCCGGCGCTGATGGCGCCGGGACCCATCGCAAACCCCTCAGCAGTGATATTTATCGGCATGTCTGCGCTTAACTCCTGAACCTCGAAGCCTTTCCATTCGACTTTGCCGTTTCTGGAGCTCGCATGAACGGAAACCTCGGGGCGAGCCAGACTTCCGCGCAACTGACCGGTCATCCTCAAATTCCCCGTCATCCCTAAATCTTTGTATCTAGGACGCTGAAGCGGTTCGCAATATTCAAGCAGGTCTCCGATTTCGGGGGCCTGAACGGTCACGTTCAGGTTCATGCTGGGCGACTCACTGGTGAGCCCTGCCACTGCGCCGTATGCGCTTACGTTGGTAAACAGTGGTATCCTGAAGACAAAGTGCGCGTTTTCCAGAGTGTCTCTCTGCGGCACGTAGTCGAAGGCGAGTGAAAGACCGACAGGGATGTCCGGCGGCAGCAACAGATACGGAACTCTGGCCGTAACGGCGCTCTCGATGCTGGCCTCGATTTCCGTCGATGACTTATTGGGGGTGACCACAAACTTGGAGTCAACGATCTTGACTTCAATCGGGACCTGTTTCTGCGGCGAACGGCCCAAAACGAAACGCGCCGACTCCGTAGTCAAGCCGAGCAGTTTCTCTTCGCCCGTTGCAAGAATCGGTTTCCTGTATGTGGCATGAGCCCCCTTTATGCTCGCTTTTGCCCCGGGGAAATCGAGGTTCACTTCGGCGTCGTTGATCGTTATCGTTCCAAGCGAGAAACCTTCTTCCTCCTTTTTAGGGAAATGCGGCAAGTTCGAGAAACCGTCCTCGCGCTTTATCAGCTCGATCTTGGGGCTGAGCATAGTCAAAGACAGCAGATGCCCTCTGACCAGATCGCCCGGAGACGTCGTGAGTTTGAGTTGCTGACATGTGAGAAACGGGTTACTCTCATAACCGGGCGCCGCCAGCGTCAGTCCCTCGACGCGCACGGCCATTGGCCACGAGAAGTGGAACGACCCCATCCGGACGTTCACGTTCGAGCTTTTTCCCGCCTGCCTTTCGACGAGCGCCTGTAACCTGCCGGAATTTACAAACCACCTCAGCGTCAGGGCAACCCCCAAGAAGAGGACAATCAGGGCGGCGCCTGCGATCATCACTATTCTTTTGAACCGCGTGCTTTTCGGAATCGGTGACTCGACGGGGCTTGACATTGTTCCCTCGGTGGCATTGGCTGGAAATAGGCCGCCAATTATCGTAAGATTGTATCACCCGCTCATTGAAAGCGCAAAGGCCTAACTGCTATAATTGTGCGCGTTTGACGCGAAGCCGGTCATTGGTGACATATTATTTAAGAGCGCCGGAGGAAATCTATCCGGCAGTTTTTTTGTGCGCATGTTCAGCGCAGAGGATGAAATCAAATGCTGCGAAAATGCAGAGGATGAAAGATGAAAAAATATCGCTTGTCTATCCTGTTGGTTTTGTTTCTTCAATTTGCGCTCGCTGGTGTTGTCTGGAGCCAGGAGGTTGAGCCGGTCAGAGAGGTGCTCGACAACGGGATGACCGTCATCCTGCTTGAAAATCATAACGCGCCCGTCGCCACCATTCAGGCTTGGGTGGCTGCTGGCAGCATAACCGAGGGAGAGTTCACCGGCAGCGGCATTTCGCATTTCGTAGAACATATGCTGTTCAAGGGGACGGAACGCCGCAGCGTCGGACAGATCGGTCAGGAAGTCAAGGAAGCGGGCGGCGAGACCAATGCGCATACGGGGTATGACAAGACCGTTTATTACATCACGTTCCACAGCGATTACTTTGACAAAGCTCTGGATATCATGGCCGACGTCATTATGCATTCGGTCTTCGATCCCGCCGAGGTGGAACGCGAGCGCGAGGTGATAATCAAAGAAATCAAGATGAATCGAGACGACCCGTTCCGCCGACTCTACTTGATGTCGAATGGAATCGCCTACGCCGTCCATCCTTACAAACACCCGGTAATCGGCTACGAAGACCTGCTGAGGCGAGTGACGCGCGACGACCTCCTCACGTATTATCGCAGACTCTACGTTCCCAACAACATGGCGCTCGTCATCGTAGGGGATTTCGACGCGCGCGCCGCTCTTCCGAAAATACGAGAGTTGTTTCGCGAATTTGAGCGGAAGCCGATCGCGCCGATAACGATTCCGCAAGAGCCCCCTCAAACCGGCTCGCGCGAGAAAATCGAGCAGTTCGACGTGGCCGTGGCGCAGGCGATGATGGGTTTCCACGGCCCCAGCCTCAATTCCGAAGATATGTATCCGATGGACGTGCTCGCCATTGTGCTCGGCGGGGGAGACACCTCGCGCCTTTACCAGGAACTGCGCGAGAAAAAGGGAATCGTGTATAACATCAGCGCGTGGTCGGCGACTCCGCGCGACCCCGGAATGTTCTGGATATCCAGCTCATTTGAGCCCGAGAACAGCGCAGCCGTCAAGAAAGCCATATGGGGACAAATAGAGAAGCTCCGGTCTGAGGGCGTCACGGACGCGGAACTAAGCACGGCGCGTGCCAAAGTCTTGAGCCAGTATCTTTTCTCGAAGGAATCGGTTGAGGGACGCGCCGATGGCCTTGGT
>CAYVDS010000025.1:0-2855 GCA_964450145.1 uncultured bacterium
CATCGACGGCGCGCGTCCCAGTATCGAAAGATATGCTCGCCGTAACACATTCCCTTATGGCGGCCTATGGAGTGAAGGAAAACGATTCCGTATTGACACTGATTTCCACGCCGGTCGTCATGTTCATGAATCTGCCCCCTACATAGTAGGTTCCAGCCTTATCGCCAGGCCCGAAGGTATAGCGCCAAATCTCTATGCTGAATTCGTCATTCGGCGCCAGCTTTAACTTGTAATGCGGGTTAAGCAACGAGTTCTGCCTCCCATCGGGTTGCTGAAGCCACGTCTTAAACTCCACGATAGCCAGCGAAGGACCATTTGACGCATGCGCGGTGACTATAAGCGTATCGCCGGGATGTAATACGGTTTGGTTCAAGTTTAGCCGTACGGAAGGGGCAATCTGAGGCCCGGGAATCCTACTAAAAGAGAAACTGTATTGGTCCGTCTCATTTCCCTGCCCGTCTTTCAGTACAACCGTATAGACTCCGGATTTGAGTAGTTGCTGCTCAAGGGTTGTATGGAAACACTCCGGATAGCAGAAGGCAGAAGCTTCCAGCAGCCCGTCAGGATCATAGAGATATATACTGGGGTCTACGTTTACGAGGCTGCTCATGTCAAGCCTTGCCGTGTCACCCGCGTTTCCATTGAAAATGTACCCGTCAGTATCGGCGTTAGGGCTAATCTGGCCGGGTTTTGTCTCGCCCGAAAGTATGTCTCCTCCATCCGGGTCCTGCTCAGAAACGGTTGAGCCGGGAATCAGAAGCAGACATAGACTATAGTCGCCCGCTTCGTTACCAGAGTGATCGCTGACAAGGATAGTGTAAAGGCCCGACTTCGATAGTTGCCATCCTTCAAGCGATGTGTAGAAGCACTCTGGCGCACATGTGGCGGAGGTTTCGAGCAGGCCATCCGGATCATAAAGAGAAATCACTGGATCAATCCCCCCGGTCTCCGTGCTCATGTTGATGACCACCGTCTGGCCGGCTTGGCCACTAAGGGTATAAGTGTCGGTCTGAGATGGAAACGCGAAGCTTCCTGATCGACATTCGGCGGATGAAATTGACCCCATTTCCACCGAGTATGCAGAGGGTGTAGCGCAAAACATCACGGTCAAAAGCACTAATAGGATGGTCGCCTTTTTCATGTCAAACTCCTTTCTTTTTCTGGGCCGAGAATCTTCCCAATTTGTTCCTCCGTTGGTCCCGTCGTTGGTTCTAACTCGCGTTGGTTGGCCTTCTATGAATAAGGAAGATGGAATCTTGTCCGGAATAGTTTGACGAGGATGCGCAAACTTTGTAACCTCATGGGTATTTCTGCAGCAGCTTATTTATATATACAGAATGCTGGCCTTGGCCAGCGTCGATAACCGCGAACAGATAGTCTGGTAGGCTTCACAGGGTGTCCAGCATTGAGGGCATTCCCCTCGCTGGATTCGCCGACGAACCCTGACAAATTTTTCGGACATCCAGGCATTGCGAAGGTCATAGTCAAACTCACTCAGCATTCCGATAGCCTCATTATCGGCCACGCAGGCATGGGTTCTGCCGTCCGGGTGGATGAAACAGGACGAAGAGAGCGCCTGGCAAGACATCGGCGTTTTGCCGGTCTCGATGTAACGTTCGGCCAGATTAAGATATGCATTTTCCAGCGCATGAATGGCGGAAAAGGAGAGCCTACGCTTTCTTGAGAACAGATGGATCTCTTGCAATGCTTCGCTCTGGAATGACAAGTCCATTCCCTTATTCCCGTAGAAGTGCTCCGAGACTTGCGCGATGTTCACATGCAATTCCGCGGGACGAAAATCCGGGATTTCATTCCGTAAAGCAATGAGAGTGCTGTCAATTTGTCCAAGATTCTCCCTTGACAGTGTCATGCCGGGGAAAACCTGAAATCGTTTTGATGCCAATGTGCGAAGCTGGCGGATTGTCGCAACCGCTCTGTCAAAAAAACCTTTCCCGCCGCGAATTTTGTCATGTAACTCTCGGGGACCGTCAAGACTCACCGAGACTATCAACCGGTTTGGATGCAGGGCAAGGATATCTCTAGTGCCCTGTACGACATGGTCCACGAGGAGACCGTTAGTGGGAAAGTGCAGGAGGGCCAAATTCGGGCAATGACGTATCGCCGCCGCGCATATTGCGACGAAGTCCTTGCGCAAGAACACCTCTCCGCCCGTCAGGTCCAGCCATGCAAGTCCGGGATTTGCGCGGAAGAAGCGGTCAAAGTCTTCCAGCGACATTTCCGGCGTGAAGCCACGCTTCCATATCCCGCAGGTAAGGCATCTGCTGTTACAGCGATAGGTGACGGCAATAGTGATTTTATAAGGATACGGCGGTGTCGTCACGTTGGCCCGCAAGACATTACCGAGGATATGGAACAAAGGGCGCATATTTGTTTCATCCAATAACAAGAAACTTCAGCCAAGTATAGACATATTTGGCCGCAACCTTCCAGACTTTTATTTTGGAGTCGCCATAACGACGGGCGTACTCGTGACATGGCACCTCCACCAGACGGTAGCGATGACGCAGCGTCTTGATTGTCATTTCTTGCTCTATTGTGGTAATGTTCTCCTTGAGACCGAGTTTCAGGGCTACATCCCTTCTTATCGCGCGGAAACCATTTTGAGATTCCGTGAGGTTTGTGCCGAAACGGAGATTGACTCCAAGCGTAATAATGTCGCTGCCAAGCATACGTATGAATTTGGAAAAAGTCCCGTGGAGTTCGTCGGACCCGCCCTTGAGGCGGGCCCCGACTACGTGGTCCGCTTCATCCCGCAAGATAGGGCAGACGAGGCGAGGAATATCTGCCGGCCGATGTGAATAATCCGCATCGATGAACACGATGATTTCGCTCTT
>CAYVDS010000025.1:2865-37504 GCA_964450145.1 uncultured bacterium
TTGACGCTATTGAGCGCCAGGCGCACGGCGTCTCCTTTACCTTTCCCGTTGTCCAGGATAGCACGGCAACCGAGTTTTTCGACAATTTCTCTTGTATGGTCGGTGGAATGGCCGTCCACAACCAGTAGTTCGTCGGCATAGGGTTTGCAGTACTTGATAAGGTCGGCGATTGCCTCCTCCTCCTCGCGAGTCGGGATTACCACCGCCACTCTCTGTTTTCGATTCTGGTACTCTCGCCATTCCTGTTCGAACACGGCGCTAGAAAACCAAGGATCGTCCTCGAAGTATTTCATTCCCTGTTCCTGGCAATCGGGCTTGGTCTTTTCTGTGAGTGAAACGTAACTCATATCATAGTTCCCATCCATGGAGACCGTAATACTCATCAAGCATCTTGCCGAATTCGGTTCGATCCAATTGCGTCCCTTTGAGAGGCCCTTCGGTGATGGCCTGAAAATAGCGGTCGGGAAGCATGTCGTCATTGCGGCTTACGCCCAGTTTACCCAAGATTTCTCTTTCTATCGAAGTGATCCTTTGGCCCACACGGAAAAGTTCTTGTGGGGTAAGACTCAGACCGGCGCCGAGATATAAGAGCTCGGCCAGTTCTTCAAACCCCAGCAAGAAAGGATTATTGAATTTAAGCACGAATTTACAGATTCCTAACGCATCGGCGACTGCGTAGAGACTTTCCGTCCACCAGACCATGCGCGCTTTGCCTGAATAGGAGAGAGGGTCGCCTGAAACTTTCCCCCCGTAAATCCTATCCAACAAGTCATCTGGAAGATGGAGCGCTTCCAATGTGGGCCTGCTTCTGAGGTGGTCCGCTCCCCGAGTCGCGGTGGCTATGCTCAGGGCGAATCCCCGGAACGACCTGACATCCACGGAGTCAGATTGAACAAGGTTTTTCGTCCACCAGAGCAGACGTGAAGAATCTTCATCCATCTCGCGTGAAGCCAGTCGCGGTCCGAGCGCCAAGATATCTCCGATATTTTTCCGAGCCGAAATATCTTCGACGATCCGCCTAATTGTGCTAGTGTCGCCCCATTCGATTCTTTCTTGAATGGATTTATCAGCGAGCATGCCCTTCTGGCTCAGTTCGATAACCCAAGCGATCAAGTTGCCTGTAGTGACGGAATCGAGACCAAGTCTATTGACCAAATCATTCAAGATAAAAATCTCATCAGCGGCGGTGATCCCGCAGATAGGTCCGAAAGCTCCCAGGGTCCCGTAGTCGGGGCCTTCGGCCTCCATACCAGCATAAGGCCCTGACGGAACGGTGTAGCGGTGGCGGCAACCGATACTGCAGGAAAAGCACCCGCTCCTCGCGCTATAGCGCTTTACCAGTCGCGTACATCTCAGTGATTCGGCGTTTTTCAAGGTTGATTTTTGACCGTTCCAAACTCTGAGAATCCCTTCCCGATTGTGAAGGTCGAAGAGAAACGGGGTTCCGTATCGTGACAAGACTTCGGCTGCGCGAGAATCCGAAATCTGTTTTGTTAGTCTCTTGTTATAATCCGCAAATTCCTTTCCCAGTTGGTCCTCAGCCCTTTCGTCGCCAATAACCACAATCGCCTTAAGGTTCTTCGACCCCATCAAACACCCGAGGCCAGTACGTCCGGCCGTGCTCTTTAGACCGTGCCGAATACAGGCAAAGCGCACCAGGGATTCCCCCGCTGGGCCAATAACAAGGCTTTGCGATTTCGGTGAATACCGAGCCCGAAGCTGCTCGGTTGCGGCATTTGTATCGGTCCCTTGCAAATCGGATGCGTCCTCGATGGATATCTTGCCTTTTCGGACTACCAGAACCGAAAGGTCCTTCGCCTTGCCTTGAACCACAAGGTGGTGATATCCGGTTTTTCTCATCTCGCTTGCGAAATGTCCGCCAATGTTTGAATCTCCCAAGAGTCCCGTCTCAGGGGAATGGCCGGTGATTGACGCGCGAGACGTTGATGGGCCGCGCAACCCGGAGAGTGCGCCTATTCCGATTATCAATGGCTTTTCTGGATGTAATTCTGGAAGGCCGGGTTGCAACGACTCTCGTAGAATTGACATATTTATGCCCCGGCCTCCGAGAAGTTGGTGACGCTGTTCGGGCGAAATATCCCGAAACTCTGCCTTGCCGTTTTCGAGGTCTATAAACGCGATTGTTCCTTCGCAATTCATTTTGGCCAATTACTGCGCTCCATGGTCAACGCACTCGCCCGAGGAGACACGACGGTTGTGGACTCCCGGCCAGAACACGGTGTGTGTGCCTTGCCGCCCCTCACCGGCCGTTTCCCGAACTTGATTGACCGTCTTTCCATTGAACTTGCAATGCCTTCTTCAGCAACTCGATCTTCTTACTTCTGGGTATCGCGTCATCGTGCCCGTTGCTTTCAAAGGGGGTGAGCAGCAGCCTTGCCAGAAAGAGACTTGAAATCAGACCTCGGTGTGAAAGTAGATGAAGTCCTCCGTAGTGTTTCCGGATGAAGTTGTGTTTTGATCTATAGTTCTGGAGTATGGTTTCCTCGCCCCACCTTATTTCGGAGCTCATACCTCCATAGTGGATGATCTTGGCATCCGGGAAGAACACGACTCTCCATCCTGCTTTGCGCATGCGATAACACAAATCGGCATCTTCGTAGAAATGATAGAAGGTTTCGTCGAACAAGCCGACTTGTTCGACTGCTGAGCGCCTGATCATCAAGCAGGCGCCTATTAGCCAGTCTGTGTCTCTTATCTTGTTGTGATCCGAGTACTCCAGAATCATTGCTTTGCTTAATGTCTGGAAGGCCCCTTTTCGAGGGATGAGATGCTGCAGTAGCAGGTTTCCGGTACTTATGAAATTGCGACAGGACGGTTGGAGAGTGCCGTCGGCAGAAAGGAGCATAGGCCCCACCATACCCACATCCTCATTGCCGTCAAGGAACTCTTCCATCCTATCGATGGAATTCGGGAGCACCACGGTATCCGGATTTAAGCAAACCATATAGTCGCCCGATGCTGCGCGAATAGCCTGATTGCAGGCCTTTGCAAAGCCCTCATTCTTTGTGTTCTCGACTACATGGACGAGAGGGTATTCTTCCCGCAGGCATGATACGCTGTCATCTGTTGAGGCGTTGTCCACCACGATGATTTCTTTGCATTTCGGATACGTCTCGTAAACTGAACCGACGCAATCCAAAAGGACATGTTTAGTGTTCCAGTTAACCAACAGAATCGATACTCTACGAGGGTTCATTTTGCCACCGAAAGATATTGTTCCAGTTGCGCCACCAGCGCCGATTTCACAGCCTCGCGACTCACATATCGCATACAACGGCCCCCATTACCGCATCCCGGGAACTTGCTGTTGCTGTAACACGGACTACACCCAAGTGAGGTTCTGACATATCGATGTTTCGGGTCACGCGGCAGCAAGGAGGCTGGGTTAGTGGGGCCAAAAATAGTGACGGTCGGCGTATCCATTGCGATTGCAACGTGCATCAATCCGGAATCATTTGTGATCAGCAGCGAGCACTTTTCTATCAAAGCTGCTACCTCGCTAAGCCTGAGGGCGCCACATGCGTTGAAAACAGCAGAGCCTTGTGACAACACGCACACCTCTTGCGCGACCGGTCTGTCCGAACGTGAGCCCAAGAGAAGTGTCGCTATCCCTTGTGGCGCCAAGACCTCTCTTATGAGCTCCGCGAAGTATTCAGGCAACCATCGTTTTTCGAGGACGCAATCCCGGGGATTCTGTCCGCCTCCCGGTCCCATGGCGACGAGCGTGTCGAATCTGTGCGCGCCTAGAGCCTCGAGGAACCGGGAGGCCATCTCATGATCCTCTTCCGAGCAAGTAATAAGCGGTTTCGCCTTTTGTGGCTCGCATGAGAGAATGTTTGGCAAATCAAGGTAGTTCTCGGCCACGTACCGATTTGAGCAGGGCTGCCAGGTCGCGGTATGAGTCAAAGGAAAACCAGAGCCATGATGGTCCAACCCGATTCGGACAGGAGCCCCGGCGAAAGCCACCAGCAAATGCATCCGACTGGAAGAATGAAAGCTGAGGGCCATGTCGAATTCCTTTGACCGAAGACTGCGAACAAGCTTGAGAATCTCGATGGGCTTGGGGCGGAAAAGGATTGAATCATCGAACACGATAAGTTCGTCGATGTCCGGATTGTTCTCCAACAACTGCGACGACCATTCGCCCACCAACATAGCCAGGTGCGCTTTTGGGTACTTCTGTCGCACAGCGTGGATGGCTGGAGTGACCATCAAGACATCGCCAATCGCGTGGGTTTTGACTATCAGGATTTTGTTCGGCGGCTCAGGGATTAGTTCTTCATACTCGAGGAACAAAGGGCAAAGCTTCGCCCCCACGACGTACGCCGCTTTTTTCAAGGAGTCCCGCATAGCTATATCCGCTTCGCCGCTTGGCCCGGTCTTAATGCGTCAAGCCGGCCGCCTGTCCCGATTTCTAGCCGGTGTCCGAGTCTCACATGTGCATTCAATTTCTTGGCTTTGCTGTGGCCTGCACAATATTTGTGTTAAAGCTGTAAGTTTCTCCTGAGAGATAGACCTCCTGCAAGTAATAGAAGTAGGTGGTCCCGGCTGCCACTTTCCGGTCGATGAAAGAATATTGTTGAGGCTCGTTAGTTGTGCCAGCACCGGGGATAGTCTTTGCATTGATTCGATAGAACGGCCCGTTCTTGTTTTTGCTTCTCAGAATGTTCCAACCATAGCAGTCGAGTTCCATCTCAGTCAGCCAACTCAACTTCACGGCTCCCTGCAGGCCTTTGGCTTCAAACGAGGAAAGCACTGCCGCAGTGGCGGATTCGTAATATCGCTGAAGAAAATCATCCCATAAGTGGTCTGCCGACATGTCGATGACGGACAGGTAATCCGTATCAAACGAAGATTCGGATTGTGGGAAATAGATTGCGACCCCATTTGAACCCGGCAAGGCCGATCCGTGGAATTCGGCCAGCACAGCGTTTGCCACGGCCGTCTTCACGGAGTTGGCCGCAGCCTGAATTGCGGGGTCCGAGACCATTGTTGAAACATTATCGGCGAAGTCATACAGGTCGATATGTTCCGGATAGTAATAGTCTTGCGTTGCGGCCCTGGCCGACGAAATCTCGTCCCAGTTCGATGCCATTGCTGCGCCAAAGTCGCTCACGGTTGTCGCGAGGGTCTGTGCAAGACCCAAATCTAGTGAGGAGAGCGTTGTGTCGCTGGCTGGACCATAGGACTGTCCGTATCTGGTCACAATTGCCTGACCGAGCATACTTGCGCCCATTGCGGGCTTGGCCGCGAGATCACCCAGCAGCATATCGTATGGCCATCCATCGTATGGAATAGTCTGCTCAGAGAATACCATGATGTCGGCATGGTCCTTTACTTCATAGGCGACTTCGAGCATGCCCATAAGGCACGCATCGAAACCGAAGAGGTCCAAGCTGGTCCGCTGGGTATGGATGTAACTCAAGGCTGTCTCAACTTCATCCATGTACAGGCAGTCGCCTCCGTTTGAATCATCCCAGCAAACGGCTTTCATGGGCTTGTCTTCGCTGCTGCTCGCCCGGGCGCGCCATCCTCCTCCGTGATCCCAGAGCACCAAAGCATAATGACTTGCGGGATAGTTGTCGATACAGTAGAGCGCAAAGTCCTCCAGCGTGGCCGGGTTGCCCATATTGGCTTCGCCCCAGTCAGCGACCTCGGTGGAGGTGATTTTTGCAGGGTCGGTATCGTGTGTAATGTAGTAGATTTTGGAGCCTGTCCAGTTGCCGTTGCTGGAATCATAGCCGGGAATGCGGTCGAATAGAGCGACAATATTGATGTTTGCGTCCGAACCCACTTCTTCCATCTCGTTAATGTCACCTATGCCGGCGCCTTCAAGATTATTATCGGCGTCGAGGTAAACCATGAATGTCCAATCGGCTGCCTGGCCGTAAGATGCGGACGGCAAAATCAAGATAAATAGAAACATACAAAGCACTGCTAGATTTGCTTTACTCATGAGGTTGGCCCTCCTTGGGTGGATTAGGAAGCTGCTCCGACGTCTCAGTTTTTGGCGACATTGGTTCATCTTTAGGTTGCAGAGTTTTGACGCTATGGGCTTCTAGATAGGGGGCGTCACCGTCGGACAGTTTCACTGTACCCACGACTACGACCCATGTACCGGCATTCTTTCGAGGATCAAGTTTAGTGATTCCCTTCCCTGTTACAGGAATCGAGCCGGTCTCATCTTTGACAATCCAATTCTCTGCTGCTATTGAGGTTGGTTCCTGAGATTGCTGGGCGCCATCTGGCAGCCTGTTGTATTCCCCTTTGACCATTACAGTCTCGCCTTCAAACTTCGTGGGCTCCCCCAATATCTTCCCGATGGGAATCGCCTTTCCAACTTTCTCGGGTAACTCTTTTTTCTTTTCCGGCTTATCTACCTTTACATCCTCGGCTTCGATGTAGGGAATACCTGTGTCGGATACTACGACTTTGCCCATAACGGTCACCGGTGTCCCAGCATTTTTGTTCGGGTCGAGATTACCGGCCGGCTTCCCACTCACGTAGATAGCCCCCGTCTCGTCGCTTATGACCCAGTCGCTTCGGGTCACTTGCGGTGGCTCGATATCGCCTTGCCATCCCTCGTAGTGACCCCTCACCGTCACCGTTTTCCCCTCAAATTTCTCTGCTTCGGCTGTTATCTTGCCGATGGCAGTGAATAATTGGGGTTTTCCCTCCGGCGTAATATCGCCCTTCGCATGTTGCGCTTCCGCGCATGCGCTCCAGAAGGCAACTAGCAAAGGCGCGACACAGATGCGGAGGAAGATGACAAACTTAGCCTTTCGCTGCATAAACGCCTCCTCTCTTTTCTATAAACGATAGACCCTCAGCCCACACCACGATTACATGCAAGCCATCCACACTTGCGGTTAGTGCATCACGGGCAAAGTGCGGCCTCACTTTCCTCGGCTCAGGCCGGCCACAGCCGAAACGACATTGTCCTCGAAATCGTATGCGTCCCCGGAGGTGTAGACTTCCTGCAGGTAGTAGAAATATTGGGTTCCGGCAATCGTTCGCCGATCGACAAACGAGTAATCCCGCGGCTCGCTTGTGGTGCCACCGCCGGGGATAGGCTTCTTGTTTATTTGCTTGAATGGGCCGCTCTCATTCTTGCCTCTCATGATATTCCAGCCGAAGCATTCGAATTCCACATCTGTGGTCCACGTCAATTCCACTCCGCCTGAGACACCGGTTGCCACAAAAGACGAAATGACAGCCGGATCGGGCGGCGGCAGCACACAAACCGCTGTCCAGACGGCGCCGACGGTCTCGGCAGAATAACCGAGGTCGGTCGCTGCGCTGATCCATGCTTCTCGTGAGTCGGAGTATTGGGCGTTGGAAGTCAGGTAAAACTCATTTGCCCGCCAAGCGATCCATGAAGCGGCTTCGAGACCGACTCCCGTTATGTTGTATGGGTGTCCATCGTTTGTTCCCGTTCCGCCCACTGAAAGCAAATAGAAGGCGAAGTTCTGCACGCCGCTGTTGGTATGAACACCTCCGCTGTCACCCGAGCCATAGTACCAGTAGGTCCCGTGATAATACGAGGGCTGGTAGTATCGTTGCGGGTTCAGGAGGTCTCTCAGCGCTTCTCCTGAGAGCCATGCGTCTTCGCCCATGAGCCAGTCGGAGTAGCCAGGCGTGCTCGAGGGATAACTTGCCGTCCCATCCGGTTGCGTGGAAAACTCCACAACGGCGCCGAACAAGTCGGAATATGACTCATTAAGGGCGCCCGGCTCATAGGCATAGACAAGGTTCGAAGTGTACTGAGTTATCGCATGGCCGTATTCATGCGCCGCTATGTCCAGCGTGGCGAGTGGGTCGGCGGTAACGCCATCGCCGTCGCCGAAGTGAAAGTCAGTGCCGTCCCAGTATGCGTTCACGTAATTCGTGCCTGTATGCGCATTCCCTCGCGCAAACCCGCCCGCGTCATCGTAACTGTTCCTCCCTATGACGTTCATGACAATATCCTGAGTGAGGGAGAAGTTGTAGCCAAGGGAGATGGCGGCGCGGTCTTTTGTTCCCCAATCACTTATGGGCCTTTGTTCCCAGTCGAAGGTATCCTCGTTGTACACTCCCCAAAGTTCGATGTAGTTGTAAAGGTAGTAGTTCCCCGAAGTTTCTTTCCACCCGGTCATCGTGACCACGGAGCCGTCCTCACCCACCAGGCGACTGCCTGATACCGGCTCATGGGTTCCATCGCCCGTTGGCCCCGAGAACTGAATATTGTTGTAACTCAAAATAAGCTCTCCCGTATGGGCATCGACATAGTAAAACCATTGACCGGGAACTTCGCCTTCATGCGAGATAACGTAGTGGTACGCTAATTTGGAGCCATAGATTACTAAAGACGGTTCTTGAGAAACATGCATGTAGGCTTTATCTTTTTGCTCATCGAGACCAATTTGCAGAGCGGCATCGGCGTCTATTGCCGGCTCCACCGCAACTTCGACTTTGGGCAAATACTTGCCGTTTATTTGATAGATAATGTTCTTGTCATTGATGTGTACAATCAATTCGCCGCCAACCACCGGCAGTCCCTTGTACTGCTGAGCCAGCCGGATATGTTTATAGCCTAGTTCGTCGATCTGGATTTTCTGCACTGTCGCTTGGGAACCGGCGGCTTTCATCAGGCCATCAACGGCGGATATTGCAGCGTAGCCTTCGGGTCCCGTAACGGGTTGTTTGAGTCCGTGAATCACAACGGATTTCAAGCCTAGAATCGTTGAGGGGTCGGCAGAACCGCCATTCCCCGCAATTGCAGTTCCCTCACAAGCGACCAAAGCGAACGCATTGCTTTGCACCGCCATCACTGTAATTAAGGCAATTGCAGTGATGATTTTCGCGCTCCTGTTGCTTTTCATGATGACATCCCTCCGCTCCCTATCTTTTCCAAAATCAGTTTTCGCAACGGCAGAATTTGCGTGTCACCGGTCCGAAGAATCACAGGGAAATGTTTCTTCCCATATTTCCCTTCTGGGCTCTTGCACCTGATATTCACGAGAACCGTTGTCCCCCGCAATGTCTGTAAAATAAAGTAGAGATTACTATTCCGGCAAAGCAAGCAGTGTCGTCGGATCTCCAGTCAGCGTGTACGTCTGCATTAAATCCTCGTAAAGCGGGTGCTGCAAAAAGAAATTGATTCTTGCTTCGGTCACGATTTGTCCGATACATCGCCTCCCTTCTAAGAAAACTGATTTGAAGAACTCTTCGTTAAGGTATGAATTGCCGTATTTCCAACCGACCCCTGTGGCTCCCCAAAATCCGATGGTTCCTTTCTCCGGCGATTCCAGTAGGAGTTCTCCGAAGCCATCGATCCCGACAAAATCTCCGGTCCCGCACGAATAACTGGTCGCAAATGGCAGCATTCCCGCGTTATGAAGGCTGGAAATTGACCCTTGGTGTAAGAGGTTCCACGATGTGCCCGACGCGTGGCCAATGTAATTAATGAGCACCTTTCCTGCGTTTATTTCATCGATAACGTCTTGCTCATCGCCACGGTATGGCTCAAGCTCGAGAGCGGAAGGATTCTGGTATACTCTGGCTGCGGTGAATCCCCCGGGGACCACATATGTATTTATGAGATCCTCCGAGCATTGGTCAAAATATTCCTCGTCTGCCGGGTCGTACCCGCCATTTAAGAACAGGAATCTCTCGACCCATGTCGGATCCGCGCCCCCGAGAGGATAATTCACTATCTTATTGACCACGCTGATCGCTTCTTCGGGAGTTTCGACCGGCAATCTTCCAATCATCATGTCCGGCAGGATATCGTTGCCGCTGGTGCAGGCGAACATGTTGTCGCTAGCCGTTTCGCCGTATTTGTACTGGTGATAGGAGCCAGTGGGAACATAATTTCTCGGGCCGGAAGGGATGTTGGTTTTGTAGTCCCAACTCGCGTCCCCGAGAAGAGTCACGAAAGACGGAGCAGGTGAAGTCCATGTCTGGTATGCATAACTAAGGAAGCCTCTTATTGCCTCGGGGTCAGGCAGGCCGTAGTTGAATTCGTCGTAGATATCGGTCAAATCCACGACGGCGGCTCTCAGGCCCTTGGCCTCGTGAGATTCGGCGAGGGTATTGGCAGCGCCGAGAAAATCCGCATGAGAGATTATGATTGAGTCGGCGCCGTTTAGCGGCGAGCGCAAGTCCGAAGATGTGTCAATTTCCATCCGGGCGGGAGTTCTCATTGCGGTCCGAGCAACCGCCGCATATCGAGCGGGCTCAGGGCCGAAATCCTGAAATATGGCCTCGTAACCGCCTCTCTTGGCCGCGAGGACTTTTACACCGGTAAAATACCGGTTATGCGCGACATCAAACACCTGAATGCCTGATTGCGTAAAATTTGTCACTCGATACTTCCGGGTTTTCGTACCGGCAAATCCAGGAAGATCGAAAATCAAGGAGTCATCGACCGCCACTGTGTTTCTCGGGTACGCGACCTCGAAGCAATCGAAGAAAACGGAATCCATTTCCCCCGCCGGCGAGTCTCCTGGCACGTTCACCCTCAGAAGATTTGAACCCTCGCGAAGAATGGTCGCGGGGAAAACCGTTTCCATAAGGTGTAGCTCCTGACCATCCCACAAAGCTTCTCCAACTAATTGTTTATTCAAATAGACCAACGCATGGTGGTCCGGCGACACGTCCGGATGAGTATTCCCATGAAGCGTCACTCTCAAGAAGCCTTCCGGGCCGGCGGCATTCACGTTATCAGCGGAAAAAACGAAATCAGACGAAGCCGGCGCCCGAACTTCCCGCCAGAACCAGTGGTCTCTGGTTCCGTCGGGCGCATACCCAAGATGGTCGTATAGAAGGTCGCTTTCAACATGGTCGGCGTGAAGATACGATCTGACCAATGGCGCCTGACCGGGGGTTCCGTTCCGCGCGGTCATGCGAAGAGCTTCTCCCGTCCCCCATGTAAGCCAATATGCGTTCTCCCGCGAATAAACTCCTTCGAATGTATATTCCCCCCGGTTGAACGCGCCGTAGAAAATGATACCGTCATCCGGATCAAACACGCCGTCGCTCTCTCCTTCGACAAGCACCGGCAACTGGTTTCCCATGTTGAACAGTTGTATCGTTCTTGGGTCCACGGCGTTAATATCAACGCCCATGCCTTGAAGGTCACCGGCAGTAATTCTGTGCATGCCATCCTGGTCCACAAACAACTTGATATAGGTTCTACTCGGGTCATACCATGAGGGAGCTACCTCCGTAGTCATGCTGGGAGTTCCGCTACACAGGCCCTTGACATCCTCATAATTGAGAACGACCGCCTTCAGTATCTCATCAAAAGGCAACAGCTCAGGGTCTTGTTCCGGCATGAGGTCTGTTGGCGGGGGGATTGCGGGAATGAAATCTACCTGCACCCGAATCCTGTGATGTAACTTGATTGTGTTGCGGTAAGGGTTGTACTGAACCGGGTTTATCTCGAGACGCGTCACGCGCAAGTTTCTTATTCGCCCGAGGTCCGATACAGAAACAAGATTCGGCGGATAGAATGCGTCGCGTTTAGATGGGCTCCACTGAACCTGCGCCGGCTCCTGAAGAGATCCTTCGCGCGCTTCCGGCTCTGCAATTGGGCTATCCAAGAAAAAGTTCACGGTGGAACTATCACATGATATGGCATCGTCGTGAAGAATAGCAGTTGTCAGATCGGTATCGGGGGGAACACCTATCAATACGGCTTTTGCGGGGAGACTTGGTTCACTCGGTTGAGTCGCTCCACCATACAGGAACACAGCTAGCATGGTGAGCCCCGAACCATCGACGAATATTCCCTCGGCATTTTGAAATGGAGTATTCAGCTCAAGGATAATTCTCTGACGCGAAGAGTGTATCACTGCAATGGAATTTGTTTGACCTGCTTGACAGACCGTTGCCATGCTGAGAAATACGACGGCAAGGACGATGTGAATACGAAATCGGCGACGTCTCTTCCTTTGCAGGGACATATTCAAGGCCCACCACCTAGCTCGGATTCCGCTCGAGAAAAGCATGGTAAGATCGTGCTAAGAAGGTACTAACTACCTGCTTTCCCGCGATGAGGATTTTGGAGAGAGATTCGACTTCCTTGTTGCACCGCCTCCATAACCGGACAGTTTACGACTTTGGAGAACGGAATGGCTTAGGGTGTTGTCTTATGAACAACGGAATAAACATCACGGCATCTACTATATATAATCAAAAAAGGGAAAGTCAAGAAAAAAGTTAGCTCAAATAAGACTAATCCTATCTTTTAACTACTTTGTATCTAGGTTCCCGCGAGGGGATTCAACAGGGCGGACGGGAAGATGAGGCCGCTCTCATGACGCTAGCCGTCGGCGGTCCTCGGTGATCGAGTCCGCACCCGTTATCCGCGTTGATTCAAGAGCACGAAAACCGGCCCTTTGTTCACTTTTCGTATCAGAGTGACTGCTTCTCGAAGATCACGGAAAGTGGTTATGCCTCCGGCTACGACCAGAACGACAGCATCAAAATGTTCGGCCAGTTTCAATGCATCAGTTTTTATCAGAATCGGAGCACAATCGAAAAGGCATATTTCAAATAGCTTGTCGAGCGAGTCCAAAAGTTCGAAGAATTTCTTGGATTTCAGAATTGCTCCAGCGTCTGCAACCGGCGCCCCAGCGGTGAGGAGGTTAGGGGCGCCGGAAACGATAGCCTCTTCCAGCGGCAGTTCCTGCGCAAGAACGTTGGCGAGGCCCGGAACTCGCGGCAAGCCGAGCAGTTCATGAAGTTTTGCTCTTCGAAGATCGAGGTCGGATACCAAAACGTGGTGGCCGTCTTGGGCCAACACGGATCCGAGACAGGCAATAATCGACGTGACGCCGGAATGTGGCGTGGCCGCCGCGAAAAGTATCCTCTTCGTCGGTTGCTTCTCGCAAACGATTTTGAGATTGTGGTAGATTTTGCGGAAAGCCTCGTAGAACGGGTCGTTAGCGTCACCTGGAATTTCCAGTTTATCGGACTTATTAGAAACCTTAGGAACGCCCCCCAGGTAGGAAACTGATTCGACTCTTTCGAAGGCTTCCGGAGAGGTTATCGTATCGTCAATATACTCCGCGAGCAAAGCGAATCCAATTCCCGAAATCATGGCGAGGAACACGCCGATGACAAGTCGTTGGCTTGTCAGTGGGCGGTAGGGCTTTTTGGGCAAGGTGGCGGGTTCCACAATCCGAACATTTGAGTATTGTGCTGCGCGGACGATGATACTTTCATTCAGGGTGCGCATAAGTATTGCAGTTGCTTCCTCTGACACGCGCCGGTCAAGCTCGAGGTTGGAGATGACCGCTCTCAGGGCGGGTATTCTGTTTAATCTCTGCTGTAATTCTGGAATTTGCTGGTCAAGCGAAGCCAATCTGGCCTGCAATCCCCCGATATCCCTTTCAATTGGCTCAAAGGCCCGGTCCGTATTTCGATAAAGTCTTGCGTCATCCGGATTGATAAAAACATTCTTTTCCAGATGATCGTTGTTCGATTGGGAAGGCTGTCCAGGGAGCGTGCTCTGAATTTGGGCAACCACCATATTCAGCCGAGATCGCGCCTCATCAAGCTGGCGACACGTTTCCATCCGTTCGGCTTCAAGGTCTTCCAACCTGGAGACTAGTTCACGGGTTTCGGTGTCCAAGTCTATCGTCGTTTGGTTCTCCTGATAGGCGCGAATGAGGTCCAGATTGTGTTGAAATCGTTGCTGTGCTCCTTTAACCTCTTTGTCAATGTACCCTATAACCATTCCTAGATCGTTGTAAAGGTTATCTTTCTTCCAGTAGATGTAGGATGCGACGATAGTATTCGCGATATCCATGGCCTCAACCGGCGAGGGTGTGTAAGCGGAGACGTCTAGAACGTTTGTTCGCCCGACACGCTCCGCGTACACCGCCCTCGACCCACCGAAGCCAAAGACTGAAGGCTTCCTTACACGCAGAGATTCGGCACGAATGAGTTCGCCGTTTTCGCCCTTGATATCAAGTTTCTCGATAGTTGACTGTAGTATCGGGCGGGTAAGAAATAGCGAGAGGTCCGATAATATAACAGATTCAAGCGAACCCGAAGCCGTAGCTCGATCTTCGCTTCGCATGAAAGAGGCAATTTCCGATACCGCTGACCGTTGAGGATTCTGCAATTCGACGATAACCCTTGAGCGACCCCGATACAGAGGAGTCTGGATAACAAGGCTTACGATCGCCAGAAGAATAACAAGAAACGAAACAACCACCGAATAGCGCCAGCGGCGCTTGATTATGTTCCACAGAGCTAACAGTTCCATTCTGACCTCCAAATCTCATCCCATGCGGAAAATGTCATTTTCCATGATCATCGATGATGTCATATGCAATCAGACCGAGTGAGACTGTGTTGATTCCCGCCGACAGCTTTCTGAACACATAATCGATCTTTCCAAGCAACCTCGTGGGAACATATATAATGTCACCCGGCTGCACAACGCGAGCGCTGGCTTCGTCGCCCTTGCCAAAGACCTTGTTAAAAGGAATTTGGATTATTTCAGGATTTTGCAGGTCGCCACGATAAATTCTTATGCGCGGCAAATCTGCGTCTTCGTCGAAGCCTCCCGCGCGCGCGATAATTTCGACGATTGGGTTTTTCCCCGAAGTGAGGTTATATACGCCCGGTGTCTTCACCTCACCCAGAACATATACATGGCTGTCTATCGGGTCGGGAACAAACACAACGTCGCCGGCCTGCAATTGTATATCAAGCGTGTTGTCGCCCTTGTACAGCAAGTCATGGAGGTTCACATTTATGATGTTTGTTTTGTCGCGAGTTATCGTGCATCCGGCCAGATACGCGGTGTCCGTGACGCCGCCTCTCTCGGTTATGGCTTCCAGAAGAGTTGTTTCCGCTCCTCTTTGGGAGGCAGGCCCCGGATTCTTGACGGCCCCAAGCACATAAATATTATTGTCGCTGTTATCAGGGACATAGACTGTATCGTCCACCTCGAGAGGCACATTAAGTTCCATTTTGCCATTCATCAATAATTCATATAGGTCCACTCGTAGAATTTCTTTCCCGCCTCGCTGAACGACGCAATGGCGTAAATCCGCCTCTGTCCGGACACCGCCTGCGCCGGAAACAGCCGCCAGGAGCAGAAAATCGCCCGGGATTGTAACAATTCCCGGGTTGTTTACCATTCCGATAACATTTACCCTCCGGCTAGTATACGCCTGGACAGTGAGTGTCACTTGCGGCTCATAAATGTAGGAAGAAAGCAATCTCTCAATCAACGTTTCGGCTTCCGATCGAGTCAATCCGCCAATCTGCACGGTACCGATTGGAGAGAATGAAATACTCCCGTCGGGACCGATGGTGACTTCCCTCTCGAGAGTATCTTGCTTCCAGACCGAGACTTTGACGACATCCCCGGCGCCCAGTCGATAGGCGTTGCCCTCCGTTTCCGCCGCCAAAGGCGTAACCCACAAGAGAAAACATAGGACTAAACTCATTTTGAGAATTCGCATTGCATCCTCCCGTCCCCCTGTTTCTTTCCCCATGTCTGGGATTTTCATTGTGTCCGCACTACTTTCATCTTCCCAACCCCGTCATAACCGGTGAAACTGCCTCGTCAGAATGTGCATGCTACCGGCCTTCAAAAAGTCGAACTACTCGAGCTGCAGGTATCTTCCCCCGATCGTGTTTCCGTGTCATTGACCCGAGCTTCCCCATTCACTTTTTACAGATGTACAAAACATGTGGATAGGGCAGAAAGTCAACCATTGCATGCAAGAAAACCTCAAACTTTGCGGCTCTAAGCAAACTTACGAGTTCCTCGCTGGGCCAGTAGCTAACTTGCGTCCTAAAATCCATCACTTTGTCGAGCGTATAAGTGAACCACCGTTTATATACAGGCTTTACGTCAACGTCTTTGATGATTAACCGACACCCGTGACTCAAGGTCTCATGGAGTTTTCGAATCAGTGGTGATACCGTTTGCCTGGGGATGTGATGCACTATATCCAACATATATGCGCAATCGAAGCCGCTGCCGGGGAAATCGCATGATGTGACCTCGCCCATTTCAAATCGCGCGTTCGGCAGCGAAAGGCGCCGGGCCGCGTGAGCAGCCATCTCGATTCTGACAGGGTTCATATCGATGCCAATGATTTCGATGCCAGGAAATTTTCTTGCATAGTAACAGGAGAAAAGGCCAAACCCGCATCCGATATCAAGGACCCGCCCCTCGCGCGGGAGATACTGGCCGATCTCGTCCAGAAAGCGCTGGTGCAAGATTCTAAAGCGTCCCCACGAGTAAGCCTTTACGATTTTGTTGTCGTAAACGCTTATTATCTCGCCGATTTCCTTCCTTGAGTCGTTCGACATGCTCGTGCGCGTCTCCTTTACCACGGCATAACTTCAAAACCCAGAAGTTGAGCGAACGCACGCAAGGCTCTTCTGAGATTGTCCGCATGCAAGAATGCAAGAGAGTTCAGTCCGACAGCAACGCCTCCGATTCCTGCGGCGGACCACTGTCCGAACTTGTCTTTGACGCGCAGGAGGGCCACCGAGGCAAAGATGATGAAATACGGTTCGAAGGGGACGCGGAATCTAGCAGTTGCATGGAATATTACTTCTGTCAGCAAGAGGGTCGCCAGCAGCATATAAAGGATGAGCGACTGCCTCCATTGACGCACAGAGAGAAGGATTCCCACAGCGCTGAATGGGAGGATTATGGCAAAAGAAAACATGTATCGACCCCAGTGGTCATATATGTGCCAGAATCGGAGCGCGTCCTTTATCATCTTTCTTGGAAATATGGAGGGATTAGCAGCGATGGTCTCTTTTGCTTTTGTCCGGAACAGCCGGTCGGCTTCCATTTCCGTTGCGGGCAAAGGTTCCGTTGGATATCTCTTCCGGATAATTGCATTGAGGAACTCCAGTCCGAATTGCATCTGTCCGGATATCCGGTCATACGCTTCTTCGCTTGTGATATTCTGATACCGCAAGGACGCAATATAGGCCCTCAAGTCCTCCGAGCGAAACTCCTTCTCCGTCAGCGGATTGAAGCTCAACCAGAAGATGTGGCCGGAGTTGGTGGATAGGGGGACAAACGCATGGTGCACGCGATAATTTCTCAATGTCCAAGGTGAGATAATGAGTCCCGCGCACGCAATCAAAAGAAATGCTTTCGCAAATATCGTCCGCCTGATCTCGGGCTCGGCAAATGCGTAGAGCAATGCCAAAGAGACGGCCATGAACGGGAGGATATTTGAGCGCGTCAGGACTGCGAGCCCTACCAGAACTCCGGAGACTATCCATGCCAAAATCGAATTCGTTCGCTCCCGCAATATGAGAACGGATAGCGTGAAAGCGGCAACCAGAATGGTAAATAGATTCTCAGTCATCAAGGAAGCGGAATATGACAGAAATGGAGGATAAATGGCGGTGATGAAAGCGGACAGGCGCGCGTTCCTGACGTCGAAAACTCTTTTCCCGATGGCGAATACCGTGACGGGAAGCAACGCTCCGACAACAGCCTGGACGCATTGCGCCACTAGGTGGCTGCGGCCAAACAAGAAATACACTGCCCCGAGAAACAACGGATGCAGAGGCGGGCGAAACGAAGAGAGGTTCCCGACTCCGTAGCCGAACCCGATTCCGGTAGAAACGTTTCGGGCGAGAAAATCGTAGTCCACTGCGTCAGAATCTATTGGCAACCACACTTTCGGAAAGACCATGATGTAGGCCAATCGCACGAACAGGGAAAAAGAGTACAGAAGAGCGGGTTCTTCCATAGCCGCGATACAGGCGGCACGGAGTCGTTCAAACCGTCGCCAATTCATTTTTCATAACCCATGCACGAATGCCCTTATTCGTTCTGTCCATTCTGCTCCGAACCGATAAACAACAAGATTTCCCGCGACATCCGCGGTCAGGACAAGATAGACGAATCGACTCCACCAACTTCCTAGCGAACCAAGAGTCACAATAATATAGCTTGCGAATATTGCGAGAAACGGTTCCATCGGGAGTTTATACCTCGGATCGATGAAATGAAGAGCGCACACTCCGTTCAGAACGGCGATGGTAATGTACGGCAGCGCGAATTCGCGCCATTTCTTCAGGCCGAACAGCACGCCGATGAACCCCATCGGCGCCACGATCGCATAGCAGAGAGCATAGGGGCGTTCACCTGAAAAGTATTCTCTGTTGCCATATGGGTCCCAGAATCTGACAAATGTCTTGACGACCTTCTTCGCGAAAAGGTGGGGGCGTTCCTTGATGGCGTGAAATGCCTTCTTGTACAACAATTTATCGGTTTCGATTTCGCTGAGTCCGTCAAACTCTTTCAGTAAGGCTTCGCCTTCGGCTCCTAGCACGTAGAAATACGCTTTTGACCCGGTGGCTAGGTGAGACAACATCACATCGTGTGGGTCCGCTCCCGCTTTGATCGCGGCGAACATTTCCGCGAGCCGTTTCTCCATGCGTTCATGCACTTCCGGAATAGTGTGAACCGTGCCACTCGGCAGCAAGTTGTGACTTTGCCACAATTGATAGCCTCCGTTCGTGGAGACCAACGCGAAATCATCAAAAACGAGGTAATTGCGGATGGTCCACGGTATGATGGTGAGAAAGGAGAAGGACACAAAGAGCGCACCATGAATGATATTCCGGGGTGTATTGCGACGCGCGAGCAACCACAATCCCCACATAGCGATCAAGGGCAAGGCAATCGGTCGAGTCAATATCGACAACCCCATGAAAACGCCTGACGCCATTTCTGCACGCAATGAATTGTGCTCAATGCCGCATAGCGCGAAATACATAGAACCGAGCAGCAAGAAAATAAACAGATTTTCTGTGTATGAGGGGCCTGCGAGTTCCACAAGTGTACAATCGAAACAAGCCACCAATGAGCTGAGCGCCGCAACGATCTTGTTGCCGGTGAACTTATCGGCGATCAGGTAGACAAGCAGGATTGAGCCTGTTCCGACAATCGCCTGCGCTATATAGACGGCCGTCCGGTTCTGTACCCCAAAAATGGAGTAAATGCCTGCCAAGAACAAAGGCATTAAGGGAGGGCGGAATGACGTTGGGGTACCCTTTTCAAAACAAAACCCATCTCCCTGAGCGATATTTCGACCAATTATCTCGTATTCGACTGCATCAGAGAGCCACCTTTCCTCGTAAGAAAACAGAACGTAGGCGAGCCGCACGACAAGTCCCAGGAAAAGGACGCCTATGATCAGCCGTTTCTCGTTGGCCAAAAGTCTCTGCAGAATCGGGCTTCCGTTTTCTTTTTCAGCTTTTCCGTCAGATTGATCCATGCAATGCTTTCCTGGCGCAAAAGTCACACTATTTAATGAACCGAGCGCTAATTCAAATATCCGAGGCTGCGGAAACGGTCCACAACTTCTTTGTCGACTGATGTGGTCACGGATTCCCTGCGACGTGATGCCTGAGTCTCATACGTGTCCACGACTCTTATTTTGTGGTTGGCGAGAAATTCCTGCCCCAAAGCTTCTTCCAAAACTCTGCCGTCCATATCTCGTGCGACTGGAAGTCCGAGTAGGGCAAGGGCCGTCGGGACAATGTCATATACGTGCGGCGCGCGAACAGAGGCATTCGGTTGCACTGGTCCGCCCGCCATGACAAGAATCCCGTCAGGAGCATCTTCATGGCTTCCGCTATGGCCCGTGCGATGCACCTGCCACCAATTCGCGGCGTGATGGCCGTGGTCCGATACTAGAATTACTGTGGTATTTGGTTTTACGCCATCGAGGATTCGTCCTATCAAACGATCCGTGAACTCGTAGTATTGGTCAATCACGTCCTTTTCCGCTGAAGAGTCTGGTGTTGCCGGGCCTCTTGCTCTTCGATACTTCCAGAAAAGGTGCTCGACTTTATCAAGGTTGCGTATATAAATGCAGAACAGTTGGGGATTCATTCGGGTACACAGATTTCTTCCAATTTCGACGTAGAACTTGTCCTCAGTAACTCCCCATTCGACAGCTCTGCGTAATGAATCGTTCTGCAAGGGTTCCAAGAGGATTTCCTTATGTGGTTGCTCGAGTATCTCTTTTCCTAAGTTCGTGATTTCCTTCGCAAGCTCAAGAGGATACGTGAATAACTCGGGGTCCGCGCTTTTACATATTTTCTGAAAGTAAAGGTAGTCGCTCACAAGGAATCCGTTGACTTGCCGGGCAGGCATCGTTCCGAACCAGTTCACGACGCCACATCGAACACCTTGTTCGCTAGCAATCTCCCAAACAGCCTTGCAGGTTCTCAGACGATCCGATATCGGTCTGACGCTGGCAATACCCGCCTTTTCAGCGATGGAAAAGGCTTTCCGCACTCCCACGGCTTCGGGCAGGATCATCTGGCAATTCTCAATGCCTGGCAAAGAGCGCGTCACGAAATCGTATGTACCGTGCTTGATGGGATTCTTTCCTGTCGCGATACTACTCCAAATAATCGGCGACTGTGTAGGCTGAATCGTCCGTAGTTCAGAGCGGATGCCATGATCAATCAAGGATTTGAGGTTTGGCATCCGCCCTTTTTCCAGCAACGGATCTATTACATCCCATGTGGCGCCATCGATACCGATGATGATTACCGGATACCCGACCGCATTTTCCTGGACAGATGCAGATGCCGCCACCTTGTTCGCGGGGGAAATTGCGTGCGCGTTCCTGAAAGAACAGGCCATCAAAAGCTCAAAGCAAGAGAGGATGAGAATCAGCGCAACCGTGGCTATCCGATGATAGCGGAATCTCCGCGCGAATGGCGCTCCGAGCAGCAGGAACAATCCGAGTCCGGCTGTCCAATATTCCATTATCAGCAGAGATTTCTTCCCGTCGGGCGACAGAACTGATTCGAATCTCCCAGAGATGAACCAGGCGTACACAAATCCCATGGCGAGAACTATCCCAGATGCCAGCAACCAGAGTTGGCCCTCCTTTTCTTGAGGGAAAAACCTTGCGATTAGCGGTCGACTGATCCACGCGCCCAGCCCGTAAACCGCGCTTCCAAGCAGGAAATAGAACGTAAGAAGATATGCTGTTAACGTTGCAGTCCGGTTTACCGACCCTAGTTGATAATAATTTAGGGTAATGACCGGCACGCTCATGACAACGGCTACAATAAGTCCAAAGGCCAAAATGTGAGGCGCTGCGCTAATGATTTTCGACCGGGATTCCATATCGCTCTCTTGACTTTTATGGCTTGCTCGTGTGCTTTCCATTTTGTGCACCGCGCTCATTCAATGTATCCGATGCTTTTGAGCCGCGCCTTGACTTCTTCGTCCACGAGCGATCTCTTGAATTCCTTCCCTGAGGTTTCTGAATCATAACTTTCGAGGTATCTCAAATTATTCTGTGTCAAGTAATCCTTCTCAAAACATTCCAATATGACTCGTCCTTGCATATCGGCTGCGACCGGACAGCCAAGGGCATAGAGCATTGTAGGCGTCATATCCAACACGGAAACGTCCTCAATCTCGACACCCTTCCGAATTCCGGGACCTTTCAATATAAACACAGCTTCCGTGGAATGCTGGCCGTTCACGGTTGGATATCGCGGTTTTAGGCAGGGCTCGAACCCGTGATCTGAAAGAATCATGACGTAGTCATCTGGACCGACTTTCTTGAGGCACTCCCCGATGATTTCATCCTGATACTCATAGAATGCGCGGATGACGTTTCCGTAATCATCAATACCCTCAGTTGTCACGTTCCCCCATGCCCCGGGGAAAAATTCTCGCCAGAAGTAGTGGGAAACTAAACCTATACCCTGCAGATATAGCAGGAACAAGTCCGGACTAAACTTGTCGTAGAGACTAATGCCTATCTTGGAATATGACTCTGACGTGCTGAGCGCGACCCTGAACATGCGCACTGGATCATGCGGTCCGGCGATCTCCTTCGAAAACCCACGTGCTGACATATAGCGGGCGGCCTGTTCCGAACTTATCGTTTCGGGGTAGCGAACGAGCGGCGCTGTCTCGCTCAGAAGGTTCGGTGGATGCGTCACACCGATGATTTCTTCCGGCTTCCGAAACGTCCCCTCTTCATACCCATATGTTAGCCGATCAGACACTATGAATCCGTCGATTGATTCGGCGGGCCAGCTTCCCCACCAACCGACCACCCCGGTGGAAAGCCCATTTTCGCCGCATATGTTCCATATCGCTTTGGTTTTCCGAACACTGCTTGCTACGGGCAGTTCCATGTCCGGCATGGTTCCATGCAAGAGTCGAAATGCGCCCGTGCCGCCCGGCAGCTCGTTAAACGGCTCGGTCATTCCCGGAAGCAGCCAGACGGTAAAACTGGTGATCCCGTGTTCTTTTGGCTTTTTCCCTGTAGCTATGGTTGTCCAGATGACAGGAGAAAGAAGAGGTTTGACGGTTTGCATCTTTGCGTGAACACCAGAATTCATAATTGATCGGATTCTGGGTACCTTTCCTTCATTCAATAATCGCTCGAGCACATTCCACGAGGCGCCGTCCAGAGCGAAGACTACCATCCGAGAAACCTTTTTCGGTTTCGGCAACTTCTTTGGGTTGTGGCTCAACCGTTCTATCGTTACCCCCAGATACTCAACACGATTACCTTCTACGCCGGCTTGAAGAAAATTCCTCGAAGGCATTTTGTCTTGCGCTGCCAGCTCTGCCTTTATCGAAAGTTGTCGCCGGTCAGGCTGGTCCACACCTCTGAGAATGAGATTGGTTACAATCAAAACAGCAAGGCACAGACCCAACGAGATGATGCCAAACCACGGCATCGTCTTTCTCGCCACGCGGAAAAGGATGCTCACTCCGAAAAGGACAATGAGTGCTGCACCCAATATATATGTGTATCTGACGAATGTGGCTATATCCGCCTCGATATGAGTGAATGTTCGCAGAACGATTGCGAAGCACGCCACCAGGACAAAAAGGGTCGCATGGAAAACCAATGTGGCACCACGGAGACGGTCAGAAAGAAACCCGTTGCGGAGGAATAACCTAAGTACGAGACCCATGATCAGGCCCACGAGAAATCCACCGGCAAGGCCAACCGTCCCATAGAGGAGAGACAAATCCAATGCCAGAACAAATTTATCTCTCAGAGGATTCCAGGAGAATGAGTTGATTGCCGCTATTTGAAAAGCGATCGCGAGTCCAAAGATAGAAGAACCTATTCCCCAAATTAGCGCATTAAGAAACAACGTTTTCTTCATGAGTCGTCCCTATTCTTTTAATTCTCTGAACCGTTCGCCAACCGGGCGCTCCAACCATTTTTGCCCCACAGAGATCGCTTTTTTAGAGAGGTGATGAATTGCGTAGCCGAATAAGACCCAAACAAGATCAGATATGGATCAATCGGAATCCGATGGGGGATTCCCGAAGTCATTGCCGTGTGGACTCCAGTGAAATACAGGAGCAGACCATAAAAAATTAGGAGCGATTTCCACTGTTGCCTCGAAACAACTATTCCCGCTATGGCGAGCGGCAGAACGACACCGAATGAAAGCCAGCCTGCCAACTGATACACAATCCCGGAATAACTGCTGGGAAACGGGCGAAAGAATCCAACAAATCTTACTACCATAAATTGAAGCGCGACACGTGGGTTGGCAATGAGAAAGTTGGTCACACGATCCTTGAGGATGCGGTCCCTTTCGATCTCCGGCTCGGTTGTAAAGTCAGGGAATTCTATGAGGTCGCTCCTTTTGATGCTCGGCAGTTCTCTCTGCCGGATCGAGGCATACCATCTCTCAACCCCCATCGGTTTTTTCCACAAGACCTCGGAACTGAATTTTTGATTGTTGGCTTCCCAGAGATTCCGGCCGCCTTTGGTCGGAAGAAGCAGGAACTGCCCTTGCACTTTGTGGTTTCTGACAGTCCATGGGGAAACTACGGCGGCAAAGGTAAGCAGCGCCACGCATGCGGTCCGGATGCCGGCCTTCTTTCCTTGACCCCAAATCGCCAGCACTACCGCTACCGGAAAGTAGAGAAGTATCATCGGATTCGTGAGAAAAGCTAAGGCCCAACATAATCCGAAGAGCGCGGCGCGCCCAGGACTCGGCCTGTCCTTCAGCAGAAGAAAGCAATATACGCCGAGGGCCAACAGAAACACGAACATAGTCTGCGTTATTACACCAAGTGACAGATAGGCCAGATAGGGGTAGAAGGCCACTCCCGCCGATGCCAGAATGCCTGTGCGGGTGTCGAATAGCTTGCTTCCAATCAGATATACTAACAGGCACAGGATAGCATCAAGGCACGCCTGGACCAGACGGATGAAGAAGAGGGAATTACCTGCAATCTTGTACAGCCCTGTAAGGAACAAAGGATAGAGAGGCGGGAAGAATGAGGTGGGCTGTTCAGGAGTAATGACGCCCCAGATCGCGTTCAGCCGCCGGTTCCTCGAGAACTCCGGGTTGTGCTCGAACTTATATATCTCGAACGGTTCCGGATTCTCGGGTGGGTCGAGCAATGGCCGGGAAAGCACCATGCCCCGTCCTTCTGCGATGTTCTTCGCCATGTCCTGAAAAACCACCTGATCGCACAATCGGGTATCCCGTGACTCAGGAAAGTTCAAATTAAGGATCAATCGGAACATTAATGCCGCAAGGGCAATTAGTGCAATCAAATATTTGGGGTTAGTATTCATACTGGCTTCTATCTGCCATTTGGTCCCCGCGCGAGTAGGAATTCTGCTTGCGCCTATTTTTCATTTCGCGTCGTGCTCTCAGCCACTGGCACGGCTGTGTGTCGTCTTGGTTGACGCTCGGCAAACCGCGTCCGCACCAGGTAACGGAGCATTTCTTCGAGGATTTTCAGGATGACACTGAACGAGGCCAAGGTGGATTGGCCATATACTCTCGGCGTATAGACCACCTCTACCTGTCCGATCCTGAAACCATTTCTAAATGTTTCAATGAGAAGCTCGGCGTCAATGAAAGAACCCTCGGATTGAAGCGAGATGCTGTCCAGAATTTCGCGCTTGATCAGTTTGTAGGAGAAATTGATGTCGCGGACTTTCAGGCCGAACAACAGCCGGATGAGACGGTTATATCCCCATGAGTAGACCTTCCGCCGGAATCGTTCCTCTCGGGTGGCCCTGTATCCGGAGACAACATCGAAGCGGTCCAGCAACGGCAACGCCTTCCGGAGCTCGTTCATATCAAACGGGTTGTCAGCATCGCTATAAAAAATCAAACCCTTCGTTGCTGTTGAAAAGCCGGTCTTCAATGACCCACCTAACTTCCGGTTGCTGCCGTGGTGGACCGGTCTAACGCGTGGGTTTTCCTGTGCGAGTCGTTCCAGAATTTCTGCCGTCCTGTCGGTGCTCGCGTCATTGACGACGATAACCTCATAGTCCGCGGCTATATCCTCAAGCACGCGGATGGATGATGCGACGGCCGTTTCGATGTTCTCTTCTTCGTTGAAGGCCGGCATCACGACCGATATGCTCTGGTCAAGCAAGGGTTTC
This sequence comes from uncultured bacterium, assembly GCA_964450145.1. Taxonomy (GTDB): domain Bacteria; phylum Abyssobacteria; class SURF-5; order SURF-5; family SURF-5; genus JACRIR01. The sequence goes on from CAYVDS010000025.1 coordinate 28,311, forward strand.
CTCCCTTTTGTGAGTGCAAAAACGCAGGAGTTCCGCGACTGGCGCACATGCGAAAAGAATGAGGCACGGATCAATTGCGATTCGATACCGGATGTTTCCATGCAGGACCGAATGGACAGACACAAAAAAAATTATGAGCAGGTACAGGACGAGCAGTTTTCTCCACGCTCCTCTAGTCATGACCATACCCGCAAGCGCAAGAGGAAGAAACAATCCGTACCAAAACAATGCTGTGAGGCGGTAGATTCCCCCATGCGCCGTGTATCCAGCAACACCCAAGAACTCTTTCAGGCGGTTCCAACACAGGAGCAGGAAGAATTTCGGATTGTTCTTAATAAACTTCCACGCGCGGCTCGTGATTTCGGCGTTTCTGTCAATTTCAGATTCGGCCTCGAGATCAGGGAATTCGAGAAATTCTCGCCCTTGAATCTGTTCTATCCATCCTGCCGGCAGTCTCACGCCTGTTTTTGCCAATTCGTCCTCGATAAATAAAGGATTGTTGCGCATCCAGAGGTTGTATCCGCCGCGGGTCGATGTGACTATGAAGGCATGGTGCACCTTGTAGTTCCTTACGATCCAAGGGACGATGACTGCAATCGCGGCCAGTCCGATAACGCCAATCAGCGGAAGAAGCTGTTTCCTGTTTTCGTACACGAGCAGACAGAGCCCCATGGGCGGGAGAAACAATAGAAACAAAGACCGAGTCAGAATGGCCGCTCCCGCAGAAAGACCGAGCAAAATGGCGATCGAAGTGTTCGGCTTCTCTTTCAGAACATAGAAGAGATAAAGCGCCAGCCACAGCAAGAAAATGAAAAGCGTATCCCACATTAGCAACGGGACGTAGTAAAGAAAAAACGGGTACACGGCGGTTGCATAAAGCGCGAGCAATCCGACCATCTCTCCGATGCTCCGCTTTCCGACCACGTACACGAACAGGCACACAAGCGTGCCGAGGACTGCCTGCGCGAGTTTCACAGCCAAGAAACTCTGGCCGAAGACGGAGTACAGAGAGGCCACAAACAATGGATAGAGCGGTTCCCAAAAGCTGGTCGGCGAATCAAAGGGAACAATCCCATAAAACCGCCCCGAGCGTTCCCATTTTTCATAAATGCGGGCCTTGATTTCACTCACCTCAGGATTCTGACCGGGGGATTTCTTTTGCCTCTCGATGAGTGGATCCGGCGCCGAAGGCAGTGATAGACCATTCCCCTCGGTCAGGCTCCTGGCCAAATGATGATAAATTCCTTGGTCTCTTAGGGGAAGCGTGAGCCTATCCCCCGTAGCGAGGACGAGCCCGACCCGGGTGGCTAGCGCCAGAACCAGACCACCCAAGACAAGGGACCTATTCAGTTTTTTCATTTCTGCGCCTTGCACGCCAGTAGTGCGGCGACTTCCTTTTTCATGCATTTCCTGAACTCCCACAGTTCCTTGAACATCCTCAAGATGACCGCAAGACGAGCTCCCGTGGGCGCGCCGTGCTCGCGTGGGTAATGCGTGACGCCGACTTCGCCAATTCGGCATCCAAGCGCCCGCGCAAGCACAAAGAACTCGGCATCGATAAAGGCACCGTTTGAACTGAGGCGGATATCGTTGAACAATCGCCGCCGTATCAGCTTGAAACCGCAATCGAGGTCGCGCAGTTTGATTCCAAATAAGATGCGAATAAGCATTTTGTAGAGAAACGCGTTGAGCAGACGATGCGGCGGGTCGGCCCGCTTCTGGCGATAGCCATTAATAACGTCGTACTCGTCCGTCAGCGGCAGGAACCGCTCGATTTCCCGAATATCGAATTGCCCGTCTCCCGGAAAGAGGCAAACCCATTCGTTCTTTGCAGCGTAATACCCGCTGCGGAGCGCCGCGCCGTAACCGCGATTTGTGTCGTGATGTATCACCCGCACAGAGGGATACTGTCTCGCCAGCCGGACAGCTACTTCTTGCGTCGTGTCCGTGCTGCCGTCATTTACGATTATGACTTCATGCTCATCCCAATCTTTGCAACATAAATCCCGTATCGCCATCGCTACTCTTGCTAGATTCTTTGATTCGTTGTAACAAGGTAGAATGAATGAAATACTTTTCATCTTCAATTTCAATTTGCAAAATTGGAAACTTTGCCTAGCTCGAAATGAAGTTCCGCGGTCCCTGCAAGAGGCACCTCAAAAAGTTCAGATTTTGTCAAGGGCTTGTCGTTCTTCTTAAGCTGAACAAAATAACATTCACCAGGCATCAAACCATCAATTAAGAACTCTCCGTTGCTGTTGACTATAGTTGAGGAAACAGGTGCCGTTCTTGAAGTATTGGAGGTATAGACAGCCGCTTTCAACCCCACTATGGATTTTGTTTTTCCGAAATCCACTGTTCCAAGAAGCTTTCCAGGGTAACCTTTGACAATCACTTCAATATCAGCAGAAGCAATATTGCCCGAGGGTACGTTGTATCTGTGAGTGCCACTAAACTCTTCCCATTTTGCAATCATTTCCGTATTACCGGCGGGCATATCCGGAATGCGAAAATCTCCTTTTTTCCCTGTGTAAACCCCGACGGTTCCGCTCGAGTCTGTTAGGAATGTGGGCAGGATGCGCCGCCTTCCTGTCTCCGCAAACATGACGGAGATTTTTCCTTCCACAATGCCAAGTTCCTCCACACTGGGTTCAATAATATTAATCTGGTCCGCGCAAGGCGTGACCTCAACGCTCTTGAAACCGATTCTCTTAATTCTTACCCGCAATTCCGAAAGATTCATCGAGTCGCCAATTTCAAATTCGTATGATCCACCTTTAACTGAATAAGTGGTTCCGATGAGTTTGCCATTGCTCCACAGTTCCACTCTTGCGCCTAGGACGGGTCGCCCTTTTTCCTTTGGAAGTTCTTCCAACGGGGGTTTTGGGTTCTTCTTTCCTTGGCCGTGAGAGCCCATTTCCTTTGGTTTTACCTCTTTTGGCTCGCCACCAAAAGGTGACTCCGATTTCGTTAGCACCATCCCTCTCAGCTGCGATATCCCTTCGTTTGGTACGCATACAATTCTGTTGTTAGATTCGAACCGTTCCGAGATTACGTTCAGTGGATCGACTTCAACATGCTTTACCTTCTGGGCAAATTTACTGGGCAGGTGAAAATGCTCTTGCTTTTGTGAGTTGGCCGGCAGGGAAATAACTTTTTGATCCACTATTCTGTCGCCGCACTTGACAGCAACCAGAACGCTGTCCATGGCTTTGTCACCAAGGTTTTGCACTATGAAGCGAATGTTCTCTTCGTCATCCGTCATGGGTTGCTGCTTTGACAATGGTCGCGACTTCGATTTGCCGCCCGCTCCGAAGTGCTCATTAGCGTGCGTTATGATAAGATCATTGCATTCGCCCATTTCCACGAGGAACAAAGGGTCTTGTGTCAGAGCCACGTCAGCATATATACTATTCCCAATATCTTTGGAAGATACAATTTCCGGAGCCCCTTTCACGGGATAAACGGCGGCAGGAGCATTTTTGATGGGGATCTTCGCCTTTAGGACGCTGCTCGTGGTTCTGATTTGGTAGGTATAAAGACCATTCCCCGCCGAAAATGCATGAATGAGAATTTGATCATTATTTGTACTTGTGAAATAGGCAAACTCGTGGTCCTTCAGGAGAGTTGCCTGCAACCCAAGTGCGTCAAAGATCTGTGAAAAATCATATCCTATCTTATCTTGACCTGGCTCATTTGGATTGTTTCCAAGACATATCAGTGAGACGTACGGTACGCTCAGCAATTCTGCCTGGGCGGTCAAAACATTTCGCACGGCGGTTTTCTGGTTACCTACGATAGCGCCATGAATAATAAAAGCTTCTTTCTTTTGATCTCCATACTCTTTCATAACCCCCCTTATCGCTGCTCCCCGTTCTTCATGGAAATTGTTCATAGCTGGATCGTCAGAACGCCAAATGTCAGGGTCCGAACTATAATTCTGGTAGGAGAGAATATCGAAATAATCCTTCATATCAAGTTCATAGAAGGCACTCAAATATCTCTTTGCCTCTGCGTCGCCATCTAGTTTTCCCTTTCTCCCGTTAGGTCCAGTTTCAGGCGGAATATCAAGTCCAAATCCTGCAATCAATTGCGCGTCTGGACTTTCTGTCTCGATCACTTCATGTGCGGCTTCGAGTAGACGGGCAAAGATTTTTTCATCGTTCTCCGATGTCAGTCTTCGATCAGCCTCTATCCATATTTTCCAGTAGCGGATGCCGAATTTGGATTCCATCCCATGCAATTTTCCGTAAAATCCGCCGGGTTCATATCTTCGTACAACAGCACTGAAGAACCTCCTAAAAGCCTCGACGGCCTCGTCACACCGTAAACGTTCCGGTCCGCCGTCAAGCCAATAAGGAGCATCCCAAATACTTACGATCACCTCGAATTGCCCCTCCATCGCTCTTTCGAAGAAGGTGTCGTATTTCCCCCATTTATATACTCCCGGAGCAATCTCCACCTCGCTCCAATGAATTTCGTAGTGTACGTACTTCAAATTCTTTTCCAAATAGTATTTCAAATGATTCTGAGTAAACTCGAACCATTCCGTTATACCAATGGGATTGTCCCTGAGTAGCGTAGCGGAAGCCTCTTCGCCTATCAGGCAATTGTCAGGCAGGAGAAGGAGGAGCAACGCTATTATAATTTTCGAGATGTTGATTCTACTGGCATTTCTCAGAGAATGACTGACTCTTCGCAACGGCATCTCCGACTCCTTTTCTGCAAGATTGCGGTTCCAGCGTTCTATCTGCGTTGTAGACTTTGCATATCTGAAAGGCCATGGTCAAGAAAAACCACTGGAGGCTTTCATTTGGAACACCCGCGAAACAACTGTTGGTGAATAAGGGGAAGAGTCCAGCAACAACAGCCGCCATAAGTGTTCTGTCAAGCCCTGGAGAGACATCCCTTAGAGTGCCGAGAATGACCTTTAACATTTCATAAAGAAACCATATGAATAAGCCTAATCCTAATAATCCGAGTTTTCCAAGGAAGAAGATGAATAGATTCCCAGGGTCATTTGATGTCTTTGTTCTCCATGTCTGGTAATCGCCTGGGTCAAATGTAAAATGAGTCCCATAACCCTTGCCGACACCATATGATTCGAGCGAATACTCCAGCGAAGAGGGCCAAATTGCAAGGAATGGAGACCTTCTTTGCGTTGACTCCGACATGAGAAGTCGAAAGCGGTTAGCGAAAGCACCTATTCCTCTGCCTTGCTCCCTCGGCACGGTAAGCAGGATAACCGTGACTGCAAAAGAGAGAATAAAGAAGTGGATAGCTATTTTCCATCTGACCTCTTTAGAAATAACGGCAAAAATGCAAGTTCCTGTTGCCCAACCGACCCAGGCGTTTCGCGTACCCGCCAGAGCCATGCCCAACACAAATAACAGCGAAAATAGAACCCCTAGCCATTGACCAAGCACGCGACTGTGGCATGCAGTCAACGCAAGAACAACAAAATACGAAATAGCAAGATTTGTCGCAAATAAGCTCGCTCCGCTTCCCATTAATCCCTGCAATCGAGCCTCTCCCGTTCCGGAAGACTGAAGATATAACGACATAATTAAAGACGCAGCGGAAGCTAAACCCCAAACCCACAGTGCAGCCACGATGTGTTTTCGCAAGAGGTCCAGATTGATCGCAAAAAGGTAGAAGATTACATAAAGGGACACTTTCAAAATTTCAACGACCCCATTTGTCATGTTTTCTGACCAAAACAGAGAAAGCAGGCTCAGTCCCAGAATCATAAACAAAGGCGGCGTCACATTTGGCAAGTAAGGGAAGAAAGGTTTTCTCTTTGACAATCTTTGAAAGACCGATAAGATAATAAATAAGATTATTGTTATGAGGGCGATGTCCAAACTTCGCGTCGCCGTTGAGGGATCGGCGGCTTCACCCGCGGAACCGTCTGAAGGCGAGGCAAAGTTGCGAGAAAAGGGCAGAAAGAATATTGACAAAAGGTATAGATAAAACATCGTCGAAGTTCCTGAATTAACTTGTCTATCGCTCGTCGAGCCTTTGAGTTTCAATAAGAATCCATGGCGACATTTCAAAATATCGCCCCAGTTAGATCAACAAGGAACGGATCCTTGTGTGACGTACCGTCACGCCAACTCCGATAATGTTGTCTCCTCATGCTCCGGGTGACCGATCTTCATGGAAGTTGGCCTCAGACTCCCACCGTCTTGAGAAAAAGGTGAAAGCGGATACTGCAAAGAATGAAGCATATAGGATGAGAAACTGATCGATGGGAGATCGAAACCGAATCCCGCTTAAGGTGGCCGCGGAGAAAATAGTATGGAGTGCAATGACTGCGGCCGGAATTGCCGAGCATGGCCGCCTCAGCAGTGAAAGAAGTATTCCGATGAAAGCTGCTACGAAGAGAAAAGCATGCCCGATGCGAAAAAAGAATCCGAGAACCTTCCCTCCGAATTGACCCCCTGGAAAGAATCTGAACAGAAAAAAAAGCTTGCATTTCATCAGATTTGCTGCGTAGGCAGGATTATGAAAGACGAATCCGAAGGTTCGTCTGGTAAACTCACGCGCTATTGCCTGCTCATCTTTGCCATCCAATTGCGGAACCTCCATCAGTTCTGCACTCTTGAATGTATAAGAAGCCGTGAGTGCTTCAAGTTTACCGGCAAAATCCGACCTATTTCCAACAAATCCGGGAAGGCGGTAGGGGTTATAGCCAACCCAAAGGTTGAATCCACCATTCGTCGGAAATATCACAACCTGCCCAAGAAGAAAATAATTTCTTGTCACCCAAGGCGAAATCGTTAGGCTTGCCGAAGCGATGAAGATGCCGACCGGGAGGAGTGCTCTTCGGGTTCTTTGCGAAAAAAGAATGCTTACGATCGGAATGGGCAACAGCATTACCGCCGAGCCTCTGGTAAGAAAGAGAGCACCGAATGTCACTCCAAGGATAAATGCACCTTCCTTCTTTCCAATCAATCCAGTCGAGCTGCAGCAATAAACCAGAAGAGCGAGCAGAAAAATATATAGAGCTTCTGTTAATATTTGGTTCGAAAGATAGATATAAAGAGGATAAAATGCCAAGAGAAAAGCAGAAATATTTGCGACGCTTTTGTTGAACTGATGTTCAGCCGTTTTGTAGACCAACAGAACAGAACCCATCGAGATAAGAGCTTGAGCAATTCGCACCATCAGCAGTTCTTTCCCCAACACTGCAAACACAGATGCAAGAAAACAAGGATAGAGCGGCGGCCAAAAAGCTGTCTTCTCGCCATGCCTCACAGTGAAACAAAGGTAGCGGTCTTTCAATTCCTGCCTTTCGGAATCTGTGTACTCTTTTGCCCTCTTGAAACTGCCAGTGGTTAACCCATGTCCCTCTAATAGTCCCTCTGCAATGCTATAATAACCATCTTGATCACCCACAACGGGGCCAAAACTGTTTCCCAAGTAGATGGCGTACCCAGCGCGCAGGATAAATCCACTCATCAAAACCAGCAGTAGCAAGTGCCTCCTCAACAAAAAGCCATATGAATGGCGCATGAGTAATTCATCTCGCCCAACAGCTTTCGCTTTTCTATCCGTGCCTTGCTCTATTCGCTTTGTTTCTGCCATTCCTTTGAACCCTCACGTAGAGGTTGCCTCACAGTCTGCTCCCCCCCGATTCCCTCTTTTACTCCTGCATCCGGATCACCCACCACATCCAGTTCAATTGCTCAGGATGTGCGCGGACAACGGGCTCTACGTGTTCCATAAGCTCGCACATGGCCAATGACGGGTCTCTTTTCGGATTCTCCCCATCAAAGGTTTCGAGAGGAGGCTGAACCACTATTCGGTGCCGGCCGTCTTGCTCCCTGAAATCGAAGGCTGTCAGAACCGGAGCGCCACTCTTAAGCGCGATCTTGGCGACTCCTGGAGGGACGCTCAATTGCTGGCCCATGAATGGAACATGGGCTCCCTTTTCTTTTCCCTCACCTGTCGGGGCAATGTGAAGCACCTCGTTGTGGGCAAGACACTCGTACATCCATCTAGGGAACTCGCCGACGAAATGGACAGGATGATGCTTTGCCGAGGCCTGAATGCGTATGCGGGCTGCTTTCTTGCACATGTCCTCATATTTGGCAGAGAGCACATTGATAGGGTAACCCTTTAGCGCGAGCGCAACATGCAGGAATCGTTCGTTGCCGAAATGAGGGACCGCCAGAATTGCCCCCTTGCCCTGCTTGAGAGCATAATCGAGATGGTCCAATCCCTCAAAAGTTGCCAATCGCGAAATAGTCTGCGAGTTGAGACGGGGCATTATGAATAGCTCGAGAAAATTCTTCTGGTGGCTTCGCCAGAAAGTCTTTAACAACTCCTCTAACTCTTTTTGTGATTTGCCGGGGAGCGCAGCAGCCATTTCTTTCAGATAGATTTCTTTCGAGCGGTTCCTGCCTATGTAGCCGAGACGGTATCGTACTGTCCCCAAGACATCACCCAACTTAAAGGCGGTTTGATAATGCTCGCCAATCAACTTCATGACCACCTCAAATAAGGTGTAGTAGACCCACATCAAGCATCGCGCTATCAAACTCATGCCATATATCCCTTTTGCAAGATTGCTCTTCGTTTCAACACAAAAACGTGCTCTTCAAATCACCCAACAACGGATGCGCTTTTCGCCACACTGCGTCGCACTGGCGGCACAGTGGGAGTCCATCCACTTGGCCGCTCCCGAGTTTGCGTCGCATAGATAAAATGGGACCTATGAGCCAAATATCGCTGAGCGATTGTTCTCTGATATCGGCGAGCGGCATCACCCCGTTCAGGTCGCCGCAACACCCGAGAACTCTGCCGTCCCATGCAATACTCACGCTCTGCCATGGTGAATGACAAGGGAAATAGTAGGTCCCGCGTCGGTCATGCGGAAAATCGGTTTTCTGCCCGGCCCATGTATGCGGGGAGATAAGGCGAAATTGGTCGAGCGGCAACCCCTCAAAGCGCCGTTTGAAATCGCGGAGGATCGCGGCAGGCGCGCCATTTTGCGAGCGCTTGGCCATCTGGAGGATCGAGTATGGCTTCACAGAATTCAGTTCTCTCTTGATTTCGAGAAAGCGTAGAATGTTGCGGAGAGCCTCATCGAACCGGGCGCCCACGTGGACGCGCTCATACGCCTCCGGAGTATCGCCATGAAAACTGAAGCTGATGATATCTAGCCCGCTTCGGATAAGTTCAATCCC
>CAYVDS010000026.1:0-14426 GCA_964450145.1 uncultured bacterium
AGAAAAAGGCGACCGTTCCCCTTTTTAACCCCGGGTCTTGTCACCTTTCGCCTTTCGCCTCTTCTTTAGGAGCGCAGATATGAGCGCGACCGATTTATTGCTCAAACGCGATGCGCTGCTTCTTATTTGGGAACTCCGTGCGGTTTGGCTCACAATCGTTCTTTATCTCGGCGCGTCGCTGCTCTATTTCACGTGGCTGTTCAGACCGAACCATAGGATTGGCGGGGCGGCTTCCCGGCTTTGACTTGCGGGCACTCTGCTGTTGTCCGCAATCATAGTGCTTCGCACGATCGAGGGGAGAAGGCCCCCGTATCAAACGCTTTACGAAAGCCTCCTATGGTTTGCATGGTCGGCGGCGATTACGTATCTTATTGTCGAAAGACGGTTCGCACATATATTTGCCGCAGGGTTTCCGGTCGGCGCGATAGCGGTCGCCGGATGCCTGTATGCGGTGCTCGGCCGCGACCCCGCAATCGAGCCGCTGTTTCCCGCGCTCCAGAGCGACTGGTTCATCTGGCACGTCGTGATAGCGTTCGCATCGTATGCCGTATTCGTTGTGGCATTCTCAGTGGAAGTGAGCCACGTGACTCTCATCGGATTGCTTCCACCCGGAAGGCTCGCGAAATACGGGATGGATGCCGAGGGGGCTGCGCGCTTCCACCGCACGGCTCACCAACTGGTTCTTTTCGGATTTCCGCTGCTCACTTTCGGGATTGTTTCCGGCGCGGCGTGGGCCGAACAGGCGTGGGGACGCTATTGGTCATGGGACCCGAAGGAAACATGGTCACTGATTACGTGGACGGCCTATGCGCTATATCTCCACGCAATGACAATGTCAAGATGGAGAGGAGGCCGCGCTTCGGCCCTGAGTATACTCGGGTTCGTGTGCATGGTCATGACCTTCTTGGGCGTAAGCTGGATCGCAAAGCTCCTCGGAATCCCAAGCCTGCACGCATACTCGATATAAAATGGAAAATCCCCCTTGATCCCCCTTTGAAAAAGGGGGAAAGAGAGACTGTCCCGTAATTGACAAACGGGGTGGAATTCTGTAGGTGCGAATTTATTCGCATAATATTTTCAGGCTCTTTTCGCATCGCACCTGCGAATAAATTCGCACCTACAGAATTATGGGACACTTTCAAGAGGGGGATTTGGGGCAAAAGACGAAAGGGACAAGACGAGGGGAACAGTCGGTTCTCTGTTTGCAGTTTACGGTTTGCAGTTTTTCGGTCAAAACTGTAAACCATAAACTGCTTCTTCTCAATCCAAAATCTAAAATCCAAAATCCAAAATAAAGCATACCGTCGCGTTTTGTCATAGAACATCTTATGAACACGAAAAAGGGCAGTTCAAAGGAACGATCTCAAAGAAGCGGCTGGCTCTACCGGACTCTTATCTCCGTCGAAACTTCCTTGGTGTTTCTTGGCCTGTTCGCCTTTCTGTTCTTTGTCGGGACCGTATTTCCCCAGAGTTCCGAGCCCGATAGTCTCGAAAGATACCGTGAAGCCGGCGGGAAACTGGTCTGGCTGGTAGGCCATTTGAGGCTCCTAGATATCTTCCATTCATGGTATTTCACGCTTATCGCAGCGGCGTTTGCGTTGCACCTCTTCATCTGCTCCTTGCACAGGCTCGGCACATTACGCAGGCGACCGGTATTCCGCCTGTTCTCGCGCGAGGACCTCCTGCAACGAGACCATTCGTTTTCCGTGACGCGCGAAACTGAGGCAGAGCCGCCGAACATTGAAAAGACCCTTAAAGGCGCGGGCTTCAGGAAAATAAAATATTATTCGGAGGACGCCCACGTGAAAAGAGTGGTCTCCGAAAAAGGTGTCCCCTACCGATGGCTCTCATGGACGTATCATCTCTGCGTGGTCGTAACGCTGAGCGGATTCTGCGCTTCGTATCTTTTTGCCTTCGAAGATTATCTCACGATTCCCGTTGGTGAAAGAAGAGCGGTCGCGTTAAGATCACCCGCAACAAAGTGGAACCAACTTGTGCGTTTGGTCAGCCGGAACGCAGAGTCCGGGCGGCGCGAGATCGAACTCGAACTCGAGCGCTTTATCACCGAATACACCCAGAAACCTGCGCTCCAATACCCCGACAAGCCTTCGAGACGGTTCTTGGCAACGTGGGGTTTGGCTAAACCTGCGATTAGTTATCGGCTGATCGGCGATTCACTGTATCCTCGCGATTGGTTTAGCGTTCTCAATGTATACGAGGGCGGCAAGCTCGTCCACCGGCGGAAGATCGAGGTGAACGACCCACTCCGATACGCCGGGCTCACGTTTTATCAGATGGGCTATGAGTATGCGTTCGACCTGCAGGTCGGCGACGACACTCTCGCGAATATTCAAGCCGAGGCGCCGTTCACAATTCCTCAGATGGAAGGCGAGTTCCGCGTCAGGACCCCCCGGCTCGGGAGTGTATTCCGGCGCGATGGCTCAGTTGAGATATTGTCTCCTTCGGCGAAACTTCAGTACCGTCCGCCCGCCGGACAAGGCGAACCCACATGGAACACCGTCGCCGACCTGTCGCCCGGTGTAACGACCGAAGCCATGCACACGCAGATGAAGCTTGACAACCTTCGAGAGAGCAGCGTCCTAAGTTACCGGTACGATTCCGGCGTGCCTATCCTCTGGGTAGCCACAACTCTGCTCATGTTCCTCATGGCCCTCCGCATATACCTCCCGTGGTATCAAGTCCGCTGCCACGCCGACGACACATCCGGGCGAACCGTCGTTACCGTCAGCGTCCGTATGGTCGGCCTCTTTGCCCGACCTGAAGTCGTGAAAAAGAAACTCTGCGACGCTTTCCGCTCATAACCTCCACGTCTTCCCTGCTCTTTCTTCTTTCTTCCTTTCTTACTCCTTGCGACACGAGACATGCGATTCGTAATCCACATAGACACGCCCCCTCGCATTTGACTGGTTTGTGATATAATCCTTCGTGACCCTCTCGCACTCTTGTCCCGGATAACATAAACCATTTCTCAAATGAAAATCCCTCACCGTGGGGTGAACCGTATATTTTACACACAACGAGCAAAACGCTTTTCAGCGACTCAGAGGAAGGAGTTGATACGGCATGGAGGTAGAAATACTAAACCCGGCCGGAGAGGTAAGAGCGGAAAAACAAGCCTTATCCGTGCGCGACAAGAATTTGGAGGGGAAAACCGTAGTTTTTCTCAGCAACGCCAAACCCAACGTGGGAATCCTATTCGACAATTTGCAAAAGCTTTTCGCGGCGAAGTTTCCTGCCACCCGGACGATTCGGAAAGGAAAGGCCAACGCGGCGTTCCCCGTTCCTGAAGAGATTCTGCAGGAAACAGTCGATGAGGCCGATTGGGTGATTTGCGGCGTCGGCGATTGAGGGTCATGCACGTCGTGGAGTATCCACGATTCCGTTATGCTCGAGAAGAAGGGCGTCCCCACCATTACTATAGTGACTGATCAGTTCCGGTCCTTAGCTACTTCCGAGAGCAGGGCCCTCGGGATGCCTGAAATTCCGTTGGCAGTCATGCCGCACCCGCTGGGAGGACGTAAAGAGTCCGATGTGGCGGCGCTGGCGGGAAAGGCTTTCAATGATATTGCCGATTACTTAAGCCGCGAAGAAAAGCAGAATGTTAGCGAAGGCGCTGCCGCCTTACCTCAACAGTTCAGTATTAGTGGCGATGCAGATACCCAACAAGACTTTTTCTACGAAAAGGGTTGGACTGACGGCCTTCCGATAATCCCGCCCACCCCCGAAAAAGTGAGGGCGATGCTTGTCACTGTCGATAGAGGGCCGCAAGAGTCATTGGGCCCGTTGCCTCCCCTTTGGGGCGAGGCAACCATCCAAAAAATAGCGGCGAATGCCGTTATGGCCGGCTGTCTGCCGTCCTATTTCCCGGTGGTCGCAGCCGCGGTGGAGGCCATGCTTGAGGAGAAGTTCAACCTGTATGGGGTTCAGGCCACAACCCATCCGGCGAGTCCGCTGGTCATAGTAAATGGTCCCATAGCCCGGGAATTGGGTATCAACTGCAAGGGCAATTGCTTCGGACAGGGGTGGCGCGCCAACGCCGCCATTGGAAGGGCTGTCCGTTTGGTGATGCAGAATATCGGCGGAGGGATTCCGGGTGAGTTGGACAAGGCAACCATGGGTCATCCCGGCAAGTATGCTTACTGTATCGCTGAAAACGAAGCCGAAAGTCCATGGGAGCCTTTTCACGTTGAACGTGGATTCGACCCGGCCGTCAGCGCCGTGACCGTCGTAGCAGCGGAAGCGCCCCGGAATATCAATGACCACGGCAGCACCACCGCCCAGGGCGTTCTGACTACGATCTGCGGTTCCATCGCCGCTGCCGGCACTAACAATCTTTACAGAGTGAGTGATTTGTTCGTAGTAATCGGGCCGGAACACGCCGCCACTATCGCCGCAGGCGGTTTCTCCAAGAAGGCCGTCCGCGAGTATATTTTCGAACACGCCCGGGTTCCAATAAGCAAAATGTCGAAGGAACAGTTGACCCATATCCAAGCCGGCAGGCCCGATGATTTCGTGGAGTCCGACGGCGCCATACTGGTGGCGCCAACCGCCGGTGATTTCAACGTGATTGTGGCCGGAGGCCCCGGCAAGCATTCCATGTGGATTCCCACATTCATATCTTATTCAGTAACCAAAGCCGTTTGTTTAAAGGGGGCATAAGGGGTGGAGGAAACAAGCGCAGAAGCTCTTGCTGAAGTGCGGAAAATGGTTGAAGCTTACGCGGTCCGGGCGGGGTATGCGGTGAATCCGGTCCAGTCCATAAGAGAGGCAACCCTGACGGGACTGGCCCGCAACCTCGAATTGCACGGACGACCTTTCTGTCCCTGCCAGTTGGTCTCGGATGATATATTAAACAAACCGGAGGAGACTGATAAGATAGTGTGTCCCTGTGCGGACCATCGCATGCAGATTGCCGAACAAGGGTGCTGTCATTGCGGCCTGTTTATGACCACGACCATGGCAGAGCGTTGCTTCAAGGCCCGGACGATCGGTTAATAAACGGGCGCAGCACAAGGGGAGATAGTGCACTGCCATGACAAAACCTGTGAGTTTTTGCGGTTGGTTCTTCGTAGGGGCGTCCCGCCCCGGCGGGACTGCGCCCTTGCAAGTGCCGGCAGAATTAGCTTGGCATGACATTAGGGCCTGGCGTCGGAGGGAGAAGAAATGTCAACGGATAACCTCCTAGCGGGAGGTATTGATCTGCATACTCACAGCGGCCCGAGCTTATACGACCGGGCATTGGATGACTTCGGCCTTGCCGCTGAGGCCAAAGAAGCCGGGATGCGGGCAGTAGTCTTGAAAAATCACGAGTGCCCGACCGCTGGACGAGCAGCCATTGTTAATACTCGGGTAGAAGGAGTAGTCGCCTGTGGCGGAATCGTCTTGAACCAGTTCATCGGAGGATTTAATCCGTTCGCGGTGGATGCGGCGCTGAAGATGGGTGGAAAGATCGTCTGGTTTCCCACCTTTCATGCCCGGAATCACATTGCCCATTATGGCAGCGATAGCCCGGCTCTCACTGAGCATCAACTGGAAGCGCCGCGAGTCGGCTTAAGCGTCTTGGATGAAACAGGACGTTTACAGCCTGAGGTGGAACCCGTCCTGCAAAAGATTGCTGCGGGAAAAGCCATACTGGGAACAGGACATCTCTCCGCCGGCGAAATCCTTGTTCTCACGGATGCCGCTCTGGCTGCGGGCGTCGAGAAGATTCTGATAACCCACGCTGATATGGGTTTTGTGGGCTTGACGATGGACGATCAGGTACGCTTGGCCAAAAAGGGCGCTGTTCTGGAGAAGTGTTATCTCGCCATGTTGATTGCTCAGGACGGCGGCGGGAAGGCTATGGCCGAGAGTATTCAAGCAATAGGGGCCGAGCACTGCGTGTTGGTTACTGATTTGGGTCAGGCAGTTCTCCCACACCCGGTGGACGGCATGCAGTCTTTCGTCGAGACTTTGATGGCGGAAGGCGTCAGCCGCGAAGAGACCAGGGTGATGTTGGCGGAGAATCCGGCCCGCTTACTGGGCCTGTAGCTTGTGCTGGACAAATCACGACCCAAATTCGAGAAGCCGATAGTGAGCACTACAAAGGGAGGCGCATAGATGGATTTCCAACTGACTGAAGAACAAACGATCTTCAAGAAAATGGTGCATGATTTTGCCGATGAACGCATTGCTCCGCTTGTTGACAAATGGGAGAAGGGCGTTCCAATGGACCAAGAGCTCATCGCCGAGTATGCGGAACGCGGGCTCTTGGGAATCACGATTCCCGAACAGTATGGAGGCGCGGGACTGTCGGCTTTCGACGCCATTCTAGCCATGGAAGAGTTGGCGCGAGTAAGCACGATTGCGTCCGGGCCGGTATTCGAAAGCAGTTTCGGACCGATTCGGGTTGTAGAGCAGTTCGGCACGGAAGAACAAAAGCAACGCTTCATCCCTCCTTGCTGCAAAGGTGAGAAATTCATGTCTATAGGCATGACTGAACCCGGTGCAGGCTCGGCGCTGACTGATCTGACGACCCACGCCGTTCTTGAAGGCGACCACTACGTGGTGAACGGCCAAAAACGGTTCATCTCCGGCGGCGGCCATTCGGACTTTTACATGGTGTATGTTCGACTCAGTGAGAAGAAAGGCCACAAGGGCATTGGTGGGCTCGTGATTGAAAAGGGCGCCCCCGGCTTCAGTTTCGGGAAACAGGAAGAGTTTATGGGACTTCGGGGGATGCCGAGTTGCGATCTGATTTTTGAAGACTGCATCGTGCCCAAGGAGAACCTGGTCATTCCCGAGGGCGGTTTCGCCAATTTGATGCAGGCCTTTTGTGTCGAACGCTGCGGGAACGCAACCCAGTCACTCGGAATCGCATGGGGCGCGCTCGAAGCGGCCAAGAAGTATTCCCAGGAGAGGATAGCCTTCGGCAAGCCCATCTGCGAATTTCAGGGCATTCAGTTCCTTCTGGCCGATATGGCCATGAAGGTCGAGGCTGCCCGATTGCTCATTTACCGTGCGGCGGTGAACGCCGGTTGTGGATTGCCTTCAATCTACGAATCGTCCGTGGCCAAGTGCTTCGCCAACGAAATCGCCAAAGAGGTCACCGACATGGCGCTTCAGGTCTTCGGAGGCTATGGCTACTCGAAAGAATATCCGATCGAACGAATGCTGCGCGACAGCCGAGGCTGGCCGGTCGCCGGAGGCACTGTCCAAATGCAGCGGATCAACATCGCAGGCGCCATGCTCGGCAGACGCTTCAACCAGAGGTAAAGGACGCTCCTATCTTCTCAATCCGGGCTACCGCTTGACGCCGCGAGCGATATAGGCGGTTCCGAAGAGGTATTCCTCCAGATCAAGCTTGCCGAGCAAATTTTCCAGATTTGCATAGGGGCGCTCCATTCCGGACAGGTTTGTGACGGCGGGCCGCGAGTAGAGAACGGTTATCGGATTGAGCAAGATTCCTCGAATGCCGCTTGACAAGGTTGCAGGCATTTCGCAGGTGCGAATTTATTCGCATGCGTGACTTGGAAAGAGCCCGAACACATTCTGCGAATAAATTCGCACCTACGAAAGCCTATGCACAATTCCGTAATTGCAGGAGGGATTTCTTGTCGCCGATTCCTGCTCCGTCACGCCTTCCTGAAGTTGAGCGTGTAGTTCCAGACGTTCCCGAAGCGGGAATGCAATTTGAATCCGTTGGGTTCTACCTGCCGGATCGTCTCGAAGGCAAACGGATAGTCGGGGTCGGGGAACTCCTCGGTGATCGAAAGTATCCCGTTAGGCCTAATCACTCTTCGTAATTCCTTCAGCACTCGATTCCGGTCGGGAATCTCGGCCAGCACCGTTATGAGGAAAGCGCGATCCATACTTTCGTCGTTTAGAGGAAGCTCATATGCGCTGGCCACATGAGTCTTCACATTTGTGAGACCGGCTTCCCGGACATTCTTTTCCACCACCGCAATCATTTTCGGTTGGATATCGACCGAGACAAGCTGTCCCTTCGGACCCAAGAGCCGCGCTGCGCGCACAGTGAAAAGGCCCGGGCCGGTCCCGAGTTCCAAAACGCGTTCTCCGGGGATAATGCCCGCCCTCTCCAAGATGAGGGGGGCATATCGGCGGCGATAGGGGTTATCGAGAATCCAGTTGAGTCCGGGCGGACAAGGCGCAGACTTCCCCATCTTTGCAGAGATGCGAACCACTACCTTGAGTGCGACCAGCACAAAAAACAGAAACCCGCCGATGATTCCGAGAAGAATCAATAGCAGTGTTGTCATGATTTTCTCCCGTCCAAGTGCTAATCTTTACGGCCTGTTTCCGAAACAATATCCCATCTGACAATTTATAGCAACTGTCATCCTGAGGAGCGAAGGGTCGCAGACCCGAGCGACGAAGAATCTCTCTTCTTCTTCTGAATTTGTGCGTGCAAACAGAGATTCTTCGCTTCGCTCAGAATGACAACCGGCTATCAGTATTTGGGCAACACGTCGTTTACTGAGTAAACACGATTGGAAGGTCGAACCGTCGATCACAAATCACACATTCGTGACTACGCCTCAGATGATATCTTATTCCGTTCTGCGAAGTCCACCGCTGCCCTGATCGTGGCAATAAGGGCAATCAGTTGCACTGGCTTCTCCAAAAAGGCAAACGCGCCGTTGTCAGCCGCCGCCTTCATGGTTTTTCCGTCGCCACAGCCAGTCATAATGATGACGGGCAAGGAATTCTTGAGTTGCTTGATCTCACATAACAGCTCAATCCCTGTCATCACCGGCATCTTGACGTCTGATATGACCGCGTCAATGTTGTCGCTCTGGATTACCTTGAGGGCTTCAAGGCCGTTGTAGGCCTGCAACGCCTGCATGCCTATATGTTCCACCAGGAACGCGAGCGACAAGTTGAGGGCAACGTCATCTTCGACAACCAATATTTTGGGCTTGTCTTGCATACAACAACCTCCGGCTTCCGGCAACAACAAGCTGATTCCCATCCGCGTGCCGCGCCGCCGTTGCGCCAACTACGCCGCAATATGTTTCTCGGGGTTTTTCTGCAATATCGAGAAACATACCGGACAACAGGCAAAATAGGTCTTGCCCTCATGTTCCTTCTTGAAACACATTTCGTTTTCTGCTATGGGTTTACCGCAAACCTGGCAGGTTCTTTCCGTTGTCATGTTCTGTCACCTCCTACAAACTCTTTTGCCTCAACTACGAGGACTTGTGATTCTTTCCCCTCACCCGCAAAGTCGGGAGCGGGGCGTAGTCCCTCAGTGGTAGGACCACGCCCCAACTTCCTTTATGGAGTGAGGGAACGGGTATTTCGGTACCGCGTTACTCGATCTTTCGCGCGCATTTGGCCATGGAACGCCCATAGTACGGGTTTCCCGGATCGGGGCTGTCTTGCAGCCACATATTCTTGGCCATGTCGCAAGCGAAGGCGTAAGTGTCGGCCGGCATGCCGGTCATCTTCCGGTACTCGTATAACTGCGAACTCAGCTTGCCGAACTCTGTGCGCATGGACTCAATCTCCGTCTTCTTCGCAAGAGAGCGCGCCGTGGCGGCCATATCGGTTTCCAACGAGCGTTGAGCCTTCTCCTGTGATTCATTTGTGCCCGCGGGAGCGCTCTTACCTGAATCCTCTATTGCTTTCGCAAGCGCATTCGCGTTTGCGGATACGTCCTTGAGTGAGTCTTGTGCGAGGGAAGCCCGAATGTCAAAGTAATTCTCGAATACGTCGTTCGTCGCCGAATGCTCATGACTTGTCTCCGCGCCATGTTCGTGACTCGCTTCAGCGCCCTGCTCATGGGTTGTTCCCGTCCCATGTTGGGCGCCATGACCACCGGAGTGGCCTCCGCAACAGTTGTCCATGCCCCACGCCGCAACCGGCAGCGCCACGCCAAAGCACACAATAAGTCCTTTCACCAATGCCTTACTTTTCCACATCGATTTGCCCCTTTCTTTCTTGGACCTGATTCTCTTCAGTATTTGGCTTACGCCATTGCAGGTGCGAATTTATTCGCACAATATTTCCGGCCAATTTTCGCCCAGTTCGCGCGAATAAATTCGCACCCACAGCCCTTCATGGGTCGACTTTTCCTCTCCATCGTTTCGCATCTACCATTGTCTAAGAGCAATCCGTAGGCCAAAGACACTTCGGTTGCAGCAGAACTTGTAAGACAATAATTGTCAATATATTACAATGTAGGCCGTGGACGGCTGTAGCGGACGATAAGCCGTTTTATGCAGGTTTTCCCACGGTGAGTGTCTGATACGCAGCAAGGCAGGGGAGAACGAATGATGAATGATGAATGATGAACAAAAGGGACATGAAGACATCTGGCCGCAAAAGGTCGCGCCACCAAAAGAAGAAAAAGAGGGAACACGAATGCCCCGAATGCGCAAAGCGCGGCACGAATGACACGAATTCCCGTTTCTCTGTTTTCTTTTGTAAGTCTTTGGAGGACAAAGATATGACACATATTACGCAAGCATGACACAAAAGTGACGCAAAGAGCGGATAGGCGAAAGGAGCAAGGAGCAAGGCGAAAGGAAATGTATAAGTAAAGTATTAGTAAATACTTTCGTAGTGTCCAGGAGAAGGCTCTGGCGCGGTTTTTTGGGCGAAATATGACACAAATGACGCAAATGACACAAGAAATCGGCGCGAGATGCTTGCGCCGGGGGAAAAACGGGAAACGGTTAAACGGGAAAACGGGAGAAACAGAAGAAGAAAAAGACTTGGATCACGAATGTCACGAATAGAAAGACAAGACTATTGGAACCGCAGATGGACGCAGATAATCGTGGATGAAGGAAAACTTTGGCTACCCGTCGGCTTGTGCTTGACATGCCGAAAGATTTAAGATAATCTCATGTTGTTCTGAAGGTGGCTCCCACATACATTTCTGATTCATTTCATTATTCGGAAGCCAAGACGTTCATCGACGGATCTATTCATCCAAGCGGCATAGTCACCCATCCTGTCTTTTTCATTCATGCCTCAACAAGCAGTCCTGTGTCTTGTCTCCGCCCAGCTTTGTGCATGGACTCTGTCGGAAAAGGGGTGGCCGTGTATGGACAATCTGATCAGGCACATAAGAGAAAAGGAAGAAGACCTGTGGCTTCTATATCTCACCCTGCAGGAACTGAAAGTGAAAGACTCTCAACTTTTCCAGCAACAGGATTTCTCAAAGATAAGGGACAGTTGTAGCGGCATATTGAGGATGATAGGCGAAGCAGCAGACGGAACGGCGTCGAGGTGAGGTATGATATTCAAACACGGAAAGAAAAGAGTCCTTGTGGCTGACGACGACAAAGATTTTCTAAGCGTCACTCAATCCCTTCTTGAGTTTTCCGGATTCAAGGCTGACACTGCGGAGGATGGCGAAGACGCTCTTGAAAAGATCAAGAAGCACAGATATGATCTGCTGATTCTGGACGTGGTCATGCCGAAGATTGACGGGATCAGGCTCTTTCAGATGGCCAGAAAGAGCAAGCGCTATGCGAAGGTTCCCATGATTTTTGTGTCCGGTCATGTAAATAAGGAGAGGCTCGAGGAACGGCAGAGAGAAGTCGTGGACAAGGCGGATGGATACATTGAGAAGCCGTTCAAGACAAAGACATTCCTGGACACCGTCGGCGGACTCTTGAAGAGATAACACTGCCGTCCAAGAAAAAGCATCTGAACCGCAGAGGGGTCGCAGACCCAAGGCGCGGAGGGCCGCAGGCGCAGAGGTTCGCAGCGCGGTGTTTTGCCGTGAAGTTGTAGCGTTTCGCTCTCTTACTGTAAAGCTGAACGATATCGGCTGTCGTCGGAACGGTCATTTATGTTGCCTCCCGCCGGAAGCCCAGGCGACCAAAGCGATTTGTCGGACAATCCTCGGACATCGCTTCGTCGCCTGCGCTTCTTGCGGCATTATTGCGATCAATTAATATGGGAAGTTGCCCGGGTAATATGTGTAGCCGTCATAGATAATCGGCGAACGCGGGTAGCAGTCTCCATACGCGGTCTTCACAAAGGGACCTTCGTCGGTATTGATTTGGACGTCACCGTATCGCACTGAGACAAGTTGCAGCGTCGTGCCTGACTTGGTCGCCTTGAGTTTGCCGGTCACGGTGATTGCGTCGCCTGCCAGTCGGGCTTTCTCGACCAGATCGTGCGCCCTTACGATCGTCGCGGGGTTGAACCCGCTCTCAGCAACGGAAAGCCGTCGGTTGGATGAACCAAGCACGAAACTCCACGTTTTATACTCATGGCCCTGAGGCACAGAGTTTTCAGCTACCGTCGCAGAGATTGTGATTTCCTTCTTGTTGAATTCATTGGGGTTCGCAGCCACCGAGGACAACTCGGTCTGAATCGGCGCCGACTTCCACCCCATCAGCGCTAGAGTCGCCACAAAAATCAAGCCGTATTTACGCATGGCGCTCACACCTCCATTCTGTGAAACCGGGGACGCTCGAAGGAACCCTCTCACGTTTGCCATGACGTTTACCTCCTTCATGGGTTGTTTCCTCTCCATCGTTTCGCATCTACCATTGTCTAAAAGCAATCCGCAGGCCAAAGCATATTGGTCGCAAAATATTTTGTAACACCTATGTTATCAAGGTGTTAGAGACAGACCTCCAATTGAGGAACTCAGAGACTCGGGTAGTTTGTGCAAACTTTCCTACGGTGTGTGTTTGATATTCGGCAGTGTGAAATAAAACGGACGGGACATGGAGATGTGTTATCAACGCAACTGACGAACGAGTGCAGGCGACGCGCCATTTCGTGGAAACGATTCATTATTTATCATGGGGCTTATCCTTTCGGATGAGACGACGAACCACCTCTTTCAACTCATGTTGATCGAATGGTTTTGCTAGAAGGGCATCGGGTTTGAGATCGCCTGTTTCTTCCGGATACGCAGTAGCGAATACAACGGGAATTCGGGAATAATTCGTTTTCACGTAGTTCAGCAGCCAATCGCCATCCATCCAAGGCATTTTTCTGTCAGTCAGAATAAGAGCTATTTCTTGACTCTCGAGAATGCGAATCGTCTCATGTCCCGTGGAGGCCTGCAATACATTGTAGCCCGCATTCTCCAACACGCGCACTAATTGCAGCCTCTGCATGGGATCATCTTCCACAACAAGTATCGTTTGCTTCGACATGGGAAATCTACTCCTGACTGCCGTCTCACAACTAAACCGGGCGATTGACTTCTCGACAAAGTGACGAGAATGAACGGTCAAATCGCCCCCATTTACTGTGCCATAAAGAATGGCGTGAGGAAAAACTAATGGCGGTTAGAAATGGAATGGAAGGAGTGTTCGCAGCCTCGTGTATACTATTACTTAATGATGTTCAGTTTCATGTTCGCCGTGAAGTGCTCATAGGACTCCTCGTGCACGGCGCCTTCGTGCTCATGGGACTCTTCGCGCTCGTGCGCAGGCTGCATTGAATATCTGCATTAAACTGCAAATACTATAAGCAAAATCCTTTGGACGTGCTAGCGTTGCGGAAAAGGGAACTTTCGCCTGCAGTTGACCTGAGAGCCCGAACTCGAGATTCCGCACGACCTGTTTGCCCAAACGAACAGGCTGTGTAATAGTTATTCCAAATATTCCTCTTTATGCGGTCGTCGCCATGAGGAGAAAAAAATGACTTCCTTAACCAAGCGCTTCTTCGCACTTGTCATCACCGGCGTGATCCTCTTGCACATTAGCCCCAAAGTTCATGGCGAAGACATGGAACACCCGCATGCAATGCCGCCGCCGATACAGCCTCCAAGCGAAATCGAGGTTCCAAGTTCCGAGCAAACTCTCAGTCTCGAAGACCTCCAGCAGATGGCTTTGGAGAATAACCCAACTTTAGCTCAGGCAGTAGCGGAGATACGGGCGGCTGAAGGACGAAAGATTCAAGCGGGTCTTTATCCCAACCCGACCATTGGCTACGAGGGCGAGGAAATCAGCGTGGATGAGCCTTCGGAGAGAGGAGTCCATTCGCTCGTAATTGAGCAGAGGATCGTGACGGCCGGAAAACTCAGATATGCCAAAGACGTTTTCACGCACGAGGGTTCCCAAGCCGAGATTGAACAGGCGGCCCAGAAGGCGCGCGTGCTCAACGACGTGCGGATCGCCTACTATCAAGCGCTCGGCGCCCAACGCACTTTTGAGTTACGCACGGAACTCTTGAGGCTCGCGCGCGAAGCTGTGGATATTTCGGAACAACTCTATAACGTCGGCCAGGCCGACCGGCCCGACGCGCTCACTGCCGAGGTGGAGGCCGAGAAGGCGGACCTCGAACTCGAAAACGCAAAGAACGAACTGGAGAGCGAATGGCGTCTGCTGGCAAGTGTGGTTGGCAAACCGGAACTCGAGCGCGCTCGCCTCGAAGGCGAACTGGAGGCGCAGGCGCCTGAACTTGATCGGGAGACCATGACC
>CAYVDS010000026.1:14436-36655 GCA_964450145.1 uncultured bacterium
AGGCTATTCATACAGGCAGTAACCTGATGAGTCCCAGGTGGTCCTGGGCGTATCACTTCCGCTTCCCATGTTCGACCGCAATCAAGGCAACATCGCTTCGGCATCGGCGGAACTCGATCGGTCACGCGAGGAAATACGCCGCATAGAATTGATTCTGCGAGCCCAGCTCGCGACTGCATTTGCTGATTATGCCGACGCGGCCCGCGCGGTAGAGCGGTACCGGGAGGCAATATTACCGAAAGCCCAGAAAGCCTACGACATGTACAATGAGGGTTTCATGCAGATGACGGCAGCTTATCCCCAGGTCCTCATAGCGCAGCGGAACCTGTTCCAGGCGCGAGTGGAATACATCCGTGCGCTCGTTGACCAATGGCAGTCCATTGCCAGAATAGAGGGGATGCTCTTGATGGGCGGGCTGGATACGCCGTAGCGGAAAAATCCCCCCTGCCCCCCTTTGTCAAAGGGGGGAAGAAGAGCGAGGAAAGGTGAAATCACATGAGCACGAATAGAAGGGGTTTTATCGGGACTATCGCCGGACTTGTAGCAGGCGGCATGAGCCTGAAAGCGTATGCCCAATCGCATTCCGCGCACAAGCAAAGCGGGGCTGCTTCGCATTCAGCCGAGGCGTCCGATTCGCGTCATCAGGCAAATGACGCTTCTGATCCGGATGGAAGATTCCTCCCCGTTACGACCCCCGACATTGACAAGCTTCCCTACGAGATTCAGAACGGAGTCAAGGTCTTCCGGCTTGTCGCAGAGCCGGTCAAGCGCGAATTCTTGCCCGGCTTTGTCTTCGATCTTTGGGGTTACAACGGCCAGGCGCCCGGCCCGACCATCGAGGTAATGGAGGGCGATCATGTTCGTATCATCTTCGAGAACAGGCTGCCGGAGCCGACGACTGTGCACTGGCACGGCCTCGAGGTCCCCATCGAGATGGATGGTGTGCCCGCCATAAGCCAGCCGCTCACGCCGCCCGGCGGCACATACACATACGAGTTCACGCTTCACCAAAATGGCACGTATTTCTATCACTCGCATATGGCTATGCAGGAAATGATGGGCATGATAGGATACTTCATCATTCATCCGAGGAAACCATACCAGCCGCGCGTGGATAAGGACTTCGCCATTGTCCTGCAGGAATGGGCGATCCTCCCTAACAATACCATCCCGAACTCGTTTTCGATGGAATTCAACTGGCTGACCATGAACGGCAAGGCCGGGCCGGCGACAACTCCGCTCATCGTGAAACTCGGCGACCGAGTCCGGCTTCGCTTTGTGAACCTCGGAATGGACCATCACCCAATCCATTTGCATGGGCACCAGTGGAACATTACCGGAACTGAAGGAGGGCGCGTGCCGGAAACCGCATGGTATCCCAACAACACGGTGTTGGTCGGCGTGGCCCAGGTGCGCGATGTCGAGTTTGTTGCAAAATATCCCGGCGACTGGATGCTTCACTGTCACCTTCCGCACCATATGATGAATCACATGGCTTCCATGGTCGGTCCAATGGCCGAAATGGGCATGGGCATGCACACCGGCATGGATATGAACTCTGGAATGGGAATGATCTCTCAAGGGCATGCCTTGTCCGAGGATTTGGGGCCGGGTCTCGGGCGCGGCATGGGCATCGCAACCGATCGTGAGAGGAGTGTCTCTCATGCAGTGGGCCATGGGGCCGGTCATGAAGACGCCGAACATCCTATGGAGATGAAGGCCCGCGTGCCCGGATTCCCTCAGGACGCGCATATGTGGATGCCTATGGACGATATGGTGGCAAAACCTGAGACCCAAGGGCTCGCCAAGGACTGGTCGGCCGCGGTCACAGGAATGATGACGCTGGTGCGAACGCTCCCGCCCGACAAGTATGATGAGATTGTACGGCTAGTCCGCGAAAGTAAAAAGGCATGAACTCTCTACGAATAAATTCGCACCTACAGAATTTCGGGACAGTCTCTTCAATGATGTTCGCTATTATGCTCCCCGTGTGAGTGCGTGTGGGGCTCTTCTTCCGGTGCGGCGCCCGGGGCAGCGCCCTCGTGACTATGCTCGCGCGGCTCCTCGCGCTCGTGCGCGGGCTGTTCGCCTTCGGCCTCCTCGCCATGATGATGGTCTTCAGCGGTGGGGGCCTCGATTTTCCACAATCCCCGCTCCTTCAGGATTTCTTCTAGCTTTTTCGCTCTTTCGGGGTTGGCAAGCGCACGCGTATAGTAGACTATCTTCCATTGCGTGTTCTCGTCAATGATTTTGGTCCACCCGGGCATACCGGTGTATCTGATCCCATTTTCGACAATCCATTTGAGTTGTCCGTCGGAGTATTTCTGAACGCCTGGCGAGGTCAAATCGGATACCGGCGGATAGAACGCTTTCGCGAAGTCGGAGTCCGCATCGCCTTCGAGGTCATGACAAACGGCGCAGTGATGACTGAAGTGTTCGCCGCCAGTGAGCGCGTTTTCATCCGTGTTCTCAACGGGAGTAGTGGGAGGAGCGGCTTCGGGAATCTTCATGAGCTTCATTTTGCCGGCCATATATGCCTCCCAGCCGGGCGGTTCAACCGTTGCTTTCTTGCCCACCATAGAGGAACCGATAATGCCTCCGATAATACCGCAAAGGACAATTCCTGTTATCAGGCCTGCCCAAAACTGTTTCTTCATCAGTCTGCTCCTAAGAAACCAGTTCATGGTTCCTAGTTCCTGGTTCCTGGTTGAAAGAAACAAAAGAATCAGAGAGATTCTTCGCTTCGCTCAGAATGACAAATGAATATTGCCTTTTGAGCAACACGCCGTCTTGATCGGAATGGCGCAGGCTGCATTGAATATCTGCATAAAACCAACAACCACTATAAGCGAAATTCTTTGGACGCGCTAGTGGTGTGTCGACCGAAAACCGCTATGTCGCGCTCCTTACCTAAGGCGCGTGTCACTCCGTGTACTCAGCAGACGAAGAGTATGCGGGAAGCTCCGCCTCTTCTTTCGTTCCTTCATCCTCGGGATCAGACTCAAAGGCGGGCGCGTGCTTTTCCGGAAGAATGACGGAGGCTATCACAGAGACCAGCAATATGCCGCCCACGACGCCGAGAGCAATTCCGACCGGTATCTTATACGCCTCCGTGAGGATCATTTTCGCGCCTACGAACGCAAGCACGGCGGACACGCCGTAGTTGAGGTATCTGAACATTTTCATGGCGCCCGCCAGCGCAAAATAAAGCGCGCGTAATCCCAGAATCGCGAAAACATTCGATGAGTACACTATGAACGGGTCGGTTGTAACGGCGAGGATGGCCGGGATCGAATCCGTTGCGAAGACGATGTCTGTCGTTTCGACAACGAGCAACACAACGAACAGCGGAGTGGCCACGTAGCGTCCGGCGCGTTTGACGAAGAACTTGCCGTTTTCGTGGTCGTCTGAGATGTTCGCGAATCGCCTGAAAAGTCTGAGCGCAGGATTCTTTTCGGGGTGGATTTCTTTCTCCTTCTCCATTGCCATTTTGATAGCGGTCAGGATCAGAAACGGTCCGAAAATGTAGATTATCCAGTGAAACTTCTGCATCAGCGCGACTCCCGTGGCAATGAAGATCGCGCGTATTACGAGCGCGCCGAGAATGCCCCAGAACAAGATTCTGTGCTGGTACAGAGACGCCACACCAAAATAGGAGAAAATCAGTAGGAAGACGAAAAGATTGTCAACACTCAGAGATTTCTCGAGTATATAGCCCGTAAAGAACTTCAGGGCCGTGTCTGAGCCGCGCGTGAAGTAGATCCCGACATTGAAGAGTAGCGCCAGCGCGACCCACACTCCGGTCCACTCGAGAGCTTCCTTGATGGAGACCTCATGGCTCTTGCGGTGGAAGACGGCCAGATCCAAAGCGAGCATCAGCAGAACGAAGATATTAAACGCGACCCATATTATTGCCTGGTTCGACATCAACATAATCTTTCTCCTTCCGTCGTCGGCTGTCGGCGCGCGCCTTTTCGCGCCACGATGTCGCCGGTAATCTGTTTCGCCTTTTCTATTAAGCAAGCCAGAGGCCAAACCATTGAGAGCATTGAATTACTACGTAAAGCCCTTATACGTGGGATGTTACAAATTACAGCATATTTAGAGAAATGGATTCTTTGGTATGAAGTTTGCCGACTATCCCACTGCAGGTGTTGGATATATTACAGAGCGGCACAATCACAACCAAAGGAAGGAGAAAAAGAAGAAATAGGAATCCACAGCGCAGCAAAGCCGCAACCAAAGAAGAAGAAGAAAACCATGGGAACACGAATGTTACAAATGAAAAAGCGAATGACACAAATAGAAAAGAAGAAGCTGGGACCACGAATGGCACGAATCGCGCAAGGCGCGGGACGAATGTTCCATTTTGGATTTTGGATTGGAACGGAAACAAAAAAACGAATGGGAATCTCGCGAGGCGCGGGACTTCGCAAGGCTCAGCCATGCCGATGAACGCGGACAGGATAGGCGAAAGGGAGCCGCGCAAGGCGCGCCTTTTGCTACTCTACATCGCCAGCACTTCAACCTGATGTCGTTTCTTGCGGGCTTGTTCGGTTAACTTTTCAAGTTTCAAAGCGGTGTCCGGGGCGATCCATTCCTCTCCACACTGGCCACACACCTTCGCCGGTACGTTTCGCACGATCACGACTCCGAAACCCATGTCGACACTGTAGAGCACCCTTCCGTTCTTCTTGCGTCCTCCGCAGACCGGACACAGGCTCGTATCCCTTGCCTCCTTCATTTCTTCCTCCTCGTCACGAAATCGGGCTCGAATTTCTCCATCCCCGGCTCATATGCGGTTATTATGTAGGCCCAGTCATTTGCTTCGTCATATGCAACAACTACATGAAGTGGTCTTCCTTCTATTATACCGAGAAACAATGAGGACGGATAAGGTTTGTCTTCGAGGTAATCTTCAATTAGTTTGCCGGTACGCAATACATTCAGTATTTGGCGCTGCGGGATGTTCCTCTCGGCCAGCCGCTGTAAAGCGTGCTTGCGCCATTCGAAGCGCTTCTGTCGCAATGCCTTTCTCATTCCCTCAGTGTCAAATGCCTGGAGCATGGGGTAATATTACATTCCCGGCTATGGCCGCGTCAAATGAAAAGAAACGGAGCGCCAGAGTAACGCAGGAAAGCCCATGTAACCGCCGATGAAGGCAGACCCGATTTTGGATTGAAAGAGGAAATCATGGTTCATGGTTTATGGTCAAGAGAGGATAGAGGGAAAAAGGGGGATGGTAAGAGGAAATCAGCAACTGTTTCGCTTATTCGGGGACACCTTATTCGGGGACACCTTGCAGCAAGGTGTCCCCGAATAAGCTGACGATGCCGCATCATGTCCCCGAATTAAGCTTAGTCTGTTGTTTGAGTGGTTGGAGTGGGCTCACCTTGTTTGAGGCTGCGGGATTTCCAGATATAATAGATTGCAGGATAAACGGTGAGCTCCAACAGCATCGAGGTGGTCATGCCGCCAACAATCGGAGCCGCTGTGCGTGCGATCATGTCCGACCCCGCCCCCGCGCCCAGAAGGAAGGGCATCAGCCCGATAATGTCGGTCATGACGGTCATCATTTTTGGACGGATTCTCTTTACGGCGCCGTGATAGACGGCCTCTTTAAGGTCTCCGGTCGTATTCATCCGACCCTCTGTTGTCCATTGCTCATGAGCGAGGTCAAGATAAAGCAGCATGACGACACCTGTTTCCGCGTCGACTCCGAGCAAGGCCAGAATGCCCACCCAGACGGCGATGCTCAAGTTGAAGTCAAGGAAATACATCAGCCAGATTGCGCCGACGAGTGAAAATGGGACGGCCAGAAATACGATGAATGTTTTGGTGACGGACTTGGTGCTTAGATACATGACGACGAAAATGATCATGATCGTCATGGGAATTACGAACATCAGGCGCTTTTTCGCCCGCTCCATATACTCGTATTGCCCGCTCCATATGAGCGTGTAACCCGCCGGGACCTTCACGTTTTCTGCGATCGCCTTCTTGGCGCTATCCACATATCTGCCGACATCGATTCCTTTTATGTCCACGTAGACCCATGCGTTCGGACGTGAGTCTTCGGTCTTTATCATGTCGGCGTCCTGCTCGAAGTAAATCTCCGCAAGTTGGGCAAGTGGAATCTGCTGGCCGGTGGGTGTGGGAACAAGGACGCGCTTAAGCGATTCCATATCCGACCGCAGTTCGCGCCCATACCGCACGTTGATGGGATAGCGCTCGAGGCCTTCGACGGTGGTGCTGATCGCCATGCCGCCAATGGCGGATTGAACGACATCCTGCACATCTTCTATCGTCATTCCATATCGCGCGATCTGGTCGCGGTTTATGCGGAAAGTGATGTAGTTGCCGCCGGAGGCTCGTTCCGCGTATGCGCTTAACGTGCCGGGCACTTGCCGGATGATGGCCTCGACTTTGCGGCCGATTTCATCGAGCACCTTCAGGTCCGAGCCGCCGATTTTTATTCCGACCGGTGTCTTTATGCCTGTGCTAAGCATGTCGATGCGCGTCTTTATCGGCATAGTCCAGGCGTCCGAGACCCCCGGGAATTGGATGGCGGCGTCGAGTTCTTCTTTCAGCTTCTCCTGCGTCATTCCACGGCGCCATTCCTTCTCCGGCTTCAACATGATAGTCGTCTCGAGCATGTTCATGGGCGCCGGGTCGGTCGCAGTCTCAGCGCGGCCCGCTTTGCCGAACACATGATGGACCTCCGGGAATTGCCTGATTATCTTGTCGGTCTGCTGGAGCAACTCGCGCGCTTTCGTCGTCGAGATACTTGGAAGCGTGGTCGGCATGTAAAGGAAATCGCCCTCATACAGAGGAGGCATAAACTCGCGACCGAGTCTGCTGAACGGTACGAGCGTGAAAGCCATGATCACGATTGCCGCCGCAATCACGGATTTTCTGTACTTTATGACGAAGTAGAGCACCGGCGTATAAACCCAAACCATGGCCCGGCTCACCGGATGGCGGTCTTCGGGGATGATTCTTCCCCGAATCCAATAGCCCATGAGAACGGGCACAATGGTGATTGCGAGGACGGCCGACGCCACCATCGCGTATGTCTTCGTATAAGCCAGCGGTTTGAAAAGGCGGCCTTCTTGCGCCTGAAGCGCAAAGATCGGGAGGAAGGACAATGCAATGACAATGGCCGAGTAGAAGAGGGTTGGTCCTACCTCGGTGGAGGCATCTTTGACGATTTCCCAGTGCGGTTTCTTGCCGGCGTCGTCCTCCATATGCTTGTGCAGATTCTCGACCATTACATTGGCGGCGTCAACCATGGCGCCCACGGCAATAGCGATGCCTCCGAGCGACATGATATTCGAGTTTATCCCTTGCCATTTCATTATTATGAACGAGATAACAACAGCGATAGGCAGAGTGATTATGCCGACGAGCGAGCTGCGCAGGTGAAACAGCATGACTCCACAAACGATGGCCACTGCAATCATTTCCATTGAGAGATTCTTCCAGAGGTCGACAACGGCGCGGTTTATCAACGCAGAACGGTCGTATACGACCATGACCTCGACGTCGGGAGGCATCCCTTTCTTAAGCTCCTCAAGTTTTGCCTTTATGTTGTTTATGGTTGCGAGCGCATTGACTCCGTGTCTGACAACGACAATTCCGCCGACGGCCTCACCCTCGCCGTTCAGTTCGGCGATTCCGCGCCGCATCTCGGGACCGAGCGCGACTGTTGCGACATCGCGAAGCAGGATTGGTGTTCCTCTCATGTCCGCCCCCACGACCACCTTCTTCAGATCATCGACGTTTTTCAGGTAGCCGAGGCTTCGCACAACGAACTCCTTCTCTGACATCTCGATGCTTGCGCCGCCAGTGTCAACATTGCTCTTCCGTATCGCCATCATGACGTCTCGAAGAGGCAATTTGTATGCGAGAAGTCTTACAGGATCGACGATGACCTGGTACTGCTTTACGAAGCCGCCGATGCTTGCGACTTCAGACACTCCTTCCACGCTCGTCAATTGATACTTGAGATACCAGTCTTGAATGGAGCGAAGCTGACTGAGGTCGCGTTCATTGGACTTGAGCGCGTACATGAACGCCCAGCCGACGCCTGTCGCGTCAGGCCCAAGAGTCGGTGTAACTCCGTTTGGCAGTTGGGCGGAGACATAGCTCAAGTATTCGAGCACCCGGCTGCGCGCCCAGTACATGTCAGTGCCGTCCTCGAAGATGACATAGACGAAAGAGAATCCGAAGAACGAGTAACCACGCACCACGCTTGCGTAAGGCACGGAGAGCATCTTAGTCGTGATAGGGTACGTGATCTGGTCCTCGACGACACGAGGCGCTTGCCCCGGGTATTCAGTAAATATGATCACCTGCACGTCGCTCAGGTCCGGGATCGCATCGAGCGGAATCGTCTTTAGCGAATAAACGCCCAAGGCCGTTGCGAAGACAGTCGCCAGAATGACGAAGAACTTGTTCTTCAGTGACCATTCAATTATCTTGACGAGCATGGTTAGTTATCCTATTTCTCCGACCTTGGAGCCGCACGTGGGCATCTGCGAGCCAAGGAAGGGATTTTTTATCTCTTCGGTGTCTTGAATCCATTTCTCATTGACCATCGTGCATTCAATGATTACGTAGCGCTTCGGCAACTTCACCTCATGCGAGGTGAAGACGGCAATGAGCGCGCGGCTCACGCCCTTCATTGACTCGCGCGCCTGGTTCAAGTCGCCTGTCTTCATTTCGGAAGCGGCTTTCTGGAGAGCCTTGAGTTGAGTCTTGAGCGCGTCCTCTTTCGCTTGGTGCGCGGCTTTGCCGGCGAGGTCCGCGAGCGTTGCGGCGTTCTCTTTGATTCCGGAAGTCGAGTCATTTGCGAGCGCTTTCCATATCGGCAGATAAGCCTCGATCTCTTTGCCGAGCATATCGATCATTTTCTGGTCATCGATGACGGGCTTTATCTTGTGTCCGGCGTGCTCCGCGTCAGCTGTCGCGGGTTTTTGCGCGCCCGCCGTCGAATCTTCGCTCTCAGTAGCCATTAGCATCTTGTTGATGACCTCTTGCAGGTTGCTCTCGGAGTCGATGAGGAATTGGGCGGAGGTAACTACCGTCTCACCGCCTTCGAGTCCTTCGAGAACCTCGTATACGCCCTTTCCTTGCAGGCCCAGCTTTACCTCACGCGGCTCAAAGCGACCGCCGCCATTGTCGAGTACCACCACGTTTCTTTCGCCGGTGTGAAGAATGGCCATTTCGGGGACGGTGACCACATTCCTTGCGGCGACCGGCAGTAATGTCACGGTCGCGAACATTTGCGGGCGTAGTCTTCCATCGGTATTGGGAATCTGGAGGTTTAGCCTGATCGTCCTTGTGGTTTCATCGAGGAACGGGTTGAAGAAAAGGACTTTGCCGTGAAACACCTCTCCGGGATAGTAGCTGATCTCGACTTTGGCGTCTTGACCCACCTTGATCCAAGGCAGTTGATACTCATACAAGTCTACGTATACCCAGAGGCTCGAGAGGTCTGCTATTTTATACAGATTCAGCCCTGCCTCGACCTTCATTCCGTCGAGCGCGCGATCTTGCTTCTCGATGACAACGCCGGTTGCCGGTGATACGACCGTGAGGGTTTTCCGCAGCTCCCCCTCGTCCTCCAGTCGTTCTACCTGCTCATCGGTAATGTCCCAGTAACGCAGCCGGTTCCGGCTTGCCTGAAGCAAGTATTCCGCGTCTTCGTCCGTAACTTCCTTTCCTCTCATTTCGTCGCGATATTTGAGTGCAATCAGGTACTCCTGTTGGGCGCTTACGAGTTCCGGGCTGTAAATCTCAAACAAAGGCTGTCCCTTGCGGACCTCCTGACCAACATAGTTCACGTGCACTTTTTCTATCCAGCCCTCGTACTTGGTGTTAACGAGGTAAATGTTTTTCTGGTTATAGTCGAGGTTGCCGACAGTCCGAATCTCCAGCCTCAAATCGCCTCGCTTGACAGGCTCGGTGATCACGCCGATGTTCTGCACGGTTGCGGGATCAATCTTTATGCCGGTTTCGGCAGCGCCGGCCCCCGTTAACTCATCTTCATAGACTGCTATAAAGTCCATGCCCATGGAGTCCTTCATAAACGTGGGGGAGGTAACCGTGGGGTCCATTGGTGAGCGCCAGAATTTCACTTTACGCCCTCCGACGGTCGTTCCAGTTTCTTTCCGCATGATTGCCTGACTCACCTTCTCGAACACTCCAACTTTCATCGGGTTGGCAATCACGAACAGAGTGAGTCCTACCCCGAGGAGAAACACCACTAGTCCGGCAATTGAAGTGCTGGCTTTTCCGTCATTGTTTGAAATGACCGCGAGCGATTTTGCCCAATGTCCTCTGGTTCGCTCACCGCCAAGTGTTTTCTGCAAGCTCATTTTCATCTTCATCCTCTCTGTGACTTTGTCCGACAATTGTGACCGCTGGCTCAGCCTTTGCTTTAGGTGCGAATTTATTCGCATATCTTTCCCCGTTTCTTCTCATATCAACCGATGCGAATAAATTCGCACCTACAGAATTGTCGGCTAAGTATCTATCTCTTCCCTGTTGCGGGCGGCTTTTGTTCCTGATAATGGAAGTCTTCCGGATGTTGCGGGCTGAGAAGCTCTCCGACGCCCTGTGGCCAGCGCCCAAGAATTACGAGCGACATTTCGGTCAGCATGATTTCGCGCTCACCGACAGCCATCGCATGATTCATGTAATACTCCAAAAGCATTCTCTCGGTATCAAGAAGGTCAATGAAATTCCCGACACCGCTTGAGTAGCCCGTGCGAGCGGACTCCAGAGAAGCTTTGGCCTTTGGTATCAGGCGGTCGCCATAAAGCTTCACGTTGCGATCCGCCTCTCGCCAGCCGAACGCAGTCTCCGCGAACATGACGGCGAGTTCCAATTCCTCCGCTGAGAGCTTCGCCTTTGCCGAGCTGATTCCGGCGTTGCCGCGCGCTATCTCAGCGGCGATCTTATCCCGCCAGATAGGCAACGTGATCCCAATGA
Organism: uncultured bacterium; assembly: GCA_964450145.1. Taxonomy (GTDB): domain Bacteria; phylum Abyssobacteria; class SURF-5; order SURF-5; family SURF-5; genus JACRIR01. Next base: position 25,435 of record CAYVDS010000026.1, read on the forward strand.
AAGGCATGAACGGAACGGGCGAACCTTTTACATCGGCCTCGAGGCCAAACGCGAAGTCCGGAATCTTGCTCTTTTGGGCAAGCTGGTACAGAGCGACTGCCTGCAGCACTTCGGCCCGCATCTCTTTCAGACGCGGGTTTCGCTCGAACGCGATTTCCAGAAGCGATTGCTCGGTAAAATCGGGCGGAGTCGGTTCGAGTTCGATGACAAGCGCAGGCAAAGCCTGTTCCGGCCCTATTCCCAACGCCGACCGCATCCGTGCGACAATAGTTGTTCGCGAATCTTCGAGATTGGCCAACTGGGTCCTAAGCCGGTCGCGCTCGATTTGCGCGCGGAGAACGTCCTGCTGCATCACTTTCCCCACCGCGAGACGCTCGCGCGAAATCTTTTCCATATCATCCACGACGGTCAGCATCTCGCGAGTCCACCGAATTTGTTGATCAATCACCCACATTTGATAGTAAGCCCGCTTGACCGCGAGCGCAGTCGTCAGGAGTTCGTTTTCGAAAACCGCCCTCTTAGCCAAGGCCATCCCATACGCAGCGTCTGCTTGAAGCCTCAGTTTGCTGGGAACCGGCCAGTTGCTCATGGGGTCGGTCATGAGGCCGGGAGTGAGCGCCTCGACGACGCCGTCCATGATCTCGGCGCTCAGGTTGAACATCGGGTCAGGCAGCGAGCGCGCTGTCGTGATCTCCTCGACGGCCGCTTTCCAGTCGTAGAACGCCGCCTCCACTTTCGGATTGTTCAGAAGCGCGTACTGCACGAGGTCGGAGAGACTTGAGGTTTCGGTGAGAGACGGCAACGGGGGCTTCGCGTCCTCCGGCCGATAAGACGACTCGGCCGCCTTTATGTCTCCTCTCGCCTGTTTTTCTTTTCGGGTCGCGATGCCGGCACAGCCTGCGAGGAGTGTGACCAAGCTCACAGATATGGATAAAAGCCAAATTCTTTTTGAGAGCGCTTTCATAGCGTTGTATTTTCCCCTTTGAACTAAGTCTCTTCCCGAACTCGAAGTTCTTCTAGGTTTCTCGTCATTGCTCTCGTTCTCACCACTATATGTTCTATTGGCTCCAAATGTAAACAAGTCGAATCAACCACTCACAGTCAAGGACTCGCGTTCCCCCGGAGATTCTTCGCTTAACTCCTAAGAAACTAGCCATTGTCTCCCTTAATTCGGGGACACCTTGCCGCAAGGTGTCCCCGAATTAAGGGGCGTGTCAAACTCACTTTGGTGAAGGGAATGCAAGCGATGGGCCAAGACTCCCCGCTGCGGACATAAGACATATGCAATATGTTAGCAGGACTTGACTTATGGCTTGCCAGCTCGGCGGCAAGAAAATTGAAACCCGAGCGGTTTATGTTTAATACGCCACACGCGATTGTCCGATTTACGGCAGATAGGGGAAACCGGAAGACGCGGCAAGTTTTCTGATTGACCCCCGCCGTCAACACTAATATAATATGAACGGCAGGTCTCCAACACTCCTTTCCTAACAGTGAGGGCCGTTATGGACGACAGAGATACCGTCCGCATCGATCCCGGCAGCTCTGAATATTCTCCCACAAAAAAAATCGCGCTTCTGCAAATAATCCGCGGAGAAGATATCGGCAGGGAGTTCGAGGTGACGCCGGGCGCTAACATTATCGGCAGACAGCCCGGCTGTCATATTCAGATAAACAACAAATCGGTCTCTCGAAGGCACGCGCAGATTGTCTGCAATCCGGATGAGCCTGAGGATAGCCGTTACGTAGTTTACGACCTTAACAGCACCAACGGCACCCGTGTCAATAACGAATCCGTCGCGCGGCGCCCCATCCGGGACGGTGACCGGATTCAACTAGGCCGCATCGTCTGCAAGTTCATGGAGGTGGATGCCGTTGAGAAAGCCTTTATGAACGATCTTAAGAGGCTTATCGAATATGACAAGCAAACCGACCTCCTTCAATTAAAGCCCTTCTACCGGCGACTGCAAATGGAACTCGAGACCGCGGAGGGCCAACGCCGGCCTGTCTCCGTTCTCATGATGGACCTCGACGGCCTCAAGCAGATGAACGATGCGCATGGCCATCTCACGGGCACGGAATTCATACAGAAGGTCGCGGCAGTCATCAATGAGCAGGTTTTACCTGCGGGCGCCGCTGCGATTTACGGCGGTGATGAATTTGCAGCCTATCTGCCGGGAATGCTCAAAGACACCGCGCTCGTGAAAGCGGAACACATTCGAAAACTTGTCGGCGAAATCAGCTTTGCGGACAGAGGGATTAGTGAACGCGTGACCATAAGCATCGGGGTGGCGGAATATCCTGACGACGCCTCGGACATGATGGCGTTGATGGAAAACGCAGACAGAGCTCTTTACGTTGCGAAATCGGTGGGAAGGAACCGCGTCGTCGGCTATGACCCTTCGATGGGGGAAAAAGCGACAAAATAGTTCCTGGTTCATAGTTCCTAGTTCCTGGTGTAAGAGGCAAGAAGAAGGTCAGAAAGTGTCCCGCAATTCCGTAGGCGCGAATTTATTCGCACGGGCAATGTGAATAGACGTCCGAAAACATCATGCGAATGAATTTGCGCCTGCAGAAACTCACACCAATTTGGCAATTGCAGATTCGGTTCATCAGGGGGGCGGAGTCGGAGTGGCGCTAACAGCACTGGACATGCTCATAGAAGAAGCTGCCCGAATAATCGTATCGGCGGAGAAAGTGGTCGTGTTTACCGGGGCGGCGTCAGCACGGAGTCCGGCATTCCTGATTTTCGAAGTCCGGGCGGCATCTGGTCGAAATATCAGCCCATCATGTTTCAGGATTTCATGGCGAGCGAAGAGACGCGGCGCGAATCATGGCGCCGGGGGAAAGAGACCTATCATCTGTTTGCGGACGTCGAACCCAACCCTGCTCACTATGCGATTGTCGAGCTTCAACGCATGGGGAAGCTCGACTGCGTCATAACTCAAAACATAGACAACCTCCACCAGAAGGCGGGCACTTCGCCTGAACTCGTGATCGAGTTGCATGGGACCGCAATGTACGTCCTATGTCTTGATTGCGGAAAACGCTGGCCACGAGCCCAGATTCAGGAATGGCTCGAAGCCGGTGTCGAGGCGCCGCATTGCGACGAGTGCGGCGGCATCATGAAATCGGCGACAATATCATTCGGGCAGGCGATGCCGGAAAAAGAGACCGCCGAAGCGCAGAAACGGGCCGAGCGAGCCGAGGTCTTCATCGTCATTGGATCATCTCTCGTGGTATATCCGGCGGCTCACATGCCTCTCTATGCAAAACAGAACGGGGCGAAGCTGATTATAGTAAACATGGCCGACACACCGTTTGACGCATATGCCGACGTATTAATCCGCGGGAAAGCAGGGGTAGTGATGGAGCGGATTGTGAAGCGGTTGAGAGAGATAGTAGCATGAATTGGGAGAAGAGGACATACGATTCGCGACGCCGCTCCATGCGGTTGTGAGTTCGACTACTCGCAACCGGGGATGTATTTCGTTACGATTTGCATCCACGAGAGGAAACTCCTTTTTGGCAGAACAGTGAATGGCAACATGATACTGAGTGAAGCAGGGTCAATGATCGTGGATGTCTGGCGCGATTTGCCTAAGCGATTTCCTTTGGTGGAGACGGATGAGTTCGTGGTAATGCCAAACCACATTCATGGCATAATCAGCTTGGATTGTAGGGGCGAACCTTGTGTTCGCCCAATGATTCCTTCGGGTGAGCAGGATGGTGAAAGGGATAAACGAATTGCTTCCAAGTTGGGCGAACACAAGGTTCGCCCCTACAGTCCCACACCCCCCGCGCCATCCTCCTATGGCACACTAAATGGCTCTCTAAGTAGGATTATCCAGGCCTTCAAGTCGCTAACAACATTGCAGTATGCAAAAGGAATCAATAGCCGTGGCTGGAAGGTTTTTTCAGGCAAATTGTGGCAACGTAATTACTACGAACACGTAATACGCAACGGAACAGAATTGAATCTCATTCGAGAATATATCATCAACAACCCAATGCAATGGGAGCTGGATCGCGAGAATCCAGATACGCAGGGGACAGTCAGTGGAGAACCATGGGAGAAAAAAAAGCCGGACTGCTTCTGAATGGCTCAAAAAGAGGTCGCACGTTGTGTGCATGCGGAGTCTAAACTGTGCCTGATCGGCCCGAGAAAAGATTAGCAATTGCGCTTGTTTTGATGGTGATAACGGTCGTTATCGGCACCGTCATGTACAAGGCTCTTACTGAAAACCGCTATGACTGGCTGACATGCCTCTACATGACCGTCATCACGCTTGCCACCGTGGGATATGGCGAAGTAATCGATACTTCGCAGGTCCCCGCGGTCCGCATATTCACCATCGTGCTTATCCTTTTCGGCATGGGCATACTGCTCTACGGCGTGAGCACGGTCACCTCCATCATGGTGGAGACCGACCTGCGGGAAGTCTTCAAGAGGAGAAAAATGATTAAGGACATCAAACTTCTGCGCAACCATTTCATTGTGTGCGGGGCCGGCGCAACGGGCGTCTGCATCGTAAACGAGTTAATGAAGACAGGGACCGAGTTCGTGGTCATAGACCGGGACCCTGAGCGCATCGAGGCAGTGCGAAATTTGGGTGAGGTCTTCCATGTTGTGGGAGACGCCACGGACGACCACGTACTCATAAATGCGGGAATCGACCACGCGGCCGGTCTTGCGGCCACGTTGTCATCGGAAAAGGATAACCTCTACCTTACGCTCACGGCGCGTCAACTCAATCCCTCGCTCCGCATCGTTGCGCGAGGGCTCGATCAGAACGTTGACCGAAAGCTGAGAAAAGCGGGAGCCGACGCCGTCGTTTCGCCGACGCACATAGGCGGCTTGCGGATGGCTTCCGAAATGATAAGGCCGTCGGTTGTCTCTTTTCTGGACACAATGCTGCGCGATACCTCGGGCGCGATACGCTTCGAGGAGGTGCGCATCACGCCTGAATCGAGATTCATCAATCAGACGATCAAGTCGACGCGGATACGTGACGACTCGAACGTGCTCATTGTCGCTCTTCGAGAACCCGGCTCGCAGAGTTTCATTTATAATCCGTCCGCCGATACAGTGCTCAGCGACGGCATGACGCTCATCGTTCTGGGCGATTCCAGCCGGGTGCGCGAACTCACGGGTCCTTCGGCTCGCGCCTAAGAGAGAGGAAAGACGAAAGGAACAAGACGAAAGGGAGATTCTTCGCTCGGGCCTGCGGCCCTTCGCTCAGAATGACAGAGAAAATCGGGGACACGATGCCGCATCGTGTCCCCAGTTTTCTGGATTCCCGCTTGCATTCTCTTGCCCCGCGCACCTCATTTGATATACGATTCCATGCGTGACAGAATTAGGGGCAGTGATTCATCTTCGTGTGTAGCGGAGCAAGGACTGACTCGTACTTCTGCAGGTGCGAATTTGTTCGCATGAACTGCTCGCAACGGGGCCACAAATCTTTTGCGAATAAATTCGCACCTACAAAGTATATGGAGGGGCACGGATGAAATGGGAAGCCGACCTGTTTCAAGAAATCAAGACAACCGAGGAAGTGCTGCCCCCCACAGGCGGTACGCCCCCGGCCTTGAAACCATTTGATAAGGACGGCCGACTCGTGCAACCTGTATGGCGGCGCAAGGACTACCTGACAGACACATGGTGCCATTTCAATCTCGCGCGCGCATCGAGACCGTTTATCGCCCCCCAGTTGGCAAGCGCGGAGGAGGGCTCCTGCTATTTTTGCCCCGGCAGTGAGCGCTTCACGCCGCGCGATTTGGAAACGGGAGCAGATACCCTTACGGCCGGACAGGCTCAATGGAAGATGCGGGCGTTTCCGAACCTGTATCCATGGTTGATACGCCACGGTAATGTTGTCGAAAGCCCGCAGCACAAAGTCAGCTTGCATGATATTGATGAAGAGGAGGAACTGGCGGCGTTCTCCGCGATCCGGACGCTTTGCGCGAACTTCGAGGCGGACAGCCTGTACCCCGTGATCTTCAGGAATCAGGGCTTTGGAGCTTCCACTCCTCACACACACTGGCAGTACGGGGCTTTGCCGTATCGCCCCAAACGCCTCAAGCATGAACTCACAACCGCAAACATGTTTGCGCGCAAGTGGAACAAGAACATATTCGATGCGATAGCCGACGCCGAGAGGCGCAAAGGCGAGCGTTTTGTGTCCGAGGACGAACTCACAATCTGCATTGTGCCGTATGCGCCGCGCAGCAATTACGAGGTGTGGCTCATCCTGAAAAAGCCTGTTTCTTCGCTCTCGTCCGCGGGAGAGGCAGAAATCGCGTCAATGGCGGCATTGATGACCAAGCTGTTGCGCGCGCTTTACCAGAAGCTTAATATTGACAGCCTATGCGTCATGTGCCATCAAATTCCCCGGGAGAACAATTACCGGCTACATCTCGAGGTGCTTCCGTACAAGCATTGGGCCGGCGCGGAAAGAGGCTTCGAAGAGTACGTGGTCGAAGTAACACCCGAGCAGGCAGCGTCTTTCTTGAGGAAGCATCTTAACCAGTAGGCTGTGCTGCCCCCTGAACATCACGCCCCTTAATTGGGGGATACCTTGCCGCAAGGTGTCCCCCAATTAAGAGAAACAAGGAGGAAAACTTATGCCTCAGGACGCACTTGATTTTGAGATAGCAGGAAATGAGTTGTGGCGCTTCGCTATTGCAGTCGCCATATTGCTTCTCTCGCTCGTTGTCGGGAAGATTGTGCAGTACCTCATGGCGCGAGGCGCCGCGAAGATGGAGCGCGTGGGCGAAGAGATCACGCTGGCTAAGCTCGTACTGCGGTCGGCGTCAAAGCCCGCTGTCTTTCTCGTCTTCGCAGGGGGCTTCGACGTAACCCTTCTCTTCCTCGAAATGAACGAGCCGGTCCGGCGAGCGACGAGCACACTCGTTCAGTTGCTAATATCGCTCGGTATCGCATATTTTCTTTATCGGCTCGTTGATATAGTCGAATACTATCTCGGCAGATATGTGCAGCGAGCCGACAACAAGCTCGACCAGATGTTGGTTCCTTTCGTGCGAAAGACATTGAGGATTGTCATTGTAACCATTGCAGCGCTCTACATCGTCGAAAGCACCTCAGGCCGGCCGATGAGCACCATCATAGCAGGCCTCGGCTTGGGGGGACTGGCGTTCGCGCTTGCAGCGCAAGAGTCAATAAAGAATCTTTTCGGTTCAATCAGCATTCTTCTTGACCAGCCGTTTGCGAAAGGCGACCGGATCGTGGTTGACGGTTATGATGGCGCAGTCGAGGACATTGGTTTCCGTTCGACCAAAATAAGGACGCTTGAAGGGCATTTGGTCACCATTCCCAATCAGCAAATGGCCGCAGCCAACATTCAGAACATTGGAAAGCGTCCGCACATCCGGAGGCTGTTCAACATTGGCATCGCGTATGACACGCCGCCGGATAAAGTAGACAGGGCGGTAAGAATCATCGAGGGGATTCTGGAAGGCCACGTAGGAATGCATCCCGATTTCCCGCCGCGCGTCTTTTTCAATGAATTGGGCGAATCATCGCTCAACATACTCGTCAGTTACTGGTATCATCCTGCGGATTATTGGAATTTTCTCGCGTTCAGCCAGGAAGTGAATCTGAAGATTATGCGGGCATTCGAGGAGGAGGGAATCGAGTTCGCCTTCCCGACTCAGACAGTTTACCTCGCCAACGACGAACGCCGTCAGCTTGCGCTCCGTCTCCTCGAGAAGGACCTTGAGCCAGGAAAATAGGGGACACGATGCCGCATCGTGTCCCCTATTTTCCATCCCTTTCGTCTTGCCCCTTTCTTACCGCGTGCGGCCGAGCGGCATGGTGGTGAGAACTTCCCATAACTTCTCAGCGACTCGTTTCTGCGAGTAGTTGGAGATAGAGAACGGAGTTCTTTTGCAGAATGCTCTCCTTTGTTCCGGAGTTAAGGAACGGTATTATTGCGTCGAGATATTGCTCGTTGTTCTCGACCAGTTTCGCGACGTATTGCCTGTCCTGGAGTTTCAGTATCTCGTGCAGACGTTTTTCCAGCCCCATATGTTCCTTATCCTGATAACCGAGGGTGAGATAATCCTGACCGTTGATTCGGAAGACGTCGTACAAGTGGTCAAGATTCAAGCCGGCGCGTTGGAAGTCCTGGGTGATGCCGGGGATGTTCCTCCCAATGACCGCTTTGCCGAGACACCACGGTTCGATGAACGCGAACCCGAAACCTTCGAGATAACTCGTAGTAACCACTATGTCGGACATGTGGTATGCGTCTCCAATGTCGAATTTCGTTATTTGCATTGTCTTGGGGTCAATTTCCCTTTCAATCGAAACAAGGTCCTGAATCCCGATTGTCGCAGGCAATTTATGCTTCCTGCAGAACTTGTCAATTGTCTCCGCATATGCCAAATCCTCCCCGCTCTCCGGCCTGATACCGACGAGCAGGTGATATTTGCCTTGAGGCGCCGCCCCACGGACTTTGATCTTGTTCTCAGATAGAGCATTGAACAGGCATGTAAGAAAGATTGCCTCCTCCACGTTCTTCCTCTTCACGCACCGCACAGGATATAGAACGAACTTGACGTGCGTGTCCAGATTCATTTGTTCGATTAGCTTTCCCCGAAGGGTCTTGTGTTCCTCGTCTCTGACCACAAGACTGCTATTATCAATACTGTTTGGAACGTAGGCGATGCGAGCGCGGTCTATGCCGTGCTCGATAAGGCGGCCTATGTCGGATGTGTTGATTGTGATGTAGCCGAGGTTCGGATAATTCGGGTATACGACCTCATGCCAGTTTGGGATGAGCGGAATTTCGGTGTCCTGAAACTTCTTAAGGTTTTCAAAATTCTTTGCGCGCTGCTGGAGAAAGTCGTGCGCTCTGTAGAAAATCCGTTTTCGCGGATGGTGATGCTGGCAGTATTGGAGATAAAGGTAGAAAGCGTAAGTTGCCGCGGGGTGGATGCCGATTCCCAGGTTTTCCGTGAGGACTATGTCCATTGGCCTCAGTTTTGCGGCCAACGTCTCCAAAATGTTCGTGCCGTGCCAGATATAATCCTGAATGCTCTGCTCAGATACCGCCTTCCGTGGCAGACCAGGCACTTCGTAATTCGGGTCGAGATACTCGATATTCATATATTCGAGCTTGCCGGGGACTGGCTTGAGAAATTTTTCGTAACCGGCTGAAAGCTTTCCGAAGAGGGTAATCCTTATTTCGGGATGCAGCTCGAGCAGAGTCTCCACGTTTCGCATCATGACGACGTTGACGCCATCGCGCGCGCCTACCCAGAAGTGGCCTATGCCAAGATGAAGCGGTTTTCTCGTTCTCTTCTTCTCGGTGCTCATTTTTTCTCCCACAAACTCAGCAGGTATGGTTTTTCTTTCTCAAAAAGCTCGGCGACGATCTCGATGACTCGCTCTGCTTGTTTAGAGTCCATCCTTTCAGTTTCGGCAATAAAGCCGGCCGTGCGACCAAAATAGAGAGGGGTAAGCGAATCCAGTGCTTCGCCGGGGTCAAGCTTCCCTGAGTTGCAGGCCGCCGCAAACTCATACACAATCCTCACCCACAATTGCGCCGGAAACCGGAATTCGGTCTCGGCCAAACTCACAAGCTGTTCCACCCCGGAGATTATATCATTTGATAAAAACCCCGCCCAATACTTCTTGTTTGCGCGCACCCCTTCTTTGAGCCTTTGTGTGAGCGCGCTCAGTGTCACGGGCACAGGCTCCGGATTTGCCTCGAGTGGCGGCCCCGCCGCTGGCACAGGATGGCTCCCTTTTATCTCAACCCATTTATCCTCGTACTTCCGCATGAGCGAAAACATCGTGCCTACCACTTGCCGGAACATAGGGGCGAGGTGAACCGCGGGGTCTTTCGCATCGTGTATCTTCGCTCCAAGGTTGGCTTGCCTTATGTCGAAACCCTCGTTTATCGCCGTGGTTGTCATAAAAATATCTATTCCATACTTCGCCGCGCCGGTTCCCCAGACATTTTTTTCCAGATAGGACTCCGCCAGCTTCCGCGAGACTCCGAAGTCGCCCCCGATCGGCTGACGGACCCGCTTGCCATACAACGCGCGCGTAAACGGATATGCGAGGCTGTTTGTGATGGTGCCATCATACTTGTGTCGCAGGTAAAGAGGCGTGACATACCCCGCGTTGTCTTTCAGTATGGGTTCTGCAAGCCAACGAATCCACTCCGGCGTGATGCTTCGAAGGTCGGAGTCGACCAGAACGCACGCGCGCGCGCCCAGAATGCTTGTCGCCTCGAATATTGCTTTCAGGGCGCTACCTTTACCCGGCGTCCCGACATACCGCGTGCTCAGTTTATGCGGGTGTTTGGACACGGCTGCCACGAAGGAGTCCCTTGTGCCGTCATTCGAGCCGCCGTCGGAATTCATTAGCAAGGCCTTCGCATCGGGGAAATACTTTGCGACACCTTCGGCGGCCGCTCGGGCGACGTAGCCGATCGTCTGCGCGTTGTTGTAACTGGGAATTCCCACTATTATGTCGGCAGTCTTGAGCGTCTTCAGGAATGCCCGGGCTTCCTTCTCAAGAGCCGTTTCAATAGTTAACATCTTACATCCCTCCTAGAGAATATGGCTCCGTGTCCCGGGTCCCAAGTCCCGGGTTAACTGCAACGAAAAACTCACCATTCAGTAGCAGACTCGCCTCTCCCCCTTTACAAAAGGGGACAGGGGGGATTTTTCCGCTATTACTGATTAAAAGAGATCAAGCGCTCCTCAGCTCAATCACGATTGAGAGAGTCGATGATTCCGACACATGCCTCTCATGTTCATTATGATTCGATTCGAGGGAGCGAGCAAGGTTTCGGCAAGAATCCGGGACGCGATGCGGCATGACAGAAAATGGGGGACACGATGCCGCATCGTGTCCCCCATTTTCGATTTTCTCCGCAACGCTCCGATCAATCGTTATCTTCCCTCACGACCTCGAGCAACTTATCAAGAAAATCCGGAACCGCAGACGTAACTCGGCTCCAGTTTGGTATCTGTTGGACTCCGAGCGGGTCTTCCACGAAAGTCTGCCCAGCGATCTCGATTCCCCGCGTGAACGCCTCGACAGCGGTCGTTTCTGCGTGAAGCACCGTAGGTCAGTGCATTCCGGCTCCTGCGTGCCCGTTGGCGACCGGCTCGATGACGTACCAGCCACGGTCGCGGTCGTGCCCAACCCGACCCTTGTTCTTCAGGTTGAACCGCTGCG
>CAYVDS010000027.1:0-36483 GCA_964450145.1 uncultured bacterium
TTGTCACCGCCCTTCACATGAATCGGTTTCAAATGTTTATTTTCGGGCTTCAGCACAATCTGGTTCTGCTTAACGATGATTCGTTTGACTGTCGCCTCTTCGCTTAGCAGGGCGACCACGATTTCGCCGCTCTCGGCGGCCGACTGGCGCTTGACAAGCACGTAATCGCCGGAACAGATATGCGCATCCACCATGCTGTCACCTTCGACGCGGAGTAAAAAGCAATCGTCACCCTTTACCCATTCCGGCGGCATCATGACCGCGCCCTCGATGTTCTCGACCGCGAGGATAGGCTCACCGGCGGCCACCCGGCCCACTATCGGCACTTCCCGCAGGCGCCGCTGGTCAAAAACGGCGCGGCCGTAACTGGCGCGGCCATGGCCGGTCACTGTCAGGGACTGCGATTTCAGCCCCTTCTGTAGGGGCGCAGCATGCTGCGCCCTTGATTCAGTGCCGTGATTGGGAATTGTCAGCGAGCGCGATTTCAAAGGCTGCTTCGAGAGATATCCCTTTCGCACCAGCGCGTTCACATGGTTCGTGGCGGCCCGGGGCATGAACCCAAAGTGTCCCGCAATCTCGCGCATCGTCGGCGGGTAACCACTCTCACGCGTGAAATCCCGTATGAAATCCAATATTTCCTTCTGGCGCGCAGTCAGTTGTAGAGGCACGATAATTTTCTCCTTTTATCCGCAGATTTCGCTGATTCTCACAGATGAAGTCTTACCGCAAAGGCGCAAAGAGCGCAAAAAGAGAGCTTCTTGAAACACGAATTACACTAATTACACGAATTCGGACTTCAATGACAAACTGTAAACCGTAAACTATGAACTAATTCTTCACCAACTTTAGACACTTTAGGTACTGTCGAACACTTTAGCTCACTTTAGGCACTTCTCACTTCTTAATTATAGTATACATTTGTATACTTGTCAAGAGCAGCAAAAAAGATTGGAACACGAATGTGACGAATCGCGAAGCGCGGGACGAATTGCACCAATGAGAAACTGAAACTCGGGAACCGCCGATGAACGCTGATTCACGCGGATGTCAAGAGTGGGAGAAAGGCGAAAACAAAAGAATGGATTCCCGCGTTCGCGGGAATGATAAAAAGAAGCCTGTTCATTGACGATCTTTCGTGGACTCATTTTCTCACTTTGTGCTTTCCCTTTTTATCTGCGTGCATCAGCGTGAATCTGCGGTTCCCTCCGGCCATTCTTTCTTCTTTTTGTTGCGGCTATACCGTGCTGTGATAGAATAACCCTCATAGACTGCGGAGACGGCTTTGAAATCTTGCTTGGTGTCTTTGTGACTTCGTGGTGAGAAGTTTTTTTTGAAAGGAGTCTTTTATGGGAGCGGTATTGGATTTGGCGGAAAAGCTTTGGAAGGGCGAGATCACGACGTATGAGCGTCATCCGTTTGCAGCGCTCGATACACTTGAAGAGGTTGCGGAACGGACGGCGTTCTATCACTCGTTCGCAGGTGTCACTGTATTCGATACCGATGACGGATTGGTGATGGTGGACACAGGGACGTTCTTCAATCAAGAAATCGTATTTCAGGCGATTCGCGGGTGGTCGAAGGCGCGTCTGGATACGGCCATTTACACTCACGGCCATGTGGATCATGTTTTTGGAGTTCCGCCTTTCACGCAAGAAGCGAAGGAACGCGGATGGGCGCCGCCGCGGGTGGTCGCGCATGAGGGGGTTCCGCGCCGGTTCGACCGCTACATTCTGACCGCAGGCTACAACGGTGTCATCAATCAGCGACAGTTCGCACAGCCGGTGCAGTGGCCGACTTCATATACGTATCCGGATGTCACTTACCGCGAGGCGATGACCCTTTCTGTCGGCGGGCTGCGCTTCGAGCTCAATCATGCGCGCGGTGAAACAGACGATCACACGTGGGTGTGGGTTCCGGAGCGCCGGGTGCTCTGCACGGGCGACCTTATCATTTGGGCCGTGCCCAATGGCGGGAATCCACAAAAGGTCCAGCGGTATTGCGGCGACTGGGCGACGGCCCTGCGAAAAATGGCCGCGCTGAACGCGAAGGTCCTTTGCCCGGGTCACGGAATAGTGGTGGTGGGGGAGGATCGCGTCCGGCAGATACTGAGTGACACGGCTGAGTTGTTGGAGTCGCTGTACGAGCAGGCGCTTCGGCTCATGAACGAAGGCGCCACGCTCGATACCGTGATACATTCTGTTAAGGCGCCTGCTCACCTCATGAAAAGACCGTATCTGCAGCCGGTATATGATGAGTCACAGTATATCGTCCGAAACATTTGGCGGTTGTACGGTGGCTGGTATGACGGCAATCCCGCTCATGTTAAGCCTGCGCCCGAGGCTGAGCAGGCGGCGGAGATCGCGCAGCTTGCAGGAGGCGTTGACGCTCTTGCTGAGCGCGCGCGCAAACTTGCTCAAGAAGGCAATCTGCGGCTCGCGTGCCACGTTATCGAGTGGGCGTATGCGGCTACGCCGAAAGACCGCGCAGTACTCGACGCCCGAGCAGAGGTTTATGGCGAACGCGCGGGTCAGGAGACAGCCTTAATGACCATGAATATTTACCGCGCAGCGGAAAGGGAATCGAGGGAGAAACAGTAAATTTCAAGTTTCTGGTTTCAAGTTTCTGGTCAAAGCGCTACGGTCTTTATCCGCAGATTGCGCAGATTGGCGCTGATCGACAAACCAGTTCTTGCCGATATCCATTCTGGTTCTCGCGCGATATGAGGTCTTTCTTTCGCCACGTGAAACCTGAAACTTGAAACCTGAAACCAATCTTCATGCTATCGAGTCAAACCTTGCCTGGAAGAACCGCAAATATTTTGGTTCGTAGATCATTCTTAAGCCGCGTGTCTGCTCGCGGGCGTCATAGACCGCCTTGACCGCCTCGGCGGTCACATCCATGTGCGCTTGTGTGTAGACGCGGCGAGGGATGGTCAGTCGCACGAGTTCGAGGGCAGGGTAGTGGTGGTCGCCGGTCTTTGGGTCGCGTCCTGCGCTCACGACTCCGCGCTCCATCCCGCGTATGCCTGAGTCAAGGTAGAGTTCGGCCGCGAGCCTCTGCGCCGGGAACTGGCTTTGCGGTATGTGCGGATAGAACTTCTTGGCATCAAGGAAAACCCCGTGTCCGCCGATAGGTTGCACGATCGGGATGCCCCATTCGGTCAGCAACTGTCCCAGATAGCGCACCTGCCCGATGCGCGCGCGGATATGGTCATCCTGCACCGACTCGACAATTCCGATGGCCATTGCCTCCATGTCGCGTCCTGCCATGCCCCCGTACGTGTGAAGTCCTTCGTATATAACGACCAGATTGCGGAGCTGATCGAATAAGTCATTGTCGTTGACTGCCACCCATCCGCCGATGTTGACCAAGCTGTCCTTCTTGGCGCTCATCCACGCACCGTCGGTATAACCGCAGAATTCCTTCAAGATTGCGGCGATGGGCTTTCCTGCGTAGCCTTCTTCTCGTTCTTGAATGAAGAAGGCGTTTTCGACCATACGGGTCGCGTCGAGATAAATGCGAATGCCGTAGCGGTCGCATAGCTCGCGCAGCGCGCGGACATTCGCCATGCTGACCGGCTGGCCGCCGGCCATGTTGACCGTGCCCGCAAGACTGATATATGCGATATTCTGTTTGCCTACCTTTTCAATCAGCGCTTGCAGCTTGTTCAGGTCGACGTTGCCTTTGAAAGGATGCATGCTGGCCGGATCGTGGGCTTCATCGATAATCACATCAACGAAGATGCCGCCTGCCAATTCCTGATGAAGCCGCGTCGTGGTGAAATACATGTTGCCAGGCACATATTGTCCTTTTCTTATCGCCGCCTTACTGATGAGGTGCTCGGCGCCGCGGCCCTGGTGAGCCGGCACTAGATACTTATAGCCGTAATAGATCTGAACCGCCTCCTCGAGATGATAGAAATTGCGGCTTCCCGCGTATGCCTCATCGCCGAGCATTATTCCCGCCCACTGCCGGTCGCTCATTGCGCTCGTGCCGCTGTCGGTCAGCAGGTCTATGTACACGTCTTCCGATCGCAGCAAGAAGGTGTTATAGCCCGCATCGACAAGCGCCTTCTTTCGCTCTTCGCGGCTGATGATTTTGATGGGCTCGACCATTTTGATTTTCCACGGCTCGGCCCACGAGCGACGGCCGTATTGTTGTCCGATGGTTTGGGGTACGGGATGATGGGGCATGATTTCTCCTCCGATGTGTTTCCTGTGCGTTATCGTTTTCCGTTTCCGCATTGACATCGCGTGATATTGGGCGAGGCGGGAACGCTCGCTTTTTGGGAACTCGTGCACATCTTCCACCGAGACTCCGCGATGAAAGGCTTCGACCAGGATTCCATCGAGCGCATTTTTCAGTTTCGCCAGCGCACGACGTTTGTCAGGGTTTCGCTGGAAGTCAGAGATGAAAACTCCTTTTCCGGCTCGAGTGACGACTACCCCCTCGCCTTCGAGTTCGCGATACGCTCTGGCAACGGTATTCGTGCTGATTCTGAGCTTCAACGCCATTTCCCTGACCGATGGCAGGAGTTCTCCCGCCTCGGTCATTCCGGTGGCGATGGAGCACTTTATCTCGTTCATCAACTGGATGTAGATGGGCTCGCTCTTTGTCTGGTCGATTTTGGGAAGCATCGCGGTTTTCTCCTACTGTATTGACTGTATTGCTACGGACAAGATTATGGCGATGTTACCGCCAAATGTCAAGAAGAGTATAGGATTTATCCACGAAGCTCACGAAGGGGGCACGAAGCGTGGAGAAGAATCTCAACCTCGGAGGATGCAGAGGGGGTAGATAATTTTAATAACTTCTTATCTGAAACGACGCCGCGGACAACACGAGTGTCTGTTCGCCGTCCTTGTCAACTTGCCACAGTTGGCCATCCTTGGCGTAGACAATTGCCTGGTCGCTCAGCCAGTCCCATTGCTTTTCGTTTGCGGTAAAGTTCTCAACGAGGACTTTGCATTCTCCCTCCGGGCCGGGGACCGTCAGATTCTTCTTTGCGTTGGGCGCGTCGGATTCCGCCACTACCGTAGCCATTCTTTTCATTTCTCTGATTTCGGGCAGACTCTTGTGAGGGTCGGAGGGCTCGGAGAAATAGAGAACCAGGCCAAAACTCTTGTCCGATGACTGATAGTATGCCGACTTCTTGCTTTTCCGGATGAGAGTCAAGGGCTTGTTCTCGAAAGCGGGGGGTTCGTCTGATTCATGCCCGAACTCGTAGCAGGTTCGAGTGATAGGCCGTTTGCCCTGGGGGTCGAGGTCGCGCCAAACACACCAGCCACCGTTGGGTGTGAGATACGCGAAGGGTCTTCTTTGGGGTATGTTGTCGAAAAGGCCGAGCTTCACTTTTTCGCCGGATCGGTAATTCACGGCCCACAGCAGATATTTCCCGCCCGGATTTCTTTGAACGAGCGAAATCCATTCTCCATATTTTGGGAGATCGTCATCGGTTATGATGGCGTCGGAGAATTCCGGCAAGAACCGGCGCGCGCCGGTGGCTGTCCAATCCACAGCCCAAATCTCCGATCCTGTCGGCGTGGTTTTTCTTAGTAGGAAATCGAATCCGTCGGGCGTCCAGCCGATAGGCTCGAGGGCGGTCTCCGCATCCACTTCGAGGTCCACGTGTCCGCTCAGCGGAGTTTCGCCTAGCTTCATCATCCAGAGGCTGGCGGATGAATTTTTACTGAATCGTGAAGTTGTCGTCTTCAGGTAGGCAATTCTGTCAGCGTCAGGAGAGAGGAAAGGAATACCGATGGTTTCCTTGAGCGAATAGTCCCTCGGCGACACTGATCTGACATCTTTCTTAATGAGGCTGTCAATGAAGTATATTCTCCCGAATCCCCCCATGAGATCGAAGGTGCGGATTTCTTGGCCCCAGAGAGGTTTTTCGGAGAAATACATCAAGAGAGAAGAGGAAGCACGCCCACGGTGTGACCGAACGTCGGGGAAAGAAAAGGCCTTCTCCTCCGGAGACAGTTTCTTCATATAAGAGACATCATCGAGACCTTTCCCTTTGAGCTTCACGAGAGGGCCCCGGGGAGAGATCGGATTTTGGACGGCCAACAGGAATCTATCGCCCATGTCGTCGGACGTTATGACCATCAACGGATAAATCCCGTCGTCGGTAAGTCGGATTTCTTCAATTGTTTTTGGATTCGGGAGGGAACTCAAGACCCGGGCGATATTTCTGAAAGTGAACGAGAATGTGAGAATCGCCAGCGCAACTGCCAACGTGACGGCAAGAAGCCATTTCTTATTCATTCTGTCGCGAATTTCATCGAAGGAGATTTCTGCGAGAAAGAGAGCCACAGACACCAGCCCGACAAGGGCGACGATCTCGAGGAAGGCAGCAGGAGCTTCTGTCGGGGACAGGTTTCCGATGCTGACAAGCATCAATGGGAGCGCAGGCCGTAGAAGAAAGAGCGCGAATGCGAAAGAGAGGATAAGCACTCCAACTGCTGTTGCTCCGAATGTCAGGAGTGAGACGTCGAGTAATGCCGAGAGTGAAAAGACGAAGATACAAATGACCACGTCAAACACGAGCACAGGGTGAAAGATGACGGCAAGCGACGAGACTCCGATCTTTCGTAAAGAGACGTACGCGCAGAATGAGGTCAATGAGATTATGATCAGCGCGGCCAACAGAGTGAACCTGCACACGTGATGCGCGCAGAAAACGGCAGACTTTGTCGAGGGACGGGCAAGCAGGAAGGGAATGATTTTCCGCTTGTTCTCGCCAACGAAGACAAAACCGAGAATCATGGCATAGAGCGACCACCAGAGGCCAAGCTGCCAAAGCGCGGGGTCCGGTCTGCGAGGGTGGAGTTCCATCAAGGCCGGCGGCACGGTGATTGAGCCGAATAAGAACATGGTAAAGAG
Organism: uncultured bacterium; assembly: GCA_964450145.1. GTDB lineage: Bacteria > Abyssobacteria > SURF-5 > SURF-5 > SURF-5 > JACRIR01. The sequence goes on from CAYVDS010000027.1 coordinate 6,886, forward strand.
CCATCGCTCTTTTTTCCATTCCTTCCAAAGGATTGCCTTTATCACAGCGCCTGCACCCCATTGATATAGATCTTTCCATCTTCGACTCTTAGGATTTCCTTCGGATTCGAACCGTCGGCTTCGGTGGTTATCAGACGATTGTTGACCGCCCAAAGCAATCGGTCGTCTGAAATCCAAGCGACTAATCGCAGTCCTCCCCATCCGGCAGGCGCGGCGATCGGGTTGATTTGTCCGTTCACAGGTGATAACATCCACGGATTTTCGACGCTTTCAAATGATCGCAGGTTGTTGGTCACAGTACTGCGACGCTCCACATTCATGAGGAGCACATAATCGTCGGACGGGGACCACGCGGAAGACCAATGTAAACCTATGCCTGGAGTGCGGTCAAGAGGAATAGATAGTTTCTCATCGGTTTCAGGCTCATATACTATCAGCTTGCGCCGAATGTTTTTTTCAACTCCGGCGATAATTTGCGTGCTGATGTGTTCAGTAAACGCGAGCCGCTTCCCGTCGTGTGACCAATGAATCGAATCTGGTTCTGCCAAAAGACTGCGCTTCGTCTGATTCGAGATGTTTTGGAGTCGTATCTCCCTGTTATTGCGATCTTTTGGCGGGAATCTTTCATAACTTATAATCCATCGCCCGTTAGGGGACATGGCCACTGCAGAGGGAGTGACGACATACGAATGTCCGTTTTCGGAAAAGGCGGAGAACTGTTCAAGAGCCAACTTGTCGGGCCAGACTCTCCAATATGTCGGTCCCAGGCCTCGCTTGTCGGCCAGCTTTACAAAGCAGAATCTCGATTCATAATCCCAGCCTATTGGAAGAATCGAGGGGTCTTCCAAGACAGCAAACTCGTGTTTCCAAACCAAATCCCCATCGGAGTCGTAGATTGCAACAAATGCCTGATCAGTATTTTCCCCGGGAAAGCCTTGTCCCAATCCGATGTATTTTCCGTCGAGGGACCAGGGACCAGACTGGGCGAGCCTCCAGCGGTGGAGAGAGAACAAAAGAGGGTCCTTCTCGGGGAAATCCGTCCTGTGGACTCCTTCGAAATCCGAAATAATCACATCTTTTCCAGATGAAAACACTCTGGTCTCTTTTTCTCTCAGGTATATGAGCTTGCGGCCGGCAACATTGATGCTGATGTCGGAAACATAAATAATTCCTTTGTCGATTTCACTCACTCTCTGTTTGCTCAAGTCGGCCAAAACGAGGAGATTTTCCTGGCGCATATCCCGCAGCGTACCAACTATCAGAAGGACACATGTCCCATCGGCGGAAACCTTACGAATCCAAAGTGAATCCATTGGCATTGGAGAAACATGTGTGGTTTTGCTTTTGGTTTTTGCTTTCTTGGGGGGTAGTTGCGATATTCCGACAACCAGTGGGATTGCGGCAGCGACCGCCGATAGCAGGTATACGCCTATGACGTAGCGATGCGTTTGTCGCTGCACGTTCTTCCGCGCGAACGTTGCGAGAGATATTAGCAAGACAGGCGGGCACAAGACGAGGGTTCGAGTGAAGGGTGCGACCTCGGCGGAAGGGAATAGGAGGACATCGAGGAAATCTCGCGCGGGATCGACACTGTATCCGAAAAGGGCAAGAAGGAAGAACAGTAGAAGGCCAGCGACGACGAGTATTTGTCGGTTAAGAAGTGCGGAGAAAAGCAGCGAGAAGCTAAAGACCACGCAAGCCAGACTTGTGGAAGAAAATACTATGTCTGCTTGACGGACGGTATAGCCTGCGGCTTTCGCGTGTGGAAGACTGAGAACGGCAGCCACGATGTAAAGAACCGCTCCTACTGACAGGAGAATCGTGATTCCGGTTATTAACTTGAAGCACCACAAGCGGAGGCGGTCAAGCGGCCGAGAACTAAGGAAATCGTACGAGCCCGTCTCTTTCTCTCTCGAAAAGAGATGCGAAGGAATGTAAGCTGCGGCCATGACCAGCCAAAATGAGAACGCAAACATCCAGACATTGGGCCAAAGAAGCGACTTGCTGGTCAGCGCGCGCGTCAGCATATCGGGCCGAAGTGCCAGCCTTTCGGGTTGGGCGACAAGGAAGCTGAATGCCGCCAATGGCGCGGCCACCACCGGCAGCACCCACAACTCCCGCCATTCTTTCCACAACAACGCTCGAAACATCAATTGTTCCTCATGCATCCACTCGTGGAAGCTGACTGAGCATTCGTTCTTGCCATAGCTGGAGCAAATCCAGAGAAAACAGGGGGAAGAAGTCAAACGGAGAAAGGGCAAAACGGGCGAATGAATTCTGCGAATGGATTTTCCCTATTGACCTTTTCCCCATTTTCCCTTTTCCCCCTGCAGTTTTTCTGGTCCGAGATACTCCACAAAAATGTCATCGAGCGAAAGGTCTATCACCTCGACGGCTTTCGCTCCCAAGGACTTCAGCTTTTCGGAAATACTATCATCGAATCGGGAAAGAAGGGCATTCATCGTCGTTCCGTCTCTCTGCACCCAGATAGGTTCGCCAAATGTGAAATTGGATGGAGGTTCTCCCTCAAACCTGGCGGCAATTTTCCGCGTCCTGAGTTTCAATGCATCGAGTTCACTTTGAATGAGCACGCGGCCTTCTTTCAAAATACCTACCCAATCGGCAACGCGCTCGATATCAGCAAGAATGTGAGACGAGAAGAAAACGGTTCGCTTGCCATCGCGCACAAGGTCAACGATGTGCTCCATGAATTCCCGCCGAACAACTGGGTCCATACCTGAGGTGGGGTCATCAAGAATAAGGAGGCGCGGCTCGGGCGCGAGCGCAATTATGAGTGAAAGCTCGGCTACCATGCCTCGCGAGAGGTGCTTGATTTTCCGCTTCGGGTCGAGGTCGAACTTCTCGACAAGCCCATCCGCCAACTTCTTGTTCCACGTCTTGTAGAACTTGCTTGTAAACCAGAGAATCTCAGTTACCGTCATCCAATCGTACATGATCTGTTTTTCTGCCACGTAGCCGACTTCGGAACGGATTTTGACGGGGTCGATTTTGGATGAATACCCGAGCACAGTCGCGCCGCCGGAAGTAGGGCGGAGAAGACCGAGCAGCATAAGAATTGTCGTGGTCTTGCCCGCGCCGTTGCGCCCGAGGAATCCATAGACGCTCCCGTACGGCACACGCAGGTCAATCTCGTTGACGGCAATCAGCTTCCTGAATTTCTTGGATAATGCCTGCGTCTCGATTGCATATTCCATTAACTTTATCCCTTCAATTGGAAGTCACGTGGGAACCCCTGTAGGTGCGAATTTATTCGCATCGAGATTTTGCCTTGTCTTCACTCAGCGCCTGCGAATAAATTGGCGCCTACAAATTGCAGGACGATCTCACGGTTCTGTGCCACGAGGCGATTCATGACCCCTTTCGTTCACTTGGCCCTCGTCTTATTCAAGCTTTCGATCCGTCCGTCAAGCAATGCCCTCACTTCATCCAAGGAAACGCCGCGATGATACGCCTCGACCAGTATTCCATCAAGCGAATTCTTTATCTCCGCCAGCGCGCGTCGTTTGTCGGGGTTGCGGCGCACGTCGGACACAAACACACCCTTTCCGGCCCGCGTGACAACGACGCCTTCGTGTTCGAGCTCGCGGTATGCGCGGGCAACCGTATTCGGATTTATTCGGAGCCTCAACGCCATTTCCCTGACCGACGGCAATATCTCGCCCGGTTCGGTCATTCCGCTGGCAATCGAGTACTTTAGCTCGTTCATAAGCTGAAGGTAGATAGGCTCGCTCTTTGTCGGATCGATTCTCGGCAGCATCGCACGTTCCCATGACTGTATTATCTGTATTAGGACAGTATGATTATATCATTGACCGAAGGGACTGTCAATATCCAGACGAAAGGCGAAAAGGGGGGGATCGATACGGAAGACAAAAGCAGCAAGACGAAAGGGATCAATTAAGAGAATCTGACCGCAGAGGGTAGGGCCATAAGGCAATGCCGTCCATACTACTTAGGTTCGGAAATCGTGAATTTCTGTCACTGTTGTAAAAGAAAAAGAATCTCACCGCAGGGGGCGCAGAGGGCCGCAGAGGAAAACGTCAGAATGTCAATATCCTCAGTATCCTCCGCGTCCTCTGCGGTAAATAATCCGGATCTTGGGTTCCATTGTTTTCTTTTTGACGAAGAGGTCTCCTACGTAATGAAACTCATTATCACTCCGTGGTAACAGGCTTTTTCGGTGATTCTTTTCCCTTATCTTGGACAAGAGTGAATTCTTGTCGCATTCCCCTTCCTCTTTTTCGTAAAATCTGTACTACTCACGTTCGAAATCGTGAATTCCTGTCGTGATTTTCTTTTCCTCTTCTTCCCTAAAATCTGTACTACTCACTGTCGAAATCATGAATTTCTGTCGCGATTTCCTCTTCTCCTTTTTCCTAAAATCTGTGTCCATCCGTGTGCATCTGTGGCCGAGAATGCCTCTTCTTCTGTTTCTTCTTTTCCCTGGTGACTTGGTGGTGAAGGTGTTTGGTTGCGGCTACACCGCGCTGTGTTCATCCGTGTGCATCTGTGGCTAAGATGGCCTCTTTTTCTTCTTCTTCTCCCTAATCGGTGAAATCTGCGGTTTCCTCTCCTTCTTTTTGGTTGCGGCTTCGCTTCCCCGTGCTCTCTGTGGTCAACACCATTTCTTCTTTCCTTCTCTCCTTCTCTTATTGTTCTCCTTCTGCGTGTGTGATTGCGGAAACATCGTGTTGCGTTTCCGGGTCGCTCACTTTCTCTAATTGAATCGATTCAGGAGAGGAGACGGCGGGGTTAGTTATGTGCGGCGTGATGAAAATGATAAGCTCTCTTTTTTCGCGGTCCTGATTGAGATTCCGGAATGGAATTCCCAAAACGGGAATATCACCGAGCAGAGGCACTTTGCGAATTGACTCGGTGTCCTCGTAAGTTCGCAAACCGCCGATGGCGATGGTCTGCCGGTCTCGAACCATTACGGCGGTAGTGGCGCGACTCTGGGACTTCACCGGAACTCGGACCGTGTTCGTGATTGCTCCGCCTTCGTCGGGGATGATAGTGGTACTGAATGTTTCCTCGCGAGCCAGTGTGCTGATTTCGGGCCGGATTTCCATCAATATGTAACCATCCTCGTTGATGTGGGGGACGGTTTCCAGAATTATTCCGATGTCGAGGAACTGGATGTCGAGCGCTGCGATGTTCCCGCTGGAATTAAAGCGAGTATTTGCATAGGGTTCGAGCGTCGCGACTTCAAAACGCGCTGGCTGCCCGTCGAGCGCGAGAATTCGCGGCCGCGAAAGCGTCTTAGTGGAGCTGTCCTCTATGAGCGCCTCAATCGTAGCGCTGAAGTCCGAGCCGGGGATGACTTGCTCCGGCGTGATAAGGTTTCCTGCTGCGTCGAAGACCGCGGGTATCCGAATCGTCGGTGTGCCTATGGAAATAGTGCCGGTGGAATTGACGTCGGTGGAGTCACGCTGAGTATCAATATTGAAAACCGCATCGTTGTCGCCGCCATCATATCCGAGGCGAAGTTCCCAGTCGACCCCAAGTTCCTTCAGCTTCGCCGTTGACACGTCGAGGATGTCGGCTTGTATGAGCACTTGCGGGGCGGGGCGATCCCACGACGGCATGAGCGCCTTGACGCGCTCCAGATTTGAGGGGGTGGTCATGAGGTAAATTGTGTGCGTTCGCGCGTCGGGTTCCACGACCCCGCTTGCTGAGGGGAGAACACGGTTGATCTTGTCGGCTATCTTGTTCGCATCCGCATAATCGAAGCTGAACGAGAACGAGGGCATCTCGGTATCGAGCTACGCGATAGTTTCCTCGACGGCGGCCACGTGCGTCTCGGTATCGCGTACGACAATCGAATTCGTGCGCTCGTCGACCAAAATGGTTGCAGCCGGTGAGAGGAATGAGCGGACTATAGGTTCGATGGAGCGCGCGTCCGCATACTTCAAATGATAAGTCCGGGCGACAAGCGGTTCGTTAAAAGCAGGCGGATCGCCCTCAGACGACGCGAGAGCCCCAAAGGTTGGCAATAATATGGCAAGGCTCAGCCCGAAAATCGTGACAAGTCCAGTGCGTAGAAAACACTTCCTCCTCATCTCGCCTCTCCTCCCTCTCCCTGAGAAACTGGTTCATGGTTTAGGGTTCATGGTTCATGGTTGAACCCCAAAAAATCGAATACCTTCTACTGCTCACGGTTCGAAATCGTGGATTCTTGTCGCGGTTTCCTCTGTCCTTCTCCCAAACAATGTTGGTCCGCGTTAATCCGTGGTTAGGGGTGCTTTTCTTTTTGCCCTTCTTTGTGCCCGTCTTCCGTTTCAACCTTTTCGCCTTTTCCCCAGGCTCGTTGATCATCCGTTAACCAGTGAAATCCGTCGTTTCCCTTGCCCCTTCTTTGGTCACGGCTGCGCCGAACCGTGATCCCCTCTTTCACTTCTCCTTAAGTTTTATCGCTTCGTCAATCAGCATGATGGGGATATCGTCCTTGATGGGGTACATGAGCTTGCACGCGTCACAGATAAGCCCATCTTGCTTTTCGTTCAGGTGAATATCGCCTTTACACTTAGGGCACGCAAGAATCGCCAACAGTTCAGGGTCAATCATAACAATATCACCTCCTAAGAAACTGACATCCCCTTATCATTCCCGCGAAGGCGGGAATCCATTCTTCTTCTAACCGAAATATTGGGGAGACATGCCCTTGCGCGCTACCCACGTTTCTTTGTCAATCAACCCCGCAGCCGCGCTCAGGCGCTCCGAAGAAACCGATTTCTGGTTAAATCCAAGGAAACCGAATACCTTATGTCATTCCCACGAAGCATGCCCTCGCCTCCGATCGGGGGGGAATTCATTCTCACTACCGACAACCATCTCGTTTCTTTCATAATTACCCCCCGCAGCTGGGTCAGGCGCTCCTAAGAAACTAGGTCTACAGTCCACGGTTCACGGTTTACGGTTCAACAATCGCCGTTCCTCTTTCCCCCCTTTACAAAAAAGGGGGGGATTTTTCCGCTAATGGCTATAGACTATCTCCGAATCCTTCCTGTATTTTTCGGGTTGGAGCATGCCTATCATTGACGCAGAATTATATGGGAGGCAAAAGATTTAGTCAAGAAAGACCGCGGCCATGGGCCAGTTGCCGCATCTTTGCGACAACCGCGGCGGCGAATTCGGAACATTTGAGCAGCGTGGAGCCTTCCATTTGGCGGGCAAGGTCATAGGTGATCTTTTTCTCCAATATCGTTTTCTCGATTCCCCTCATTATCAGGTCGCCCGCCTCATGCCAGCCCAGATGACACAACATCATCTGCCCGGAGAGAATTAGGGAACTCGGATTCACCTTATCCTGTCCGGCGTATCTGGGTGCGGAGCCATGCGTGGCTTCGAATATCGCGGCCTCATCGCCGACATTGGCGCCGGGCGCCATGCCCAATCCACCCACCTGCGCCGCCGCCGCATCGGAGAAGTAGTCGCCGTTGAGATTCGGCATCGCCAGCACGGAATAGTCCTCCGGTCTGATAAGCATCTGCTGAAACATGGAGTCAGCGATACGGTCTTTGATTACGATTTTCCCTTCGGCGGAGACGCCCTTGTCCTGCATATCTTTTTCAGTGACCGTCAGGTCGCCAAATTCCTGCTGTGCGAGCGCGTAGCCCCAGTCGCGGAATGCGCCTTCCGTGTACTTGAGAATGTTCCCCTTGTGAACGAACGTGACACTGGGAAGCCCTTCCTCGAGCGCGTATGCGATGGCCCGTCGCACGAGGCGTTTGGTGCCCGTGGCGCTCATCGGTTTGATTCCGATACCTGAGTCAGGCCGAAGAGTAATTTCGAATGTTTTTTGGAGGAAACTTATCACCTGCGTCGCGCCGGGTGAGAACGCGGGCCATTCGATGCCTGCATACACATCTTCTGTATTTTCGCGGAAGATCACTACGTTCACTTTCTCAGGATGAATAACGGGGCTCGGAACGCCGGGGAAATGTCGCACGGGTCGGATACACGCGTAAAGGTCGAGTTCCTGCCGGAGCGTCACGTTGAGCGAGCGAAAACCGCCGCCAATGGGCGTAGTGAGGGGTCCCTTTATAGCAACTTTGTAAGAGCGAATTGCGTCGAGCGTGTCTTGGGGCAGGTATTCTCCGTACTTTTCAAGGGCTTTTTCGCCTGCGTAGACTTCAAACCATTGGATTCTCCGCCGGCTGCCATACGCGAGCGCAACCGCCTCGTCGAAAACCTTGACGGCAGCCGCCCAGATATCTGGTCCCGTTCCGTCTCCTTCAATGAAAGGGACAACTGGATTATCGGGAACTCGGAGTTCTCCCTTCTCAATGGTGACGGCTTCACCCTGCGGTGGCATAAGGTTTCTAAATTGCGTCATCAATTGCTCCTCAGAACCAGCCTCCCATTATCATTCCAACGAAGGCAGGAATCCATCCGAAAGAATACAGTGCAGAAAAGGCAAATACATGGATTCCCGCTTCCGCGGGAATGACATCAGCGCGCTCCTCCTCGCCGTTCTCTTCCTCTTTCGCCTTTTCCCCGTTTCCCCTTTTCCCCCTGATCTGTCCCTTTCGCCTTTGCACTTTCGCCCTTCGCCTACTCTTTCGCCCATCCCGTTGCGCGCTCGACCGCACGTCCCCATTGCGCATACAATCGCTCGCGCTCTGTTGCTTCCAAACGGGGACTGAAACGCGTCTGCTCACGCCAATTCGCTGCGATATCCTCGAGGCTGTCCCAATACCCGACGGCCAGTCCGGCAAGATAGGCCGCTCCGAGGGCTGTTGTCTCTCTCGTTTCCGGCCGGCTCACGGGCACACCTAATATATCGCTCTGGAATTGCATGAGCAAATCGTTTACGATTGCGCCGCCGTCCACTTTAAGCTCGTCGAGTTTCCGGCCGGAATCGGCCTGCATGCAGTCAATAACGTCTCTCGTGAGGTAGCAAATCGATTCCAGCGTTGCGCGCGCGATATGACCGCGGTTGGAGCCGCGAGTCAGCCCGACGATTGTCCCACGCGCATACATGTCCCAATAAGGCGCCCCGAGGCCGACAAACGCAGGGACAAAATAGACGCCTCCGTTGTCCGCCACTGTTCGAGCCAGTTCCTCACTCTCGGCGGCGTTGGAGATGATCTTGAGTTCATCCCTAAGCCACTGGACTGCCGCACCCGCAATGAAAACGCTTCCCTCAAGAGCATATTCTACAGAACCGTTGAGCCCCCACGCGATAGTCGAGAGAAGGCCGCTTTTTGACAGAGCAGGTCTTTTGCCGACATTCATGAGCACGAAACAACCGGTGCCATAAGTGTTCTTCGCGAGCCCCGGCTTGAAGCACGCCTGCCCGAAGAGGGCCGCCTGCTGGTCTCCCGCAATGCCCGCAATCGGAACAGCCGCCCCGAAGAAAACGTCAGGGCTGGTATTGCCGTACACCTTACTCGAAGGCGCGGCTTCGGGAAGCATCTGCTGCGGAATGCCGAGTTCAGCAAGCAGGTCGCTATCCCATCGAAGCTCTTTGATATTGAATACCATAGTCCGCGAAGCATTCGAATAGTCGGTGACGTGTATCTTGCCGCCGCTCAGGTTGTAGACAAGCCACGTGTCTATTGTGCCGAACGCCAGTTCTCCACGCTTGGCGCGCTCACGAGCGCCGGGGACATTGTCAAGAATCCACTTGATTTTGGTTCCCGAAAAGTATGCGTCTATCACGAGGCCGGTTTTTTCAAGAACCATTCCACCGAGTTGTCGCTTTTTCATATTATCGCAGATTGGGGCCGAGCGCCTGCACTGCCAGACGATTGCGTTGGTGATGGGTTTTCCGGTGGCTCGGTCCCAGACGACCGTCGTCTCCCGCTGATTGGTTATTCCAATCGCGGCCACTGCGGAAGGCTCGATACCGGCCTTTTTCATGGATTCGCCTGCCACCTGAATCTGGCTTGCCCATATCTCCTCCGGATCATGTTCGACCCAACCCGGCTTCGGGTAAATCTGGCGGAATTCCTTGGCGGCGGTTGCGACGGGCTTGCCAGTCTGATCGAATACGATTGCGCGCGAGCTTGTGGTTCCCTGATCCAGGGCGAGGATGTATTTCTTCATTCGTTGCGAACCTCCGTTCAAGGCGAGACCAATTGGTTTATTCGGGGACACGATGCCGCATCGTGTCCCCGAATAAACGCGAACCAGTATCAAAGGAGATGCACGCCGAACTGAGCGAGCAGATGGTCGAGGACTGTCAGAGGAAGACCGACCACATTATAGTAACAGCCGCAGATTTTTTCAATGATAACGCCGCCTGCGTCTTGGATTGCGTATGCGCCCGCCTTATCCAGCGGGTCTATCATCTGAAGGTATCGCTCTATTTGTGCGCTGGAGAGAGGACGAAACGTAACATCCGTTATCGCATGAGCCGTTTTCATGCAGGTGTCTTCTATGCGCAAGACGGCGACACCACTATATACCTGGTGAGTCTTGCCGACAAGCTCACTCAGCATCCGCCGCGCATCTGCAAGGTCCGCGGGCTTGCCATATATCTTTCCTGCCTGCCAGACAATCGTGTCGGCGCCGATAACGAGCCCTTCATCGAATCGTTTGGCGACATCCTCCGCTTTTAAGAGCGCATTCCGTTCGACAAGTTCGCCAATCGGACCCGCTGTCGTGAGGTCTTCCTCGACGCCGCTTGGAACCACCTCGAACTTGAGTCCGAGCGAGCGCAACAGCTCGATTCTGCGCGGAGACGATGAAGCCAGAATAATGGGGGCGGCATGGCGGTGACCGGTCATTGGATGTGTTCAAGCTGAAAGGTTAGAATGCGCCCGGGCTCGCTTCAATTACTTTTGTTCCCTTCGGAGCGTCGAATTGAAGTTCCTTGTCGGAGATTGCCTCATTTACGCGGGCACCGGCAAATTGTATCTCGTTAGTATCACCCGAGAGTTCATGAACCACAACTTTGCGAGGCAGAAAATCGGTTTTGCCCACCCATATTGTGATGCTCTTTACTTCGGAGGACAGTGGCGCCACCTTGGGGAACAAGTCAATTTGATTCATATCCTTACTCCCCGTCGTGCACACGGATATTGTGAAGCCTTCCTTAAGCGCTTCGGCGGATGCCTCGAACGCCAGGAAAAAGTGCAACCCTTTTTCGCCTTTGCCGGAAGGATAGACTTCTATCTGTTGAAGGTCCGGGAAATAAAAAGAAACCGAATCGCGGTCCACGCGCATTTGCGTCTTATCGGGCGGGTCATACTTCCAAATCATTTGCCGCGGCGCTTTGTAGAGCACAACGCCGGTCGTGGTCTTCGTCTCTTCAAAAAGCGTAAGCATTCTCTTTTGCGTGAAGCGAGCCTTATATGTTTGCACCTTCGCGCGCTGCTGTTCGAGATTCTTAAGAAACCCGTCGACATCGGAGCCGCCAGCCTGACAGGTGGATTGCATCCAAAAGACGCTGATGACCGCTGCCAATACCGCCAAAATGATGCGGTTTCGCCACCCTTGACCTTCGACGTTCGACCCTGGACTCATGGGATTACTCCTTTTCCTCTGGAGAAAGAGTCTCGAGGTCTTTGAGCTCTTCCTCGCCCACGCGATGGTTTTGCGGCTTTGAGGAGTCGGCCGGCAAGATTTCGGGCTTGGCAGTCGCACGCGCGCCATGCTCATTTCCAGCGCCATGGTCGGGGAGTAAGCGAGAATCCTGCGCCTGGATCATTTTCCGATGCGTGTCAATCAACGCGGCAAACTCAGCCCTGAATCTCTTGTGCTGGTTCAGCAGTTGAAACGTTTCCTCCTCGAGGCGCTCTTTCCGCTGTTTCGCCTTCTGAACGATGAGTTCGGCCTCGAGTTCCGCTTCGCGAATCAAAATATTGCTCTTGCGTTCAGCTTCCTCCTTGATTTCCTGCCCAATTTTCTGCGAAGAAATCAGAGTATTCTTTAGAGTATTCTCGAGATGCCGGCTCTCTTCCACAGCCTCCTCGAGCTGGTTGATCCGTTCTGAGAGTTGCATGTTTTTCCGGAGCAACTCCTCAAATTCGTGTGCGACCATTCTAAGGAAACCCGTGACCTCTTCCGGTTTGAATCCTCGGAACGACACTGGGAATCTCTTCTGGAGAATTTCGTTGGGCGTAATATCCGAGTTCAACTTTTCTTCGTCCCTCCCAATTCCTTCGCCCTTTTCAGGGCGCTGCTGACTGCGGCGAGTATGCTTTCGCCGAATCCGCGCTCTTTCAGGGTCGCGACTGCCGCTTCCGTAGTGCCGCCCGGCGATGTGACCCTCGCTCTGAGAACCGACGTCGGTTCGTCGGATTCAATGAGCAATTTCGACGCGCCGAAAAGCGTTTGCGCTATCAGGCCGGGCGCTTCTTTTTCCGGCAATCCGCAATTGATCGCGGCCTGCGCCAGGTGTTCGGCAAACAGGAAGAGATATGCTGGGCCGCTTCCGGTCACTGCGGTCACCGCATCCATAAGGGATTCATGAAACCTGTAGACTTTGCCCAACGCCGAGAAAATCTTCTCAGTATGCGCCATGTCGTTTTCCGTGGCGCGGGCTCCGGCGCAAAGTGCAGAGACCCCTGCGCCCACAAGCGCGGGAGTATTCGGCATCACGCGGATCACTCGAGCCCCGGCGCTTAGGCGGCCAGCGATGAAATCCGTGGTTATCCCCGCCGCAATCGATATAATCAATTGAGAGGGCGTGACAGTCGTTTTCAGACCGGCCAGACAATCGGCCATGGTCTGAGGCTTCACCGCGAGCAATACAGTCGTCGCTTCGTGCGCCGCCTCCGAAGCGGTTTGGGACACACTCACGCCATATTTGGCGGCGGCAGTTTGCGCTCTTTCAGAGACGAGGTCGCACAGGACAATATTGCTCGGGCGAAACAATCCGGCCTTCATGACACCTTCTAGTATTGCGCCGCCCATGTTTCCGACGCCGATTATCGCGAGTTTCTCTTCCGTCACGCCGTTCTATTCCTCCAAGAAACGGATAAGAATGAAAGTGACGTTGTCGGCGCCACCCGCCTTCTTGGCCTCTTCAACCAGGCGGTCGCATTTCTGCTCCTGGGCAGCTTCGCCGTCGGTTAAAATCTCAAACATCGAGATATCGTCGAGCATGCTCGAAAGGCCATCCGTGCAAAGCAATACTTGGTCGCCGGCGCGAACGCGCTCTTCGAAAATGTCAACCTCGACCGAATCTCGCGAGCCCAAAGCGCGCGTAATCACGTTGCGCCACGGGTGCACGCGCGCGTCTTCGGGGGTAATCAGATTCTTCTGCAGTTGCTCGTTGACCCACGAGTGGTCCTCGGTCAACTGCCGGTACCCGCTTTGCCGAAATAAGTATGCGCGGCTGTCGCCGACATTGCCGATGGTGACGATGTGGCCGTCGAGGTGAGCGCACACGACTGTCGTGCCCATGCCCGCCAACTGTTCGTTTCGAGTCGCTATCTGTCTGATCTTATTGTTCGCCACGCAAATCGAGTTGATAATCTTATTCCCCGTTTCGGACAATTCCGGGTTTATGCCGTAGGGAGTCGCCTGCGCCCCTGCGCCAGCGGAGTAGCGCCTGAAATAGTCGCATATGCTTTCGACCGCGACCTTGCTGGCAAGATCGCCCGCGGCGTGCCCGCCCATCCCGTCAGCGACGACGAAAATGCGATTAGTCTCGTCCACGAGATATGAGTCTTCATTCTCTTTTCGTTTCAGTCCGACGTCAGTTTGCGCGACAAAGCTTGCTTTCACCGGCTTACCTCCCGCAAAGTTTCATGGCGCCTCTGCTTTACTCGATGGGGAAAGTATGGTTCGATTTTCCGCTGCAGGCACAATTACCTCGACCGCGTCAACCTCGACGTCCTTCGTCTTTATGACACCGACCTGCTTGACATCGATCCTGGTCTGGATGGCCGAATGGCTTTCCTTGCTCATAAGTATCTGATTTCGGCCCGCGGCCGACGCGAGCCTGAAAGCGGTGTTCACCATATCGCCGATGACAGTGTAATCCATACGGTCAATATTGCCGACGTTACCCGCAATGGCGGTCCCCGTGTTGATGCCTATGCCCACGTCGAACGTGCGTTTGCCCGACTTCTTGGCGCTGGCGTTCATGGCATACACCCTCTGTATCATATCAATCGCAGCGAGCGCCGCTCTGTCGGCGTCGTCACCGTAAGAAAAAGGCGCGCCGAAGATGGCCATGATGCCGTCGCCCATGAATTTGTCGAGCGTTCCCTGGTGCGCGAAAATGATTCTGGTCATCTCGTCGAAGTACTCGTTGAGCATCTCCATGATCTCGTTGGGGCTCATCTTCGACGACATCGTGGTGAATCCTCTTATGTCGCTGAACAGGACAGTTACTTTTTGGAGCGTGCCGCCGGGCTTCCAGTCCTCCGGATTCTTCATAAGCATCTCGACGACGGCGTTGGGGAGGTTGCGCGACATAGTAGTGCGCACTTTTTCTTCGTATTGCAGCCGTTGGAAAAGGCGCGCGTTCTCTATCGCGATGGCCGATAAGCTGGCAAACGCCGAAAACAGTTCCTGATCGCTTTCCTCGAACGCGCCCTCCGACAGCCGGTTGTCGAGGTAGATTGCCCCGAGCACACGGTCCTCTATTTTCAAGGGAACGCACATGATGGAAACAATCTTGTGGAGGACAATGCTTCCACGGTCGCGGAGAGAGGGGTCTTTTGCGGCATTTGAAGTCAGACGCGGCTCGCCGGTTCGCGCCACTTCGTTCGCCACGCTCATGCTCAGCGAAAGCTCATTTAACTCTTCGCCGCCGATCTTGCGCTTGACCACCACTTTCAGGTCGCCGGTCGCTTCGTCCTTCAGCATCAGAAAGCCTCTTTCAGCCTGAAGCACCTCGATGGCGGAATCCATTACGAGGTTCAATCTCTTTTCGAGGTCGAATCCGGAGATGATGTATTTGCTCGCCTCGTAGAGAGCCGAAAGCCGGTCGTACGATTTGCCGACCAGCGAAAGCTTGTTTCTCGCATGGGCGAACGGGTCCTGAAGCTGACTGATCTCGGCCGCCAGAGAGGAGCTGTCCCGCTTTCGCATTGCATCGATCCGGGCGACCACGGACTCCAACTCCCTTTCCATGAATTGGATGTCGTTGGCAATTATCGTTCTCCGGCGCTGCTCCGGCTGTCGGCGAACATACTCCTCGGCGGGGCGGGGGGTCTCAACGACCTTCACAAACTTCATAAGCGTGTGGCCGACACGGATGATGTCGCCGTGTTTGAGTTCGACTGCCTTGATTCGTTCGCGGGAGTTGCCAAGGAAAGTGCCGTTAAGGCTGTCTTCGTCCTGCAAGACAACCTTGTCACGTCTAAGTTCTATGCTGAAATGGCGCGACGAGACCGAGTCGTCCTCGAGCGTGATTTCGTTCGAGGCGTCTCTTCCGACAAAAAGGCGAGGTTTGTCGAGTAGCACTTCGCGCAGCTCTTTGCCCTTTTCCCTTATGATGAATTTGTACACGTTGGCAATCTCGCTGCCTCACGCAGGAAGCATGTTGACAAAATATTATAGCAAACGGCCATTCGGCGCGGCAACTGGATCCTGCAATTAGTCCGCCGTATTGTCCAGCCGGCGAACAAGAGCGACTTCGTCGCAGTCCGGGAATTTTACGCATTTCACGCATGCCGACCATATCTTATGCGGCAACAGCGACCTGTCGATTTGCTCGAAGCCTTGTTTTTCAAAAAAGGCCGGCTTGTCCGTCAACGTGAAGACTTTGGCGATGCCAAGCGAAGATGCCTCCCGTATGCATGCTCCAACGAGCTCCGTTCCTATCCCTTTGCGCTTGTTCACCTCTCGCACCGCCAGCGACTGCACTTCCGCCAAATCTTCCCAGAACAAATGGAGCGCGCAGCACCCGAGCACGTTTCCGTCTCCATTGTCGAAAACGAAGAAGTCGCGCAAGTTTTCATATATCTCCATGAGAGCCTTCGGTAACATATCTCCCCTTTGGGAATAGAAGCTGATCAGGTCGCGGATGGTGGGGACATCGTCCATTCGTGCTTTCCGCACTGTGCCGTCTTTTGTTTTTGCCTTACGGACCACGTTTACTCCTCACTTTCCGCTCCGGGACCCTTGATTCTGAATGGGAGCTCCAGTTGAAGCCCCTTGACCAGCCCATAGCGCTTGAGAAGCCGCAACAACTGCAGAATCTCGCTTTCGACGTAGTTGACGTTTATCTCGACATATGAAACAAGAAAATTCAGTATGGTTGGGAACTCGATTACGTGATCCACTCCCTTTTCCCGGAGGATTTCCTCCGTCCTCGACCATACAGCTTCTGCCGCGGACTCCTCAGAAATGACGAGAATCGATTTGAAGGGCGCTCCATTGAAAAAACTCCGAGCGAACTCTATCGACTTCGGGCTCACAAAGTGGAATAGTTCCGGCAGCCCGCTTACGAGCGCCGGCGAGAACCTCTGGCTGTGCCAGCCTTTCACATCCACTATCGCATTGGGGACATTCCGCATGTGCTCCGCGCGCAGCCGCATTGGCAGGGGTTCTTCAGACGCCGAGTATTGCATATTCGCGGCCAAAATGTCGATGTTGTACCTGCCCGCAGGTTCCGCTTTCTGTAGTTGGAACTTACGATTCACGAAAACGGAGAAGTTATTCGCCTCAAGAAACTCGCGGACTATTCTTGTGTTAGTGTCGGCCATATTTCAACTATTCAAATCAATCCTCTGCAGCAATGAGTTCTTTCGCCTCTTGATTCGTTGATTCAAGTTTGAGTGTAAACTGCGCAAAGTAGCGCGCATATTGCTTTTCACCGAGAAGCTTATAGCACCGCGCAATCCCAAGGTAGTTATCAACAAGCGTATAATGCAATCCAAACGCGAAAAAGTGCGCGCTGCCCGCGGTCGAGAAATCCTTGGCGATGAGATAATTCTGGAGAGCCGATCGGTGTTCTCCCTGCAACACGAAGGTTTCGGCAAGAAAGAAGTGCCCCTCAGGCTGTTCAGGTCTCGTTCGGACCAGTCCATGGCAAATCGCGGCTGATTTCAGGGCTTCCTCGCGAACCCCAGCATGATTATTCAACGCCTGATGAATCTTTGCCATGTAGAAATGGCATGCGAAACTCGACGGGTTGAGCGTACACGCCTGCTGAAACTGAGCAATAGCCTTGCCGAAATCTTTCTCGTGGTAATAGACAATGCCGAGACCTGACATGGCCTTGACGTTGGAACCACTGGCGCCTAATGCTTTGAGAAACTGGGCTTTGGCCTTCGATAAATCCCGCATCGTGAAGTAGAGCATGCCGAGGTCGAGGCGAGTGGCGATACGGTCCGGCCCCAGTCTTATCGCGGTTTCAAAACAAGATACAGCCTTTCCAAAGTCTCCCAGTTTCATTTGGCAGCGGCCCATCTGATGATACGCCGCGGCGCTCGTCGGATGTTCCTCGACGACCTGTTCGAAGATCGCGATAGCGGACGTGAAGTCACCGCGCATCTGGGCGGTCAACCCTTCATCAAAGGTCGCAGGTTTGCGAGATGCGTTCATATCTTTAATATTATGGCCAAGCCGTCAACTCTTTCAAAGCTTCTGCGACGACGACGCCCGGAATATTGTCCCTGACCGCCACTCTCCCTATCCGCAGGGGCAAAACGAACCGGACCACGCCCCCGACGGCCTTCTTGTCGAATCGCGTCGCCTCTAGCACGGAATCGGGGTCAATCCCCGTCAGTTGAGTTGGAAGACCCACAGCGGAGAGCAAATGCTCCTGCCGCTTTTCAATTTCGTCCGAGGTGATTTTCAGCAATCGGGCGATCTTGGCCGCGGCCATCATCCCGATCGCTATGGCCTCGCCGTGCAGGAAGCGTGAGTAGCCGGTGACCGACTCGATTGCGTGTCCGATAGTGTGTCCGTAGTTCAGTATTGAGCGCAGGCCGGTCGTCTCATGCACGTCCTGTTGAACTATTCGCGCCTTGATCTGGCAGCACCTCTTGATTACGTCCTCAAGAACTGCGGATTCGAGCGCGGAAGGAGGCCCGGAATGCCTCTCAAGAAGCGTGAAAAGACCTTCATCAGCTATCACGCCGTATTTGACCACTTCTGCCATACCGTTGCGCATCTGGGCTTCCGGCAAGGTGGCGAGCACGGAGGGATCAATGCACACAAGCGCCGGCTGGTAGAAAGCGCCTATCATGTTCTTAGCAAGCCGGTGGTCGATTCCGACCTTTCCGCCGATGCTGCTGTCTACTTGCGCCAGAAGCGTTGTCGGTATCTGAACATATGGTATCCCGCGCATGTAAATTGCGGCGGCAAAACCCGCGATATCGCCGACAACCCCGCCACCGAGGCTTATAAGCAGTGACAGCCTGTCCAAATGCGCATCGACCATCCTATCGAGCAGTTTCTCGACGGTCTGCAAGTTCTTATGAGTTTCGCCTTCGGGAATGAGTTCTGTCGCGATGCTACATTGGGCGCGCGCCAGGATTTCTCGGAGCAAATCGCCATAATGCTTGTCAATGGATTGATTGCTTACCACCAGAATCCGGCTGGGTTTGGCCAGCGCGAGTAGAAGCTCGGGCAATTCGGCAAGCGCGCCTGTGCCGATGATTATGTCGTATCCGTCATGGGGAAGCTGAACCCTGACTTTATTCATGTGCGCCTATCGAAGCTGCCTGATGGCATGCAGATAGCCATCAAGATTTCTTCGCATTTCCTCCACCGTGTCGCCGCTGAATTTCTCAATCATCGCGTTTGCGATCTCGAGCGCCACAACTGCGCGCACAATAACACTTGCGGCAGGGACCGCGCACACGTCGGACCGCTCGAGTGTCGCCGCTGACGCTTTTTTCGTGCGTATGTTCACAGAGCGAAGCGGTTTCCCAAGCGTCGGGATCGGTTTCATCGTTGCCCGCATGATAATGTCTTCCCCGTTGGACATGCCGCCTTCGATGCCGCCCGCATGGTTTGTCTTGCGATAGAATCCGCCTGTTCGCTGACCACGCTTCTTACTATAGTAGATTTCGTCGTGCGCCTCGGAGCCCGGCAATTGTCCCATCAAAACGCCGTCGCCGATCTCGACGGCCTTGATTGCCGGAACACTCATGACAGCGGCGGCAAGCCGCGCATCCAATTTCCGATCATGCTGGGCGTACGAACCCAAACCTGCAGGCACATTGGAAATGATGGTTTCGGCGATTCCACCGAGCGTGTCGCCGGATGATGCAGCTTTATCTATCGCCTCTATCATTCTACGCTCAGACTCGGAATCGGCGCAACGAAGGTGCGATTTTTCGGCAGAAGACTCGATGCGGCTCGCAGGAAGACGCGGTCTGACTGCTGCAACCGGTCCGATCCTGATGACGTGCGCTGCCGTTACTATGTCAAATTCGCGAAGCAGCAGCTCCGCAACAGCTCCGAGCGCCGTTCGTGCGGCTGTCTCACGAGCGCTGGCACGTTCGAGAACGTTCCGCATATCCGAATGCATGTATTTCAGCGCGCCGGGCAAGTCCGCGTGCCCGGGACGCGGGCGGTGAACCGCCTTTTCCTCAACCGCCGCTGGCTCAGTCTCGAACGGCGACATCACCCGTTGCCAATTCTGCCAATCCTTGTTGGGAATCAGCACCGCAATCGGGCTGCCGAGCGTGACTCCACCTCGGACACCTGACAAAAACTCGGCGCGATCACTCTCTATTCTCATGCGAGCGCCTCTTCCGTAACCCGACTGCCGCGCCGTGAGGCGCGACTCAATGAACTCCCGGTGAATTGTCAACCCGGCCGGGACACCGTCGAGTACGGCGACGAGAGCTTGCCCATGAGATTCGCCCGCTGTGAGATATCGAAGCATAAGACCCTTTTTTCCAAGGACTTGTGAGCGAGGGAACGAGCTATAATTACATTTCGTAATTATACAATCACGCTACTGGGGTGTCAAGCAGCTTCGCGAAATATAGGGGGCGCAGCGTGCCCGTAAAGACGTTTGACAAACACCTGGGACTTACGCTATGGTTATCGCAGAAGTAACGATTAGTGGTCTCGGGAGTTTGCGGGCGCGATAGGCGTTTTGTCTCTCCTCTTCTTTGCTCGGAGTCCTCCCAGAATGGCGTAGTGCCCGTGGTTGGCGGTCAGACGGGGCAGGAAGAGAGAGCCTTCGGGAACCGTTATTTCCGCAGTAACGAAACTGCCTCCGGGAGATAGTGTGGCAAACAAGCCTGACCGAAGCAAAGAGACGCAGCTATCAGTTCACGTTCCTCGATCCGACGGACTGCATGCGGGTTTCGCCACACCGGCAAAAATAGGAATCTGCTATCTGCTCTTTCTGATTCTACCTACTCTAGTGATTACCCGCTTTGTGGGAGTGAAAACAGTTGTTAAATACGCTTACGCTAACCGAGATTTTTCTGTCCTCTTCAGCGAATATGCATATCGAAACTTATCAGATGACCGGCGAGAAGGGAATATCATTTGTTTCGGTGATTCAAATTCGTTCTATCCTTTCGATATTTTTGCCGAAGCATACACTGCTGATCTACACATGCCAGCAATGATTGCCGAAGGAGTAAACAGACGCAGTCCGCAGCGTCGCGTAAAAACATCAGAATGGGCGTTTGTCGGCGCGTCGATGTTTGATTACTATTGTATGTACTTCCGGGCGGTAAAATCCTCACCCGATGTCATAATTGTCCCTATTAACTGGACCTACTTCTGGCTGGCTCACAGTCGGCGATTCTATGAACCGGAACTATCCGCCTTTGTCCCGATACAGGAACGGTGGCTTTCAGGTTCCAACGACCCGCTGGCAGCAAAGGGCATTTCGATGACAAAACAGTGGGGGTATAAGGCCACCTTGCTCTATCCCTACCCCAGCGGTCTCAAGGCGTGGCTTGTGGAAAATCTTGGTATTTCGTCGTCGCTTGTGGAAAAAGAAGCGGAAGCCGACACGCAACTTGCAAACAATCGCGGTTCGCATCCATCAATTGCCGACTCCAATGCAACGTTCAGCAGTTTCCGCGCACTAGTGCGAGTCGCGTCAAACAATGATACAAAACTCCTTTTTTACACCCTGCCACTGTACAAGAAATGCCTTGAAGAGAAAGGCGCTATGGATGAGGATTCTGTCGGGCTTTTCAAAAGCCTTATCGCAAAGGAATGCGAGAAGCCAAATATCTATTTTCTTGACCTTACCGATATTCTTGACGAAAACTCGTTTGTTGACCTTGGCGGACATTTCACTCTGGAGGGCCGCAAGAAAGTCGCTGATGCTTTAGCACTCGAGATACTTGAGATGCAGAACACTGATCAGATGAACTAAAGAAAGGGGCGGCTTTGGGGTAGAGGCGCGCCCCTAAACTTTTTGAAAGGCTCCCCATGACTTCCAGTTGCGAGAACTTTGAGGAGGAATTCGAGCTTCCGAATAAGTTAATGAAAGAGAAGAAGTTACAGGGCAGTTCGAAGAGAAGAGAACCGCGCCAACGTCCACTTCTGAAGGCCCTTGAGCTCCAAATCTCCTCGACACCGGAATGGTTAACAATCAGGTTGAGCCAAGCGGGTTGAGATAAGCCATGCTCTCAACCTTTCGTCATACATCCGTTTCAAGACGTTGTGCAGACAAAGACCCATCTTCTCCCTTACGGGATCTCTACGATGTAGCGAAAGGTATAGCGGCCCAGGATTTCGTTCACCCTATTTTCGATCGCCTGCCGGGAGATACCTGTCGCCGGTTTGATGGTAACCGTGGCCAGCGAACCATGAAGCTTGTCTTCTCCCACCTCGACGCCCACCGATTCGGCCGTGTCCCCGAGGGCCAGGAGTTCTCTTTCACAGACGCGCCTGATCGAATCCCATCGAAGAGCCGGTTTGAAGATCTTTCCGACCGGTGTCAGCGGAATCTCAGGGAGGAGAATGACATCTTTGGGAATGCCTGCTCGTTCCCCCACTTCTTTACTCAAGTATTCTCGGATGTTTTCAACGTTGAGATCGGCGCCCTCCTGAATCTGCACATAGACAACGGGCACCTCCCCTGCATGCGCATCCGGCCGACCGACGGCAGCCGCCAGATGGACCCCCGGAAGGCGATAGAGGGGGTCCTCGATGATCGCCGGATCGATGTTGTGACCGCCCCGGATAATCAAATCCTTCTTTCGACCTGTAAGCCAGAAGTATCCGTCAGCATCCTGCCTGCCCAGGTCCCCTGTGTTGAACCATCCGCCTTCCAGCCAAACGCCCTTGTTGTGAGTTTCTTCAATATATCCGTCAAAGACGTTTGGACCTCGTATAAAGACAGGACCGATTTCATCCGTCTGCGCCTCCCGGATCCCTTGCTCGTCCTCCGCTAAGACCTTCATTTCCTGGTAGGGAAGACGTAAACCGACGGACCCTACCTTCCTTTCGCCGTGAAGGGGGTTAATGGAAGAGACCAGTGTTCCTTCCGTGAGGCCATATCCTTCCAAAAGCTTCATGCCGCTGTAGGCTTCGAATCGTTTGAAGAGATCCACAGAGAGCGGAGCGGCTCCACATATGGCGTATCGCAGAGAGGAAATATCGGCGTCCCCTTTGGGAATATCGAGCAAAACGGAAAGCACTGTTGGAACTGAAGATAAGGTAACCGCGCGATAGTGTTCTACGATCTTATAGAAGTTGCGCATGATCGAGGGTTCCCGATAACCTCTCGGAGAAAGCAGAACCACATGGGCGCCTATCGAAAAAGGGAAGGCTCCCGTTGCCATCGTTGCGTTTGCGTGAAACATGGGAAGACCGCAGAGCATTGTTTCCCCTGCCTTCAGGTCGATAAGGAGGTCAAGGATTGTGGTTATCGCTGCTTCGTTGAAGTGTGTGCGTGGGGCGAGTTTCGGTGTTCCCGTGGTTCCACCTGTATGATAAATGGAAGCGATTTCCTGCGGTTCGATGGCGCGTCCCGAATCAAGTTGATCCTCTCGATAACGCGTGATCACTTCGTCGTAACCGTAGATCCCTTCGCGCTCATCACTCGGGCCCATGACACGGATCATTCCCTTCAAGCCGGGGATTTCCTTCGCGACGGTTTTCGCTTTTTCCCAAATATCGGTTCCGGGCACCTCGCCGAGAGCGACCAGCGCCTTTGTCCCTGCACCCAGACAGATGTCCTTTATGGTCGAAGGCTCCAACATCGGGTTGATCGGGTTTACGATCCCGGCTGCTTCACCTCCCCACACCACGTAGTGGGTATGTAGAAGGTTGGGAAGCAGATAGGTGATAACGTCCCCCGGTTGGATCCCCAAGTCGTTGAAAAGGTTGGCTGTCTGATTCACTTTGGCCCAAAAGTCCCGGTAAGTGACCTGTACGGGCTTGTCATACGCATCGCCTGACAGAATCAGGCTGATGGCAGGAGCATCGGGGTTGATGGAGCAACCCTTTTGCAGCATCTCGTAGGTATGGCTTGCCTTCATTCTTTCCCGCAGGGGCGTTTTTTCGATAGCCTCGATATCAGCCAATGTGGCAATCTTATGATCTCTCATTATCTTCCTTCTCCTATTGGGCTGTCCAACCCCCATCCGGCACGATCACTGCGCCGGTGACATAATTCGATGCGTCTGAGGCCAGGAAAACCGCAGGGCCGATGATTTCCGATGCATGCGCAATGCGTCCCTGCGGGATTTTCCCTAAGATGGCTGCTACCATTGCTTTGCCTGGGGGTGTCTCCAGATACTCTCTGGCGATAGGTCCAAACGTCATGTGATAGCCAGGAGCCAACGCATTAACCTGAACATTTTTGTCGGCCCATTCCAGGGCTAGGACCTTGGTGAGTTGGATGATGCCGCCCTTACTCGATGCATAGGCCGACTGGTTAGGGCCTCCACAAAGCCCGAATATGGAAGCCATGTTGATGATCTTCCCTCTTTTCTGCCCCACCATCACTTCCCCGGCTGCCTTCGAGCAATAGAAAATTCCCTTCAGGTTCAGGTCCACGACCTTGTCGTACTCCTCCGGGGAGAGTTCGAGCACAGGCTTTCGTATGTTGATCCCAGGGACATTGAAACAGATGTCAAACCTTCCAAACTGCGCCAAGACCTCTTGAACCACCTCCTTGACCCGAGACGCATTTGTGACATCGACCTGAATCGCGCGACCGGTTCCTCCAATCTCTCTGACCGCCTCCGCCGTTGATTCCGCGCCGGGGAGGTTAATGTCGGAGGCGGCCACATCGGCGCCGAAGCTGGCCAATCCCAGCGATATCTGTCTTCCAAGGCCCGAGGCCGCGCCGGTCACAAGGGCCACCTTGCCTGACAAACTAAACAACTGCCGGATCGCATCCGGGCCGGGAAAGGCATCGTCCGACGGCATTTGGACAACTGGATTATTCTTCTTGTTCATACCCTCACTTCTCCCTTTCCTCATGTATAGCATTCCGGGCTCTTCTTCAGCCTGGTATTCCATATCTCAATATCATGATTCGGATAGACTTCTCCATTCAGCAGTTTCGCAAGCGTCTTGAGCTTTGTGATGGAATGAAGAGCGAGTGTCGGATTCCAGACAACCCCTGGGATGACCTCTTCTTCGAAATTCTTCTCCAAGTAACAGCAATCACTTGCCAAAACAATTACTCCCGTATCCGGCAGGTCCACGACCAGGGCCTGCAACCCCGGTGTATGACCGTTGGCAAGCACAACAGCCAGACCAGGCATGAGTATCTGATCGCCGTCAATGATGCTCCAACGATAGGAAGGAAACGAAAAATCCCCCTCATTGTAAGCCAACCGGCTGAAGCTATGCGGATTGAAAGCATAACGGTATTCCGCCTTTTGAACGATAATTTGCGCATCCGGCAGAAATTGAATCCCTCCGGCGTGGTCCACATGCATATGAGACAATATGACTTTATTGATATCCTTTGGTTTCAGGCCAAGCTCTTCGAGTCGATGCGGAAGGGCATGTGCTTCCGTGATGTCGGGATTGTAGCCGAGTTGGGATAGCAAAGGAACTATCTGAGGAGACCAGCCCGTATCAAAAAGCACGTTGCCTTCATCCGTCTTGATGAGATACATCGGGGTGGGAACGCGAACGATTTTCCCCGCGCCATGCCCGAAGGTAAGGCTGCTTTGGTCCAAGTCTATGGCGCCGCCATCGAGTACATATAGCTCCCGGACACTTGTTTTCCGTTTTCCTTTTTGTGCTACCATTGGTTCCTCCTTTTTGTTGTCCCGCCTAAAAGGCTTCTGGGACAATAAGATAAGGCAATCAGGCGAAGCGCATCTAGGCGGACGCGCCCCCGTCAACGGTCAAATTGATCCCGGTGACCAGAGATGCTTCATCCGAGGCCAGGTAGAGGACGGCGCGCCCAATGTCTTCCGGGGTGGCTCCTCTTCGAAGCGGAATTCCCCGAATGACAAACTCTCTGGCCTGTTCAGCCTCGCCGAGTTGATAATAGACAGCCGCCTGATCAAGGAGACTTTCTCCCATGGGGGTTTCCCCAAAGACAGGACTCACACTATTGACCCGTATTTGATGGGGAGCCAGCTCAAGAGCCATTTCTTGAGTCAGCATGATTAGTCCTCCTTTCGACGCACAGTAGGCCGCCAGGAACGGGCGGGCCTTCAACCCCGAAAGAGAAGCGATGTTGGTAATGGAGCCTCCTCTCGCCTGAATCATGTGAGGAATCGCATATTTCGAAGTCAACCAGGCGGCTTTCAAATTGATGTTCAAGTGATTATCCCATTCTTCCTCGGTGAGATCCGGTATGGAAGACATTCTGCAAATGCCCGCATTGTTGACCAACACATCAATGCGGCCATACTCGCCGACAACTGTTTGGATGATTCTCTCGACATCAGCCGCATCGGATACATCCGCCTGTATAAAGACTGCCTGCTTGCCTTGCTTCCGGATGATTTCGACCGTTTCCTTTCCGGCTTTCTGGTCAATATCTGCCACCGCAACCTTTGCCCCTTCCCTGGCTAATATTGTTGCTATCCCCCTGCCAAAGCCTGCCCCGGAACCTGTCACAACGGCGATTTTATCACGCATCCTCATGCGGTTACCTCCATGACGAGTCATAAGTTGCATATCTTCTTCATCGTCATTTTCTTGGCGGTAGATTTCTTAGAAAGTCGATTGCTTTGCTCGTGTCCGTGTCCGTTGGATAAACGTCCGCAACCCCCAGTTTCTTGAGTTGCGCGATGTCTCCGGTTGGTATGGTTCCTCCCAGAATTACAACAATGTCTTGGGCGTCGTTCTCTTTTAGGAGTTCCATGATACGCGGAATGTGATGCATATGAGCGCCGGACAAGATGCTGACGCCGATCACATCCACGTCTTCGTCCAGGGCTGCGGCCACAATTTTTTCAGGGGTTTGACGAAGGCCCGTGTAGACCACCTCCATGCCGGCGTCCCGCAGGATTCTGCACATGACCTTTACACCTGCATCGTGACCGTCCAGACCGGCCTTCGCCATCAGAACTTTCTTGTTCGATTCCATGTGCGCCTCCTTCACATGTAGGTTTTGGGAAACTCGTATTCGCCAAAAACGTCGCGCCAAGCATCCGATATTTCACCGAGCGTTGCGTAGGCTCTGACCGCATCCAGCACAGCCGGGACGATGTTCTCCTCTGTTTTCGCCACTGCTTTGATCTTGGCGATGCGCCTGTTCACCTCGGCGTTGTCCCTTTCCTTCTTCAGTTGATTTAAACTCTCGATTCTTTTCTCTGCGACGGTGGGATCCGGCTGGAAGGTCATTGGAATTTTTTCGCCGTCCACCTTATACTTGTTTACCCCCACATGTATTCTCTCGCCCTTTTCGATCCGAACTCTTTTCTTATAAGCTTCATCCGCCATTTTCTTTTGAAAATAGCCCGCCTCGAGAGAGAGAACCGGCCCCCCGATGGCTTCTATTTCCTTGAGATATTTGCGTATCTCGTTCTCGACTCTCGTCGTCAGGGTCTCGACAAGATAAGAGCCTGCAAAGGGGTCCACGGTGTAGGGGATCTCTGTTTCGTTGGCAAGTATCTGTTGCGTCCTGATCGACAGCCTTGCCGCCTCCTCTGTTGGAATCGCCAGGCCCTCGTCAAAGGAGGCGTTGTAGATATAATCGACCCCTGCGAGCGCATAGGTCTGTGTCCCGATGGCAATGCGTACGATATTGTTGAGGGTTTGCTGCGCGGTGGACTCGGCCACTGTGTACGCAGTCATCTTCAATGCGAGGGATCTTGGATCCTTTGCTCCGTATTTTTCCTTGAGCGTTCTTGCCCAGATCCTTCTCGTCGCCCTGATCACAGCAACCCCGGCGAAGGTGAGCTCCCCAGCGGTGAACAGGTTGAACATATGCGCGAACCGGTCGATCTGCAATCCCTTATCGAGAAGATTCTCTATGTAGTGGAAGGCCGACGAAAGACCAAAGGCGTGGGCCGCGGCGCACCCCGCATAGGCATAATGAGCAGCGCAGGCCGTCAAGGGTTGCCAGTTCGGATGATGGTCGACGCAGTATCGAACCACATCGGTTGCAAGCCGCACGGCCGGTTTTATGGGGAGGAATTGCGTGCCTCGTGTGCCATATTCCTTCAAAACGTCGTTTTGAAGATGCAAGACATAATCCTTATGGGAGAGGCCTTGTTTTTCGCCGAGGGCAATGAAGAGAGCCAGGGCGATCGGCCCGATTGCATTGCCGAGAATGCCCACACGCCTCATGCTGTTCAAGGGGATGCCTTCGAAAGCCTCCTCCATGTCTCGGAGCGAATTGATCGAGACACCCACTCTTCCTACTTCGCCGGCAGCCATGGGATGATCTGCGTCGTAGCCGATCTGGGTGGGCAGGTCCACCGCCATCACAATTTCTTCAGCGCCCTCCCGCAAGAGGAACTTGTAGCGTTCGTTAGATTGTTTTGGGGTCCCGTATCCAGCGTACGACCGGATGAGCCACGGCCTTTGCGGATCCCGGGTAGGCTCTGCGCCTCGGGTACAGGGAAAATCTCCTGGGAATCCGATATCACGTAGGTAATCGAACCCGATCTCATCGAGGTCGAGAGGCGTATATACCTCGTTGAGTGGAAACTCAAGGTGGCCAATGCCAAGACTCGCCATTTCTCTCTTTGGGCCGATTTTCTCGAGCGCCGGCTGCAGGAAATTCTTTTCCCATCTATCCTTTGCTTGTCTGATCTCGTCGAGTTTCCCTTTGTCAAACATCGCCTTCCTCCTCCTATGCAGCTAAGGATTTTCGTTCATCCCAAGCAGCCAACCTTGGATGAGACTGCTGTTGTTTAATATCTCCGTGGCAGCGAAATAGGGATTGAGTTCTGCCTCCACCACCTTTTGTACGATATCACTGAGACGGCCATTCTCCTTTCTTCCCTTCATGAGTCGATCTCGGATGTGTCGTTCGATAATCTCCATCAACTCTTTCGCCCTGTGCTCTTGCCGCCGAATCAAGAACTGGCCCGTCTTCTGGAGGGCGGCTTTGTGTTCTTCGATCTTTTCGAGGACTCTCTCGAGGCCCACACCATTGTTCGCCTCGGTCGGAACTACTGGAACGAGCCACCAAGGGTATCTCTGGTTGTCCCGGACCATTTCCTCAAGGTCGATGACATGCCTGTCGGATCCCGGGAGATCGGCCTTGTTGACGATTAAAATATCCGCAACCTCCAATATGCCGGCCTTCATTGTTTGAATGCCATTGCCCGTCTCAGGCATGGAAACGACGATGACGGTATCTGCCGTATCCGCGATGTCCAACTCGATTTGCCCGACCCCCACAGTCTCGATGATACAGAAATCCTTTCCGGATGCGTCAAGCAGCCTGGCAGTATCCTTAACAGCCCTTGCGAGTCCTCCCAGGCTTCCCCGTGTGGCCATACTGCGAATGAATACGCCTCGGTCGAGGGCGTGACGATCCATTCGTATGCGGTCCCCGAGGATGGCGCCTCCCGAAAACGGGCTGGTAGGGTCGAGGGCTATGATCCCCACACTCAGGCCCCGCCTGCGCAAGAGCAAAGTTAACTTGTCCACCAAAGTGCTCTTGCCGCTTCCCGGTGGGCCGGTCACTCCCAGACAATGAGCATTCCTGTATGCGGCTGTACGAGTTGCATTACCTCGGCGACTCTGTCAGTTTCCTTTTCAACCATGCTCACGAGGCGTGCGAGTGCGCGTCTGTCGCCGGATAACATCTGCTCCACGATGTCCACTTCTGCGGTTCCCCTCTTTTTACCGACGCTTTGTGTACGGATGCTATTTAATGCCCCCACCAAGGGCTGCCTTGATAGCGTTGGTCTCCGGGATGTCTGCGAGGGTGTCTATCTCCAGCGGGGACGGTTCGCACAGCAAAATGATAGCCCCGGTCAATACGCGGATAGAATCCGATTTCAAGTGGTTTTTGATATCCTGCTGCGTTTCCCACTCCTCTACCAAACTGAAAGTGTTTTCGTCCTCGATGTCGGTATACCAGTGGCAGCTTATGCAGCCTTTTTCCCTGTGGGTAGGACCAATCAGGGATTGAACGGTCTGTAAGAATTCCCGCCGAGTTTCCGTTCGCGCTCTGACTCTTGCTGTGACGACAAGCATGATGAGGGTGTCTCCCAAAGTATCTGCCGCTCCAATGAAATGAACTCGTCGTCGTAGTCTGTGGAGCCTGGGTTTCCGGGACGACCATGCATCTTGGAAGCCAGATGGGCAGAACGCAACACTCATGCCATTGGGGAAGAATCGGAAAGACTG
>CAYVDS010000028.1:0-35949 GCA_964450145.1 uncultured bacterium
CAGCGGCATATGAGCCTTATCCTGTTTTGGACTGAATCACATGGGCTGTGTTGGTCCCGGTAAAGAGTAAAGATGTGACCCCTTAAGTTGGCGCGCAGGCGAAGAGGGAGCGGATGAAACGGACGAGGTTGCCGCATGACAAAGTTACCGCTAGTTTCCGGCAGACAATAAACCGACTTTCGACTAGCGTGGCAGGTGGATGGTGAAGATGCTGCCTTTGCCGGGGGTGCTTTGGACGGAGACACGGCCGCCGTGGGCTTGAACGATGTGTTTGACGATAGCGAGGCCAAGGCCTGTGCCGCCAAGTCTTCGGCTACGCGCCTTGTCGACCGTGTAGAATCGCTCGAAGATGCGCTGCAAGTGTTCGGGCGGTATTCCGCATCCCTGGTCGCAGACTTTTATCGCGACTTCGGAATCGGTTTGGGCCGCCTCAAGGCGGACGGTGGCGCCCGAGTCGCTGTGCTTGATGGCGTTGTCAAGCAGGTTTTCTATCGCTTGCTGGAGCAGAGGCATGTTGACACGGGCCTGTATTTCATCATCGCAGACGAGTTCGATTTTGATACTCTTTGCGTCCGCCTTTTGCTGATATGAGAGCGCCGCGGATTCCATCACCTTCCTTATCGGCCCTTTTTCGAGATTGATTTCGCCCCTTTCGGCTTCTTGTTCAATCCGCGAGAGGCTCAGCAGGTCTTCGACAATCGCATTGAGGCGGTCAGCCTGCTTCGCAATTATTCCAAGGAACCGTTCGGCGTCCGCCGGTTCACGCATCGCGCCATCGAGCAGCGTTTCGACGAATCCCTTGATCGAAGTTATCGGCGTCTTCAACTCGTGGGAGGCGTTGGCCACGAAGTCGCGGCGAATTTTCTCGAGCTGCCTCAGACG
This sequence comes from uncultured bacterium, assembly GCA_964450145.1. Taxonomy (GTDB): domain Bacteria; phylum Abyssobacteria; class SURF-5; order SURF-5; family SURF-5; genus JACRIR01. The sequence continues at coordinate 883 of CAYVDS010000028.1, forward strand.
GGTCACATCATTGAGAACGACGAGGACACCGATTACACCGCCCCCGGTGTCATGAAGCGGTGTTCCACGAACTTGCAGCAAGCGCTCGGAGTCTTCGTAGATTACGATTTCGCCCTCGATGGATCCACGCGTTGCCAGCGCCCGCGCCACAAACCTTTGGAGGTCAGTGTTCCTGATGACCTCTTGGATGGTTTTGCCGCGAACCTGCTCAGGTTGGGCCCCTATCAGTGCGGAAGCCGCCTCGTTCAGGGTAATAAGTCGTTCTCCCACGTCAACCGCCAGGACGCCTTCCCCCATGCTCGACAGTATTGCTTCTTGCTCGTTACGCTGGCGCACAATGGTGGACATTCTGTCGTCGAGTTGGGCGGCCATCCGGTTCATTGCGTCTGCGAGGCCGCCTATTTCTTCGGAATCCGGAACCGGCAGTTTTCGTTTAAGCTCTCCGCCGGCGAAGCGATCAGCGCCCTGTTTCAATTCCGCCAATTCTCGAACGATGCGCCGGGAGACGACCAGGCTAATCAGGGCGGCAAGTCCTGCCACAACCAGAGCGCCCGCGATGGTCTTGGCATAGATTGTTCTGAGCGCCTGCGCAATATAGGTTGCCTGAACTGAAGCGCGGACCACGCCCACAGTGGCGCCGCCCTCTTTAGCAGGAACTGCGACATAGATCATGTTCTGCTGGAGCGTGCGGCTGTACCTTAATGAGACGCCCACGCCGCCGCGGAGCGCTTCTTTTACTTCGGGCCGGTTGGCGTGGTTGTCCATTTCCGACGGATACTCAAGAGTGTCTCCAATCACCTTTCCCGACGGGAGAATCACGGTGAAGCGGGTTGACGTTCTCTTGCCGAGTTCCTTACACGATGCGTCGACGAACGGCTCGTTGACGGGGTTGAGCCTGCCGGAAAGATGCCTCTCGACGAGCACGGCTCTGGCCTCGAGGTCGGAAGCGGCACGCCGAAGGAAAAGCTGGCGCACGAAACTCGACGTGTACCATCCGATTGCGAGCAGCGAAGCCACTATGATGAGAATGTAGGAAGGATACAGTTGCCAAAGAAGCCGTTTTCGCCGCATGAACTATTCCTTGGTGTTGCGCTCTAAGAATTCACGAATGCAAGACTCGGGGAAAATTGGGGACACGATGAAGCACGTGTCAAAACTGTCCCGTAATTGGCAAACCATCAAATGTTTTCGGGCTTTTTCCTCGTCGCGCGTGTGCGAATGAATTCGCACCTACAGAATTGTGGGAAAATCGGGGACACGATGAAGCATCATGTCCCCGATTTTCCCCGCCCCGCTTTTCATCTTGCCTAGCGTGGTTGCAGGGAAAATGGATTCCCGCCTTCGCGGGAATGACAAAACTGGTGAACTATTCCTTGAACCTGTAGCCTACGCCGCGGACGGTTTCTATATATTTTCCGTGGTCGCCCAGTTTCTTGCGCAAGCCGACGATTTGGACGTCCACGGCGCGCTCGGTTACGACGTAATCGCTTCCGCGGGCCGCGTCGATTATTTGCGACCTCGTAAATACCCAGCCGGGCCGTCGCGCGAGAAGGTTGAGAATACAGAACTCAGTGAAAGTCAGCTCGATGGGCTTGCCCTTTACCATGACCTGATGCCGCCCGGGATCAATAATCATGTCATGTATCTTGAGGACGGCGGTTTCGCCGGCGGCACTCGTTTTCTTCCTGCGGAGAACCGCCCTCACGCGGGCGACGAGAACCCGGGGGCTGAAAGGTTTTGTGATGTAGTCGTCGGCGCCAAGTTCAAGGCCTGTGACGATATCCGGCTCTTCGCCTTTTGCGGTCAGCATCACGATTGGAATATGCTGAGTTTTCGGATCATTCTTCAGGCGCCTGCAGACTTCCAATCCCTCGACGCCGGGGAGCATGAGATCGAGAACAATAAGCTCCGGCAACCGAGTCCGGGCGAGGTCGAGCGCATCCTCGCCTGTCGCGACGCACGTGACATTGAACCCGTTCTTCGCGAGGTTGTATTCAACAAGTTCGAGAATGTCTTCCTCGTCGTCGACCACGAGGACATGCTCTTTGGCCATTAGATGTCCTTTCATCTAATATAGACGGCATGTTGGCCAAGAAATAATGGTTGTTTGTCATTCTGAGCGAAGCGAAGAATCTATGCTTGCAAGCACAAATTTGTGCGAAAATGAGAGATTCTTCGTCGCTTTGCTCCTCAGAATGACAATTCTGCCCGAACTGCGAAACAGAACCTGGCGGCAACAGACCGTGGACGCCATATGTTATTGCAGAATGATACGCGGCCAATGTTAAGAGAGTGTTAGTATCCGGTTAAATCTATTATAGCACCTTCTTAAAGTGGGTTCACGGTCTACGCGACGTTTTGCCCAAATGTTTTGGTTAGAAGAAGAATGGATTCCCGCCTTCGCGGGAATGATAAAAACCAAAGAATTCCATGAATATCACGCCCCATCCGACGAGGCCCTGTTGCCCTTGGGGAAGCTTGGCCTCAACATTCATTGCGTGGATTCATCGAAATTGGTTTGGGCAACGGGCCGTACAGTTTACAGCTCACGGTTTGAGGACACAAAACAGGGACAGACCCTATGTTACGGGTCTGTCCCTGTTTTTCCTGTGGGTTTGTAAGACTTACGCTCGGATTTTACGGGATGTACATCACCTCCAATACCGGCCGGTTGGCTGCCGTGCCGTTGTCTCCGGAATAGAAGCCGACAAAATCATCGCCATTGTCGTTGTTGTCGTCAACCGAGAAGTAGACGCGCATCTGAGTGAGGCCGACTTTGTTGACGGCGGCAAGGCCGGCAGCATTGAGCGCTCCGGTAGAGAGGTCGCCGTTCGCGGCCGCGTTGCTCATCGACGCGACTTGCGCCGCAGTAGCAGCCGCCTGGAAATCGCCGTTCTCCACGGCATTAGCTCCGAACGCACCCGTTTTAATATCCGCAAAGCATGTGCCGTGCGTGGTGAACGGATTCGTTCCGACGAGCCCGCCGCGTTTAAGTTTCAGCGTCGCCGAGATAATTGTTGCGCCGTCAGGGATCGCGGAGGTGTCAAACGACACAATAACCTTGAATTGTCGCTCACCTTGCGAAGCATTTCCCATGTCGTCGCCCACTCTGAGCGCGGTGCCGCTGGTGTTGTTCGAGTTTACCGAGCCTCCGACATTGGAGGTTTCGGTTGACTCACGAACCCATCCGTCCTGGGCTGCGGCGGAAGTGAACGTGGCCGTTATAGGCACCACCACGGTCACCGTTGCCGTTGCCGTGACCGTTCCACCGGCTCCTGTCGCGGTGAGCGTGTACGTGATTGTCGCCGCCGGCGAAACTGCTGCAGACCCATCCACGGGCTGAGCGCCGATTCCATTGTCGATGCTGACCGTATCCACATTTGTTGTCTGCCAGTCCAACGTCGAGGAGTTGCCTAGTGGAATCGTGCTCGGCGTGGCCGTGAAGCTGTCAATCACCGGCAGAGGAATGACCGTGACGGTCGCTGCCGCGGTCACTGTTCCACCGACACCTGTCGCGGTGAGCGTGTACGTGGTCGTCACTGTCGGCGAAACAACCACAGAGCCGTCAACCGGCTGAGCGCCCACTCCATTATCGATGCTGACAGACGTCACATTGGTGGTCGCCCACTCCAACGTTGAGGAGTTCCCTTCGATGATTGTGCCCGGAGTGGCAGTGAAGCTGTCGATTGTCGGCGGAGAAACTGCGACGGTCGCCGTCGCGGTCACCGTTCCACCGAGTCCTGTTGCAGTGAGTGTATATGTAGTTGTCGCTGCCGGCGAGACTATGATGGACCCATCCACCGGCTGAGCCCCGATTCCGTTGTCGATACTGACTGAGTCAACGTTCGTCGTCGCCCATTCCAGCGTTGAGGAACCACCCTCGACAATGACGGCGGGAGTCGCGGTAAACGAATCGATGCGCGGCGCGGGGATAACCGTCACTGTTGCAGTCGCGGTCGCCACGCCCCCCGGCCCTGTGGCCGTCAGCGTATAGGTAGTCGTGACCACTGGCGAAACTGCCACTGCGCCATCCACTGGTTGAGCGCCGACTCCGTTGTCTATACTCGCCGAAGTCGCATAGCTTGTCTGCCATGAGAGCGTGGTTGATTCGCCCTCGACGATTGTTGTTGAACTCGCCGAGAAGCTATCAATCGTCGGAGCAAGCGCCACTCCTCCGGCTGAGAGGTATGTGAGCATGCCGCCGACCCCGGCGCCGCCGGCGTTTGTGAGGTTCAACCTACGATCAAATAACGCGTAGTCTCCGAAATTGACCGGGGTCACGATCACATCCTTCGTCTTGCCCGCTGGCAGTGACAGCGCCGCCACGTTTTGCGGGTGCGGGAGGAGGAAACCGTCTTCCGCGATGACTGTCATGCGCAGCCCATTAAGCACTGGCGTGTATGTATCCATTCCGGCATTCGCAAACCGGAGGAGTACTCTATCCCCGGTGTTTACGTAGAATGGCGCGGTCAATGGAAACGCCTGGCCGTTGATCAGAAAATACTTGGCGTCGAGGTGTGCCGTGCTCGGATAATCAACAGTGCCGTAGTAGCCGCCTTGCACCGCCGTATGGAGAGTGGGGTCTATGTCGCTGAAGAGCAGCGTATGCGCCACGTCGTACGCCGAAACGGGGTCATTATAGGCTTGACCAGCCGTTGCGGGATGGACGATCAGGAGGCCGTAGAGCCCCATCTGCACCTGTTTGGCGGTGTTGGTTCCGCTTTCGTAAAGGTAGGTCCCTGCTTTCAGACCGGCGAAGCTGAAGCTCCCTGATTCGGGCACAAAAGAGCGAACTCTTCCGCCCTCCATCACCGGCGCCGGTGACGAAATGCTCTGGCTATGGATCACAATGGTTACCGGTTCCGGCAGGTTGTTTGTCAGGTTGATGACCAGGTCGTCACCCTCATTTGCCTCGAGTATGGGTCCGGGCACGGAAGCCGAGCCTCCGCTGAGGCCGAACCCCCACATCAGAACGCTCGTCGTGTCAGGCATAATGAGGGTTACGGTGTCGGCTGTGACGTCATATGTGACTGTAGCGGCCTGAACCCCGCCCGCCATGGACATCACAATGACCATAGCCGAGAAGAGTATCAGATATTTGTTTAATTTTTTTCTATGCATATGATTCTCTCCTTCTCATTCCATGATCGTAGTGCCGGGCGGCACGATAATCAGCATTGTCATCATCCCTCCCGGGAAAATGTCGTTGTTGGTCAGCTCTTTTTCCGTGTGCGAGTGCCACATGTATGTATAGGCGCCCCACGGGTTCAACCCGCCTTCGCCGGGAGGAAGCGAGCCCATGTCTCCCATATACGGGCTTCCGCTCCAGAGCCCTCCGAAGGTGAGCACATTTTTCTCCGGCAAGATCACAGGAATTGGTTTCCCGTGGTCGGGGCAGTATTCCTGAGTTACATCGTCGAAATTGTCCCCGTCATTCGAAATGCAGTCGTGTTCGTAGCCGGGGCCGGTCCCGTAGATGTCCCATCCAAGGTCTTGGCCTGTCCACGTGAATATCGCGTCGTCGGTGCCCCCGGGAGTGGTCTGAATAGTGAATACCATTGGGCTCAGGTCTGCGCCCGCGCCCGGGGCGCTCTCAAGCAGTCTGCCGTCTTTCGCGATAACCTGCGAATGGTTGCCATGATGATGGAAAGGATGCGAGTCCCGACCGGCTCCGATCACCCGCATGAGCACCTTTTCGCGAGGATGCATCATTGGCAGGATGTTATAGGGTTGTGTGGGAAGCCATGGGACTCCGCCCGCCACCATCGTGTCCATCGCGTTTCGGCCGTTGAAGAACCAATAGACGGGGAAATACGAGGTCGTGTCTACCGGCAGCAAGCCGAATTCCATATTTTGATGGATATTCAGGTCCATTTCGCTTGCAAGGAAGAGGTATTCGCGGTCATAGTACGAATCCTCGGTGTTGTAAGCGTGGTGTCCATCATTGAAACCAGCGCCACTCGGCCGCACGATCAGAGCGCCGATAAGGCCCATCTCGACCTGCACATCCATGTTGGTACCGCTTTGATAGTAATACGTCCCCGGCTCCACGGCGGTGAAAGTATAGGAAACCGTCCCGCCGGGCAGCGCTTCGAGAGTAACGGCGCCGGCCTGAGTCGGCGCGGTGAGTTCTGCCGCCGAGACGTTTTCCTGGCCGGGGAAAATCATGGAAACGGGCACAGCCGGAGTATAATCCAGAGCATTGGTCAAGTTGAATGTGACCGTGTCACCCTGATTGACAATCACCGTTGGGCCTGGATACTGCGCCCGCCCGCCACCGTCGGCGAATCCCCAGATGAGAAGCGTGAGCCCGTCCGCGCACTGGATATAATCCGCCTTTGCGGTGAGATTGAAAGTGGTTGCGCCGGTAATCCCTTGAATGGCGGCCGACGCCGGGCTTGCAGCGACGAGCGCCAGCACCGCCATCGCCAGCAGAACCACTCGGCTTCGCTTGGCAACTAATGTGAACATAACCGATCCTCCTTTTCTCCATTCTCAATTGAGGTGGATTTCCGTCATTATGCCGCCACGGTCCGTGTCCTTATTGTTCAGGTCTACCGGATTCCGCGAGTAGAGGTAATAGGTGCCAGGGGCCAGGCCCGCGGTATCGAGAATCACATCCGCCGATTCGCCGCCTGCGAGAGTCAAGGAGCCGGTGTAGTAGGAGAGGTCCATTCCCGTCGGCCCTCTCAACAGTCGAGCATCTTTGCCGACCACCTTCATTGGAATCCCGAGCACCGTTATTGTGTGAAGCTTGGTCACTGAAACATTTGAGATTCGCAGGAGGATTCTCTGGCCGATCGCGGCATTGATGAGCGAACTCATGTCTTGTCGCGCCGGATACACGCCGCCATCGGGGTCAGTGCCGTCTATCGGATTCGGGTTCACCGTATCCGGATACCCGCGCCCGTTGATCATATGGTAGTTGTCTTCCATGAGCGCGAACGGAAGCGGCTGCACACCCCAGCTCGCGTCGTGGAAGTCTGAGTCGAAATCGATCAACTGGATGGGATATTCGACGTCATAACCCGTGGCGCCATCTCCGTCGTTGTATGCGAATTTCGTATATCCTCCGATGGACGTGCCGTTTTGCGCGGGAGTCACGTAGAGGTTGCCTATCATTCCCATCTGCATGTGCTCGGCAGCTTCCACATGGCAGTGATACAAGTACGTGCCGGGCTGCACTGCCTTATAGTAATAAGTCAGTGTGGCGCCCTGGTTTATCACTATCGAGGCTTCCGGGACCCCGTCGAAGACGGACGCCGCCTCGGGAAACCCATGCCAGTGAACCGAGTGCGGGTCGAAGAGGTCGGGCCGAAACACCATACCGACATTGGTCAGCGAGAGATAGAGTTCCTGTCCTTCACCGACAACAATGAGAGGGGCGGGAAGATGCGCGAACAGCTCGCCCTCCATCATCACCATATTCTCCGGTATGCCCGTCACATTGCCGAAGCCGAACATGTATTGGGGATAGCCGTCAGCCATGGTGGCGAACCCGTCGCCGGCCGTCAGGCTCATGCAGACGATATTGGGATCCGCATAGTCGGCCACGCCGTCGCCGTCAACATCGGTGGGACACTGTACGTTAGCCTGGGCTCTCGCGTAGCTGCTCCAGCAGAGCAACAGCGCGAACGCGAGGGCCACCACAAGGTTTATCGCTAGCTTATTCATTTCCTTTCTCCTTTGCGTTTCAGTCCTCACAGGAGGTCTTGTCGCCGGAGAGCGTCTCCGGCGACAAGACGAATCTCGCGACTTACGGATAGAACTCGTCAGCGCCCACATCCGGTATGCTCGCTCTGGGACGTTTCTGGCCGTCGTAGTCCCTCTTGAGCGCATCGGGGATAGCGCCATTGATTGTGCTAGTTCCCATATTGATCGCCGGCGAAATTCCCTGGATATGGTAGTCGCCAAATGTGAGCCCGGTATCCGGGTCATACAGGCTCAGTGGCCCGAAGCTTACATCTACGAAGTTGCCGCCTTCATCGACGGCAGCGGCGGCATCGGCGACGGTCATGCGGTCCTGCACAATCAGATAAGCCCCGTCGCCGTTGACGTACTCGCGCACGAATTCCGGGTCCACCGACGCATTGCTTGTGTCGTAGCCTGTCGGGTCGGTCAGGATGCAGTACCTCGGATTCAACGATTGCGGCAGCGCTGTCCCGAGCACCACAAGGTCGTCATAGACCGGTGGGTCTACTGCCACGTCGGGCAACAGGCCGCCGAAGCCATCGTTCGCCTCCACGGTGAAGTAGAAGCTTCGGTTGTGCCAGATGATGTTGTCGACGAGCCTCGGATTCGAGTATTCCTGGGCGACGCCGGCGGCGAAGGCAGCGGCCAAATCAGCCGAATGCGCATGCGACACAATGCCGGCTGTCTGTGGCGTTGACATTCCCGCGCCGGGGACCGTGAACGCCGCGCCCGCCGTCCCAACGCTATCATTGTTTGAAATCACGTTGTGCACGATGTACGCGTATGCCACGTCCTGCAAGGACACAGCGCCGGCCAGGCCGGTAACATTGTTCACTATCATGTTGTTGAATATGTTGATTCGGTACCATGCCGTGGGAGTACCCGGCGCATTAAGCACATCCTGGCCGTTGACCCGAAGCAATCGGATGGCGCCGCCGTCGCCTGAGCCCGCATAGTTGCCAAGAATCAAGTTGGCGTCTATGGTTACCGTGCCAGAGCCCTGGCCCAGACCTCCTGCGGCCGGCTGAATTCCCTCGATGGCAATTCCTCCGCCCGAACTTTCGTTGATTGTCTGATGGAACGATTGGTTGAAAGCTATCTTGTTGCGCGCGATAAGCGTGCCGCGGCTCAGCCCTTGATGGGCTATGCCTGCGCCGGACCCGATGCTGAAGTTGCCGCAGACATGGTTGTCAGCGACCTGATAGTAGTCGGAACCTGTGAAGAGACCGATTCCACCGCCTGCGGCCACACCTTCGCCGGTCGCGCCATTCTGGCGGACGTCGTTGTACCGGATGGTGACGAAGTCATTCTGCGCATCAACGGGCTGACCGGCAAACGCAAACGGAGTAACGGGGTGACCGACGCGAATTCCGCCGGTTCCCACTCCTTGATTGGCGATAATGCGGTTATTGCTTATCTGGAGGTAGTTGCAGTAGCCGTTGACCAACACTCCGCCGCCGTTGTCAGCGCCCGTGATGAGGAACCCGTCAATCCGCGGGCTCCGAGCGGCAGTGAAGCTACCTTGTTCCGCCATCACGAGCACGCCGGGCCCTTGCTCCGTCGGGAACAAGCCGATATTCGGGAACGGCCCGAATTGCGGGTCTTGACCCGGGAGAAGGTCCACGTCTCCGTTGGCCACGCGAAGGCTGACCCTGTCGCGCCACAACTGGAGTTTCTCGACCGGCATCTTGAAGGCATTGATGATGGTACCGAGGCCGGAGCCTTGAAGGCGAACCGGTTTCCACATGAGCACCAATTCGTCGTAGAGACCGGGGTGCACCAGAATGAGGTCACCCGGATTTGCGGCATCAATTGCATTCTGGATTGGCGTGGCCGGGAACCCCGTCACGCTCGGGATCACATGACGCACCGTGCCCGTGGTGGGTCCGACGGTGACCGTGACGCCGATGACGGTCTTTTTGTTGTTGTCGCCGCGGGTTATTTCGAGCTGTCCGGTGGTAGTTCCATTCGGCACAGTAGCGGTTATGCGGCTGCCGTCAGCGAGCCACTGTATGTTCCTAAGGTCTGTCCCTCCGATCTTCACTTTGCCAGTAACCGATCCAAAGCCGTAATCCCTCCACACGGTTGAAGGATTGCCCAACTCAGGGTCAAATTGCGGATTCGGAACTTCGGTCATACCTAAAGACTCAATCACGATTTGTTGATTTGTCGAAGGAACATATGCTCCACCCTGTGGTCCCATGACGGACGCAATTACGGGCGTGCCGGAGGGGAAATCGCAATCGAGCGGGTACGTCGAGCGGCTGGCCCATGCCGAAATCGGCAGGACGGGAGTGTCAAGATACGTTGTTGCGCCGGGCATGTACTGGAATGTGTAGCAGGACTGGGTGAGTTCCCTCCTGAAATGGGGGTCCATAACGTACAGACCAGTGTCCGGGTCCTGCATTATGGCCGCGTTGAGGCAGACCGTCAGCATGCTCGGAGATACGCCCGACGGACAGGGGATATTGACCGTATAAGTGGAGGGTAGCAAGCCGTTATACTTGCCCCACTGGTCTGTGTACACCCGCGATATCTCGTGACCCGTCCAATCATAGAATGCGACCGGGATAAAGGGCGCGCCAAACTTCTCGATGAAGTTCGGGCTGATCGGGCTGAACTCGTTCCCCAGATCGTTTGTCGTGATTCCGGTGTAGTGCGCGGCTATCGGAGTCTTCGTCATCATGAAGAAATCAACCGCCGCATTTCTCCCTGCTGTAAGCGAGATTTGTTTGAGGTTGCACAGAGGCCGCCACGTGTTCGCGAAAGGCGCCTCGATGAGGTCCGCCGGGTCAATACCCGGGAGAGGATTGCCTGCGTCGTCAGACTGGAGACTCAAGTACGGAAGGACAAGATGGTCGTCGCCGACGCAAGGCGGAGGAAGAGCGAGCGGACTCGCCGTGTATGTGTCGCCCAAATCTACATTCTTGTCCTCTTCCTTGATGATCTCATAACCCCGTGGGGGCACTGCCTCGACGATATACATTCCGCTCGGGAGGTAGCTGCCGTCCTCCAGTTGCGGGCCGAAGGCGTAGCCGCCGTCGAATACGCCGGGGCGAACCTGGTTCCAGTTCCTAACTCCGTCGTAACATCGGCCGCCGAGGTAGAGCGGGTCAGAAGGGTCGCCGCCCGGACAGTCGGTCGGAAGGTTATCGTCCCAACTGTCAGAGGTCGCGAATCGAATCGCGTCACCGAGGTCAAACACTCCGTCACTTCCACTGCGTTCTACGTCTTCGGGACCCATGGCGCCGCCGTCCGCCCAGCCGAAGGGATAGTTGTCTACATCGGCTAACTGGACGCCGCCTCCGTTTATGTCGTCAATCTCAAGGTCTTGGTTCGCGTCCTGATAGAGATTCACTTGCACTCGGGGGATGCCCGGCTCCCACGTTTCAGCAACTGCATACGCCGGGTTTTCCTCGGCGCGAGTGACGGTGTAGTAGATGATGCCCGAGATGCCGCCATTTTCACCGGGGCCGTACGCCGTTTTTCCAAACATAATTGCGTTCGTGAGGCCCGCAAACGCCTGGAAAGCCTCGAGCAACACGGGGCCGGTTTCAACCCGGTACGGCATGTCGCCGTTCTCGGGCTGGAGCTGCGGGTTGAGTGTGCCTTCGAGCGACCACGGCTCGGCCGGGTCGATCACTCCGCCTGCGTCCACCACGATAGTAGCTCCGGTCGCTTTGTAACGAAGGAAATCCACCTCTGCGACGAGCCAATTGAAAAACGGGAAAACCTCGTCAAATGGCATAAACCCTTCCATATCGGTCGGGAATGCCTGATAGATGGTGCCGTCACGCCACCGGATATTGATGTTCTGGTCGGACATGGGGAGTTCGCCGGCATCCCACATTCCATTCTCGTCAGTGTCGTTGAACGTCCAGAACCACATATGGCTGAACCAATCGTTCACAGCGAATTGACCAAGATCAACGCCCGAGCCGTCACCGGGAACGTTGACGATGCGGAATGCGATGATGATGTCGAGGAACTCATCCCAAACCACAATTTCATAAGAGCCGGCGGGCACGTTCGGAATCGAGAATTCGCCAGTGTCGGGATCACATGGCTGGGCATATACACAGTTGCCGCTCGGATCGTTTAGGCCGACCCATGCATTTATGAAAGGCCGGCCGATGCCCGTATCCGCGACGTTTGGAGGCCGATTCATGTGAAGGTTGACGACCTGGCCTGTGATTGTGGACCCACCGGTGAGCACGGATGAGTCATAGATGGACTGTGTGAAGCCCATGAACACATGGGTGCTCGGGATGCCGAATTCCACAAGTGTCGTCGGTTCGTTGGACTTTACCCACGCGTCAATCACGGGGGAGCCTTCAATAGTGGTTGTCTGATGCCAGTCCTGGCCCGCAGGGGCGGTGACTCTTATCCCATACTTTGCCGGCCACAGATTCTTAATGGTGGCAAATCCCCTCGCGTCAGTCATGACTTCACCCAGAGGATTGCCAAATGCGTCGTTCATGACCTGCCCGCCCGACTGGCCGTAGCGGCCACCCGCCTCCTCAAGAATTATTGTGAAACCCTCGAGCCCATGTTCCTGGGGGAAGTCGGGCATGTTATTCAGAGGACTGATATCCTCGAACACATAGACGCTGATTTGAGCCGTCGGCACGGGCAGCGCATGCACTGTGACGTTGACATTCGTCTGCCCTGCCGCCACCGCGGCGCCGCTCATGCTGTAGCCCGCATACGGCAGCACCGAAATGAAGTAGCGTTTTGCCGGGTCAACAGCATCGAGAGATGCGAGCGTGCTGCTATCACCGGTCGCCACGAGCGGCATGTAGCTCTTGTGGAAATTGATGGTGAGCGGATCGGGATCGGGTGGAAGATCAGGATCGACGTAAAAGGTTGCGTCTTCTTCCAGAGTCCACCGGTAGCCGGTTACTGGGTTTCCGCTTGCATCAATCACATTCAACGTGAATGACTGCGCGCTTGAGCACGGCATAATCACCAGCAAAAGCGCCAGAATAAAGAACTGCCAAAGTCTTCCTTTCATCAGCAAAGTTTTTCGAGCGTTTCCCATAAGACCCATCCTTTCAATTCGCTAGCCAATATTGAAGCAAAACTCTGCGTTGAGGGATTTTTTCGGGCAAATGTCTTTCCTCCTTCCTTCCTTATAAGTTTTCAAGAACAGTTCGTCGGGAATCCCTTGTTTATCTTTCGGGGTGAGTAGAAAATCGAGGACACGATGCCCAACAAAAATGGGGGACACGATGCGGCATCGTGTCCCCGATTTTTGCTGGAGGGCAGCTCTATTCTGAATCGGGTCTAGTTGGTCTGTTTTCTGGGGATTAAAAAAGATGTCAGCGCACCGTCTCGATTCGCACAGACAGAGCACCGCATCGAGTGGGCTACAGGTTGTGGCGGGATTATGTGGGGACATGGGGACGTTTCCTTAATTCCCTGCCTATAACATTTCGCGCTTTTTTCTTGCGCTTTTCACTAAGTGTCGATTCAACTCTACCACTTTCACTTTGGCGCGCTATTAGGAGTTTCCTTATTTTTTGTAGGGAAAACCTTACACAGGAATAATGAATGAGGAAAAGTGCGAAGTGTCTAAAGTGAGCTAAAGTGTCTAAAGTTGGAACGAAAGAAAGGAGACAAGGCGAGATCCTTCAAAACGATGTTGTGCAATCTAAAGTCAAAAGCCAAAAGTCGAAACTCAGAGACTGAAAGGCTGTCATTGCGAGGAGTATAACGGCGAAGCAATCTTGGTAGCAACTTGACGGCGTGTTTCCCAAATGTTTCGGTTAGAAGAAGAATGGATTCCCTCCTTCGCAGGAATGATAAAAACCAAAGAATTTCAGGAATATCATGCCTCATCCGACCAGGCAATTCCGAAATTGGTTCGGGCAACACGTCGTTTAGATTGCTTCGCTCGGGTCTGCGGCCCTGCGTTCGCAATGACCGCATCGGAGAATCCCGACGCGAACTGCCGCGAACTGCTTTTCCCCGTTGATTTTTTCTTTGCGCTCTTTGCGTCTTTGCGGTGAAGAGAATGTTCCGGGGAGTTATGCTGAGAGGTCCAGTTCGATTGCGTATCGCAGAAGCTCGGCGGTGGTCTTGAATCCGAGTTTGTTGAGCAACCGGTTTCGATAGGTGCTGACGGTCTTTTCACTAATGCCGACAGCTTCGGCAGTCTCACTGAGGTTGCGCCCTGCTCCAAGATGTCTGAGAACCTGGAATTCCCGGTTAGAAAGGAATTTCAGCTTGTCGATTCCCGCATTTCCACTTTGCGACTGGGAGGCCAAGTTTGCGGAAATCCGTGAAGATATATGTGTCCTCCCCGAGAGAATAGTGTGAATCGCGTCGATCAACTCCCGCGAAACCGCCCGTTTGGAGACAAACCCGTGGGCCCCGGCTTCGATGATTCGGAGCGCATACTGGATGTCGTCGTGCACTGTGAGCGCCAGTATTTTCACATTGGGCAAGAGCGAGGCGAGAGCGCGCGCGCAATCGAAGCCATCCATTCTCGGCATGGAAATATCGAGGATAACGACGTCGGGTTTCACCTTCGAGGCTATTTCGAGGGCTTCGATGCCGTCTTCGGCTTCTCCCACAACCGTCATATCACTTTGACGCTCGAGGATGTGTCGCAATCCTTCGCGGATGATCCCGTGGTCATCAACAAGCAATATTCTTGTCATTTTGGCGCCTCGCTGCAGGTTTGGATAGGCAATTCCAGTTCAACTCTTGTCCCGTGACCGGGGCTTGATGATATGGTGAATTCCCCACCGGCGAGTTTTGCCCGTTCACGCATGCCTGCCAGTCCCAGGCAATTCTCGGCGTCGACCGTCGACAGTTCGAAACCATGCCCGCTGTCCTTCACCGCCAGCTTGAGTTTTCCGGCCTTTTCGCAAAGCCTGACTCTCACGCATGGCGCACGGGCGTGACGCATGACGTTCGTGAGCGCCTCTTGCAGAACGCGATAGACAGTTATCCTGACCTCGGGGAGATAGTTGCTGTCCTGAAGGTCGCATTCCCATTCGCATTGTATTCCGGAAGCCTCCTGGAATTTCTCGAGCAAAGATTCGATCGCGGGGACAAGGCCCAGATCGTCGAGCATGCTTGGTCTGAGCGAGAAAGAGATTCGGAATATGGCGTCGAGCAACTCGTCGAGCATCCTCTGAATGCCGTCTTGCATGGCTAGCTCGCGCGTTCCGTTGTTGTTGCCGAGGCCGGTGAGGAGGTCAGATTCCATCTTGATCGATGTGACGAGTTGGCCGACTTCGTCGTGAAGGTCTCGGGAAATCCTCTTTCTTTCCTCCTCCACCACTTCGATGAGCTTCCTCGAAAAGAGCCGTTCTATTCTGGATTTTTCCAGTTCTCGCTCGGCGCGTTCACGCTCAGCAAGATGGGCGGCGAGAGGGCGAAACGAGAAGACATAAAGCGCGGGGAAAGCCAAACAGACGAGCAGCAAGCCGTCAAGCGCGATGCCCCACCGTCCGGTCGGAAGCGGAAGTCGCGGGAGGAGCAGCATCACAAGCGTCTCGGCCGCTAATATGGACACCATCAACACGATCAGGAGGCGAAGAGGACCACGACGCAACAGGTCGGTCTTTTTTCTCGGATGATCGGCTGAATGGGGCGAGCCGAGCATCGATTCATGTGTGGTGGGACTCTCTGCCATGTATCCGCCGGTGTTCGCGTTGCGTGCCATACCGCGCTCCTTAGGAAAGGCAAAAGATAAAAGGGGAAAGGGATTCTTTGTTTCGCTCAGAATGATACGTTGTGTGCGATTCCCACGTTTCCCCTTCGCGTTATTTCGTCTCGCCCCTTTATTCGACTGTGAGGTTCTCGAGCCGGTAGTCGCCAACCTCGAGAGTGACCTTGCTGCCGGATTTCAACAGGCCGGCCGGATTATCGAACATAATGAAATAGACTTTGTTTGGATCGGCTTTGAAGTTTGTCTGTCGAAGCGGCCCCACCTTGGCCATCCGGGGAACTCCGACTCTTGCGCCCGTGGCCTGGTCGACGATGTACGCTTTATTCTGGCGGTCGAACACAGCGGCGGCTTTTTCCGCGTCGGTCACGCGATAGCGGAAATCCACGAAATGGCCTGCCGCGGTTGTTCTCAAACTCACAACTTGAATTCCCGACTGGTCCTCCGGACTGGTCTCTAGCTGTGAGGGCGTGACCGCCTGGTCTGTGGCTTTAGGCGCGGTCGCACAGCCGAAAAGATAGAGCGTGAGGAGAATAATAATAACCGCCCGAAGCGGACGGAGTTTCGAGTTTCGAGTTTCGAGTTTCGAGTTGAAAATGAAACAAGAAACGAGAGAACAGAGACGCTGCTTCACTTTACCCACAGTGATCACTCTCTTTCTTTCGCAGTCGCTGAGCGAGATCGGATCCTCTTATAAACTAGCCGCTTATTCGGGGACACCTTGCCGCAAGGTGTCCCCGAATTAAGTTGTGGCTTCACGGAGCTGCCTGTATAAACTGCACTTCCAGCACGGGTCGATTGGCGGCGGTAGCGTCATCACCGGAATAGAAGCCGATGTAATCGTCAGCTCCGTCGTCATCATCATCGAGCGAGAAGTAGACTCTGAACTGGGTGCGGCCGACTTTATTGATAGCCGCGAGACCGGCGGGGTCCAGCACGCCGGCGGACACATCTCCGTCCGCAAGCGGGGCGCTCATTGTCGCCACCGCGGTTGCCGTCGCGGGCGCCTGGAAATCGCCGTTCTCCAACGCGGGGAGTCCAAAGTTTCCGGTCTTGATATCCACGTTGCATGTTCCGTGGGTGTCAAATGGGCTCGCTGCGCCTACGAAGCCTCCTCGCGTGAGTTTCAATGTTGCGCCGACAACTGTTGCCGTGTCCGGAATCGCCGCTGTGTTGAACGAGAGGATGGACTTATACTGCCGCTCGCCCATCAAGGGATTTATTATCTCGTCGCCGACTCGCAGGGCAAGCCCGTTGTTGGCGGTTGAAATGCCGGAGCCGCCCACATTGGAATTCTCACGCGACTCGAGTACTCGCCCGTCATGCAAGTAGTTGGAAGTGAAGGCGGCGATTTCAATGACTCCCACAGTCACCTCTGCCGTCGTGCTTCCGAGAGCGTTTGTCGCGGTCAAGGTATACGTCGTGGTGGTGAGCGGCGAAACCAGAACAGAACCGTCAACCGGTTGAGAGCCGACTCCCTGGTCAATTTCTGCTGACGTGGCGTCCGTGGTCTGCCACTCCAGAGTGGAGGACTCGCCCACATTGATTATCTCAGGCGTCGCAGTGAAGCTGTCAATAAACGGCCAGCCGGAACGCAGGTAGGTCAACATCCCTCCGACGCCGTCCACGCCCGAGTTGCTGAGGTTCAGACGGCGATCATAGAGGGCGTACATTGTATCAGGCGCGGGCGCCGCAATCACGTCCTTTGTTTGTCCTGCGGTGACCGTAAGCGCCATGACTTCTTCGGGATACGGAAGGAGGTTTCCGTCCTGCGCGATGGCCAACACGTTCAACCCGTTCAGCATAGGGCAGTACGTCTTGAGGCCGGCGTTCACAAAGCGAAGCAACGTGATATCTCCGTTGTGAACATCGAGCGGCAGCGTCTCGGGATAAGGTTTCCCGTTGATGAGAAAGTAATTCGGCCGGTAGTTCACGGTGCTCGGATAGCTGGCGGTCCCGAAGGAGCCATCTTCCACGGCCGCGTGCATTACGGTGTCGATGTCGCTGAAGAGAACCACATGCTCCGTGTTATACGCGGAGGTGGGGTCGTTGTACGCTTGGCCGGGCGCCGCAGGCCGAACGATGAGGGCGCCGTAGAGACCCATCTGGACCTGTTTCGCGGGATTCGTGCCGCTCTCGTACAGATATGTTCCCGCTCTGAGATTCGGGAAAGTGAACACGCCCGATTCCGGCACGAACGACCGGACCCTTCCCGCGTCCATGACGGGCGCCGGGGCTTGAATCGCTTGACCCGGGATTATGATAGTAACAGGGTCGGGAAGGTTGTTGGTGAGGTTAATGACGAGCGTATCGCCCTCATTTGCGACAAGCACGGGTCCGGGCACGGACGGCATGGCGACGCCGTCGGCGAAGCCCCACATTAGGACGGGCGTGCCGTTGAGCGTGCCGTCGGGCAACGCAAGGGTGAAGGCGCTCGCAGTCAAGTTGTACGTAACCGTTCCTTGCGCATAGGTAATCCCCGCCATGGACATCGCGATGACCACAGCAAAGAGGATGACCATAAAGCATTTCTTTCTTTTTGTCGTTGGCATATTCATCTCCTATCCTCATTCCGTGATCGGCACCCACGGCGCCTCAATAACGAGCATGGTCATCATCCCACCGGGGAAGATGTCAAAGTTGGTCATTTCTTTCTCAGCGTGAGAATGCCACATGTAGAAGTATCCGCCATTCAAGTTGACATTGCCCAATCCGGGAGGCAACGGGCCATCGCCTCCAAGGAACGGGCTGCCGCTGTAACCCTCGCCGTAGCTCAGGTCAAAGACAGGGGGTATTTTCACGGGCAGCGGTTTGCCATGGTCGGGACAATATTCGAAAGTATCGTCATCAAAATCGTCGGCGTTCCCGTCGTTGCAGTCGTGCACATAGTCAGTGCCGTAGATATCAAACCCGAGCCTCTGGCCGGTCCACGTGAAGATGGCGTCGGACGTTGTGCCCGGCGCTACCGGATTTGTGAACATCTCGAAGGAGAGGTCAGCTCCTGCGCCGGGTACGCTTGATAAGAGCCTGCCGTTACGCGCAATTATCCGGTGATGGTTGCCGTGCGGATGGAACGGATGCAAGTCTCTGCCCGCCCCGATGAAGCGCATAAGCACCCTTTCACCCGGATGCATCAGCGGCATGCAGTTGTATGGCTGGTTCGGGAACCACGGGGCCATCTCGCCTGCCATGTCCATGGTGTCGGGCGCGTTGCGGCCATTGACGAACCAATAAACGGGCCAGAAGGCGGTCGTGTCAGTGGGCCTCCCGAGCTCGATGTCGTCGTGAATAAACACGGCCATCTCGCTCAACAGGAACAGGAACTCCCGGTCATAGTATGAGTCTTCGTGGTTGTACGCGTGATGCGCGTCATTGAAGCCGCCCCCGGTGGGATACACTATTATCGCCCCGAACAGCCCCAATTCGATCTGCTTGTCCATGTTTGTGCCGCTCTGGTAATAGTAGGTGCCCGGGTTTGAAGCGGTGAACGTGTAGGCAACCGTTCCTCCGGGCATCGCTTCGAGGGTTAGCAGACCGGCCTGCGTGGGTGCGGCCGCTTCCAGGGCCGAGACATTATCCTGACCCGGGAAAACCATCGAGACTGGTTCTGCCAGGTTATTGGTCAAGTTGATGGTGACCGTATCGCCTTCATTCAGGAGCAGCGTCGGCCCGGGGTACTGAACCGGCCCGGCTGCATTGGCGAAGCCCCAGATCAGAATGTCTTTGCCGTCTGCGCAGAGCGCGTGCGCGGCGCCGGCGGTGAAACTGAACGCGGTCCCGGTGACTCCGGGGATAGCAGCCAGCGCGGGCTGAGTTCCGAAGAGGGCCAGGACCGTCATCAGCAGCAGTATCAAGCCGCTTCGTTTGATTGATGACTTGCGCATAAACATTCTCCTTTTCTCCTTCAATTCGTCAAGTGAATCTCAGTCATCATGCCACCGCGGTCCTGGTCGTTGTTGTTCAGGTCGTCCAGGTTGCGCGAATACAGGAAATAGGTTCCGGCTGTCAGGCCGGCTGTTTCGAGAATCACATCTATCGATTCGCCTCCGCCAAGCGTAACGGAGTTCGTGTAATAGGAAAGGTCCGCGCCGTTCGGTCCTCGGAGAAGCGCCGCGTCTTTGCCCACAACCCTCATGGGAATCCCGAGAACCTGTACGGTATGGAATTCCGACACCGACAGGTTAGCGATTCGCAGGAGGATTCTCTGGCCGACCCCAGCGGTGATGAGCGAGTTTATCTGTTGCCGGGCCGGGTACACGTTGCCGTCGGGGTCGGTGCCGTCTATTACATTCGGGTTTACCGTATCCGGATAGCCGCGCCCGTTGAACATATGGTACTTCTCCTTCAGATATGCGAACGGAAGCGGCTCGACGCCGACGCTGGCGTCGTGGAAGGCTGGGTCGAAGTCCTCGAGTTGGATCGGATACTCGATGTCATAGCCGGTTGACCCGTCGCCGTCGTTATAGGCGAACTGGGTGTAGCCGCCGAAGTTATCGCCGTTCTGCGCGGGAGTGACCCATAGGTTGCCGACCATTCCCATATGGATATGCTCGGTAGCCTCGACGTGGCAGTGATACAAAAACGTGCCCGGGTCATGCGGCTGATAGTAGTAGGTAAATGTCGCCCCCGGATTGATTGCGATGGAAGCCTCAGGCACGCCGTCAAAGAAGGCGGACGCTTGCCGGAACCCGTGCCAGTGAATCGAGTGCGGGTCGAAGAGGTCAGGGCGCATCACCATCCAGACGTTGGTGACGGTCAGATACAGTTCTTTCCCTTCCGGCACGACAATGGTCGGCGAGGGAAGGTTTGCGCCGAGCATGCCGTCCATCATCACCTGGTCTTCCGGAAGCCCTGTGACATCGTGGAACCCGAAGATGTACTGCGGATAGCCGTCGGCCATGGTCGTGAACCCGTCTCCGGCAGTCAGGTGCATGCACATGACGTTGTCATCTTGATAGTCAATGACTCCGTCTCCGTCAAGGTCTTCGGCAGCCGCTTGCTCGGCCACATAGTTATCGGTGGGACATTGCACCACCGCCATGGCCGGCCAACCGGTGACCAGTAGGAGCAGGAGCCCCACAATCGAACTTATTGTCAACCTTTTCATCTTTGTTCTCCTTTGCCTGTCCCATTTGCCGTCGGGGGAATCAACCCCCGACGGCAATCGTTACCTATCATATGCATGTTAGCGTCGAAGTCTATTCCACAATGAGTTTGCCGCAGACGTTCTTAACGGAGCGGCTTCAACCGCGTAGAATTCATCGGCGCCGATGTCCACCACTGGTCCGGCGGGTCTGGCCTGACCGTCATAATCGACGGCCAACAGATTCAGCGGATCCAGTTGGAGCGTGCCTTGGCCTATTGCGTCCGAAGTACCGAGCAAATGATAATTGCCGGTAAGCGTAAGCGGCTGCATATAGACGGTAATGAAATCAGGCGCTTGCCCGACGAGGCCGAGGGCGGTCAACGTGTTGTCGTACTCGGAAACAAACTGCGGGTTCCCGACGATGTTGTTGGCGCCGCCGGCATATGCCTCGGTGAGGAGACAGTAGTTCGGGTTCAGCAACTCCGTGCCGACGCCTCCGAAGACCGCGAGGTCATGGTCCGGGAAAGCTGGGTCGGCGACAAGCTGAGTTCCGTCCCAATGGTACGAGTTGTTGCTGTAGATGATGTCGTCGATGAGCACCGGGTCGGTGAACGTCTTCTGAACCGCCGGGTCCATCACGCTGACGAGCGTCGCGCTAAGGACGGTGTCGGAGATGCCGGCCGCCTGCGGCTGGCTCACGTTGCTTCCCATGAAGAAGGCGTCGATGGACGTCGCAGTGCTGTCGTTATGGGCGATGGTGTTGTGGATGATGTCAACCGAGACCGCATCGCCCAGAGATATGCCGCCGCCCGCGTCCGTAGACACGTTGTTGGCGATCATGTTGTTGAAGATGGAGATGTGGTGCCACCCTGTCGGGTCGTCAGGACTGTTATAGACGTCCATCCCGTTGATGCTCAGCAGGCGCATACCGCCGCCGTCGTCGTTCGCCATGTTTCCTGAGACCAGGTTGCGGTTGACGGTGACAGTGCCGGACCCATCGGTAAGAGCGAACGGTCCATTGAACGCGGGCAACTCGCCTGCGAGCATGATGCCGCCGCCTTCATCGAATGCGCTGTTGAAGATGACGGTATTGTTCTGGATCAAGCCTCCGTCGCTCAGGCCGAAGTGGTCGATCCCGCCTCCGTAAAGCAGCGTGTTGTTGCCACAAATCCAGCAGTCCTCGATGACGTAGTCGGTCGCACCGTTAAAGATCGCGATTCCGCCGCCGCCGTCAAAACCGCCATTTCCGACAACCGAGCTATTGTGAATCTTCATGTTGTCATTGAAGGAACTGCTGAAATAGTCGAATCCATCAATGTCGACGAAGATCGACGGAGTGCCGATGCGAATACCGCCGCCGAAGTTGCCGCTGTTTTGCTTGACTATGCTGTTGCTTATCTCGAGATAGTGAGCGTAACCGTTCACGAAAATGCCGCCGCCCCTCTGGGCGCCGACAACCGTTACGCCGTCAATTTGCCCGTTGAAGTCACTGGTGAATGCGCCGTCCTTCACGAGCACGGTAACACCGGCGCCTTGTTCGAGAGTGAGATTGGGCCGGTTGCCGGGCACCAGGTCGACGAGGTTGTTGTTCACAAGGAAGTTGAATTTCTCCACCCACTTCGCCTGGTTGCCGCCGGTCTGAGTGATCTGGTTGATGGTCGTGAAGTTACTGCCATTTATGATTGTCGAGGCGGCGCCATAGCCCTGCAACTTGACCTTTTTGTACATAATCAAGTTTTCGAAATATTCGCCGGGCTCGATGAGTATGAGGTCGCCGTCAGAAGCGGCTTCGATGGCGTCCCAAATCAACTGATAGGCCTGAGTGGGCCCGACACGAAGCACCGGCGGGTCGTAGACACCCGTTTCCTGGACGTGCACCGTGACGCCTTCGAGAGTCTTCAAGCCGTTGCTCCGGGTCACCTCGAGCTGGCCGGTGTGGCTTCCATCAGGAACCGAAACGACGACCAGATCGTTGCTCCATAGCAGAATCGGCAGCGCGTCGCCATTCAACGTGACGGCGCCCTGCACGTCGCCGAAGCCATGGTCCTTCGTCACACCCTTTGTTGTGACGTTCCCGATGGACCGGATGCGGAGTCTGCGGACGCCGGTTGCCGGCACGTACGGCCCTCCGCTCGGGCTATCGACCGAGAGAATCCCCGGCACTCCGCTGAAGATGTCGCAATCAGCGCCATTGTCGAGCGGGAACGCGCTCTGCGAGATGATCGCGATGTCGGCGTACGTCGTCTTGCCGGGCCAGATGTCGAAATTGAGTTCCAGCGTTTTGTAGTCCGGATCATAGTATGGGTCGGGCCTGTTCGGCATTCCCGGATGATTCGTGATGACCCGCACCATGTTCGGCGCTACGCCGGTGGGTTGCGGGATGTTGATATCGAGTGTCGAAGGCAGCAGAACTTCGAACTGTCCGTAGTTGTCCGTGTAGGTTCTGGTGATCTCATGCCCCGCGAAGTCCTGGATGGATACGGGGAGGAATGGAGGACCGGCTTTATCCGAGAAGCGCGGGCTGCTCGGGTTGGGGTCGTTGACCAGGTCGCCCGTCACAAGCCCGATCAGTCTGCCCGGAACGGGTACCTGTGTGAAGAGGAAGAAGTCGCATGCGGCGTTCTGACCCTCTGCGAGTTTCACGAGCTTCCGGGTGCACAACCGTCTTACGTCGCCCGCGAAAGGCGCCTCAGTCTTCAAGTCAATCGACAAGACATTCGGTGTGACACGCAAATCACCGACGCACGTCGGCGGCAGAAGCAAGGGATTCGCGCCATATTCGTTGCCATAGAGCACGTTCTTGTCTTCTTCCTTGAAGACTTCGTAGCCGGCGGGCGTGACGACCTCGACAACATACTCACCGGCCGGAATCTGGTCTCCCGTTAACGCGCCAAACGCATACCCGCCGTCGAAGACGCCGGGGCGAATCTGGTTCCACGTTTGAAGCGTTTCGGAGCAGTCGACGTAAGTCGGGATATCACCCGGACACCCTGTCGGACTGTTGGAGTTCCAACTGTCCGTCTTCGTTGTCCGGTATAAAGGACCCGTTATGGGCTGACCGTTTGCCCTGTAACCGAGTACACGGTACAGGTTGATCGTCACGTTGGGGATTCCCGGTTCCCATGGCTCAGGGGCGGCCAATCTCGGGTCGGACTCGGCGCGGGTCGTATCATAGTATACGATACCCGCGATGCCGCCGTTCTCGCCCGCCCTGTATTCGCGTTTGCCCCAGTCAATCTTGTTGTGTTGGTCGGCGTACACGACATGGGCCAAGGTCAAGGTGGGGTCCGTGTCCGAGTACGTATCAAGCGGAGGCTGGTCTCCGCCGCCATCGGCCTCGGTGCTCACGCCGGTCGGCCAGTGTCGGAGGAAATCCACTTCGGCGACGGTCCAATGGAACCACGGGAAGACTTCGTTAAGCGAGTATTCCCCGTTCGGGTCCGTCACGGTGCTTTGGTATATCGTGCCGTCTTTGAAGCGGATATTGACCGCCTGGCCCGGTATCCCACTCTCGCCGGCGTCTCTGACGCCGTTTTCGTTTGTGTCATAAAACACTGTGCCCGAGAGATGGCCGAACCAGTCGGGGACAAGGATATCTCCGATGTCAACGACACCGCCCTCAGGAGGAATAGCGAACGTTCTAAAGGCGATAATTACGTCGAGCGACCTGTCCCAAATGGCAAGCTGATAGGTTCCCGGAGGTATGTTCTGGATTTCGAATGTGCCGTCCGCGGCCCCTTGGCCGACAAAAACCTGCTCATCAACATTGTTGAGATTATTGACGCCAAGGTAAGGGAACGAAACGGGCGGCCCGGCAGTTATCACTGCTCCCGCCGCTGGTGGGCGACTCGTGCGCGCGAATTTTATCGTCCCAGTGAGGCTGCCGAGAAATTGTCCGGGTGGAAGCGGCGGGTCTGGAATCGCCGGGAATTCTTGCGGCAGGACAAACCCGAACCATGCGTGCGCCGAGAGGAAGCCGAATTCGAGCATTTCCGGCGGTTCATTGTCTCGAACCCACGCATCAACGCCGGGGGTTCCCTCGATAGTGCTTGTCTGAATCCACTCCGTGCCGGTCGGGGGAGAGACTCTGATGCCGTATTTGCCGGGAGCAATATTCTCGATATTGCACAAGCCGTCGGCGTCGGTATAGAGCGCAACGCCGCCCGGCGTCTCTATCTGAACATTGCCGTCGACGTCGAGGATGTATTGGCCCTCCGCGTCTCTCAGGTACGTGGTGCCAAGCGGATTGCCGAAGTAGTCAACACCCATCTGCCCGAGTTGGTCATAGAGGAGAACCTTGAAGCCGGCGAGCCCGGGCTCAGCCGGAACGTCAGGAGCAGCATTGATGGGATGATTGTCGTGGAAAACCTGCACGAGAATCTGCGACAGCGGAATGGGATAAGGCATCAGAGCCACGAGCGCGCTCTGCTGGCCCTTGGCCACGTATGCAGTGCCGTTCCTGTGCCGGGGAGCCGAGACGGATATTACGTACGAGAAACTTGGCGAGAGATTCGCCAGAGCGCTCAGGTCGTTCGTGTCTCCGCTCGCCAGAACGGGACTATACGATTTCGCGACCGACACCGAAAGATTATCGTTAAGATGCGCGTTGGGGGTCGCGGGAGTGGCCTTGTTCGTGTTGTCCAAATTGACCAGCCACCAGAAATTTCTGATTGGCGCTCCCGTTCCGTACTCTACGACGCTGAGTGAAAGCGCAAAGGCCTCATCGTTTCCAAAGAGAACCTTCGCGCCGGGCAAGACCGGCAGAAGCAAGCTGATTATTGCGCACAACAGCAGAGCGACAATAACCGGCGCTCCGAATGACCGATGTCTTGCACTGACCAAACTTTTTGGCCTCATTTTACAACCTCCTTTGAGCTATGCCTTCCTTCCACAAATGCCGAGAAAATAGGGACAGACCCGTAGTAGGGTCTGTCCCTATTTTCTAATAGACTCGCGACTGTACGAAAATCGTGGAAACGATGCGGCATCGTATCCCCGATTTTCACTAAGGGCCGAGAGAGTTTGTCCGAGTTGAAAAATGAACCTTGATTCAAATTCGGGTCTAGTTGGTCTTGTTTGGCAGAGAAAAAAAACCCCTGTCCCAATTTATGGGAAAAGGCCTTTTCGGTGAAGTGTTCCGGCGTCAGTCGGTTGAGAGTCCGGAGAATAAACCAGCAAAGCATCGGGGACCTCGGTGTTTCTTGGCTAGTTCCCGGTTGTTATTTGAGCGTACCACACATACGCTCGAGCCCACAGGTTTGAGCGAGCTTGTTGAAAATATTCTAGCACCCATTTTGGATAGATGCTAGGGGTTTACGCCCATGGGATGAAATTTTTTTTGGAGGTGGGCGTAAGTACGTACGTAATAAGACAATATCTGGAGCAGAGCATGGAATGATGAATGATGAGTGATGAATGATGAACAGAAGAGGAACAGCGGAAACCAAAAACTCGAAACCAGAAACCGTTTTTCAGGCGGAGACGGCGGGAGGTTGTTGGGTCTCGCTTGCGGGCTCGACGGGAAGGGTCAGGACTATTCGGGTTCCCTTGCCGGGTTCGCTCGATATGGAGAGAGAGCCGCCGAGCATTCGCGCGCGTTCGCTCATTGTGGCGAGACCCAAACCGGAATCGGAGCGAGTTTCGGCCTCAAGAGGCTTGGCCTCGAGAGGCTCAGACTCGAGAGGCTCGGCCTCAAGCCGGCTCATGTCAAACCCTTTTCCATCGTCTTCCACGAAAAAGACTGCGCTGCGGTTTTCTTTCTTGAGGATGATGGAGACGTTCTTCGCCCCGGCATGCTTCGTGATATTTGTCAGCGCTTCCTGAAAAATCCTATAGACGATAATGTGAGAGCCACGGGGAAACAAGTGATCGATTTCTTCTATAGCGGCAGTAATTTTCACGCCGGAATGTTTTGCGAAGTCGTTGATCAGTTTCCGGAGGGCGGCGGACAGGCCGAGGTCTTCAAGGATGCAGGGGCTCAACTCGTGGGACAACCGCCGGATATTGTCGATAACCCGGTCCATATACCGCAATGACTCGTCGCACCCTTCTCTCAGTTCTTGTTGGTCTTCCCGCAATTTCTTTTTATTGGTCTGAAACTGAAGTTTCAAAAGGGTGAGCGATTGCCCGAGTTCGTCATGAAGTTCGCGCGAGATGCGCGTTCGCTCCGCTTCCTGCGCGTCCATGAGACGGAAAGACAGGGAGCGCAATTTCTTCTCCGACTCGCACAACTCCTCTTGCGTCCGGTTGCGCACGATTATCTCCTGCCTGAGGAGGGTATTTGACTCCAAAAGCTCTGCGGTTCGTTCTTCGACGCGCTTCTCGAGTTCGTCGTGCGCTTTCCGGAGTTCTTTCTGAGCGAGGTCGAGTTCCGCGAGTTCGGAAATCAACGGACGGAACGAGAAGAGATAGAGTCCCGGGAAAATAAGGATAACCAACAGTGAGGAGTCGAGCAGGCCATGGACAAGAGGAGACGCCGGCGGTATGAGAGGGAGAAGCAGCATTATCAGCATCTCACTGGCGAATGTGATGATGATGACAGCGGCAAGAAGCTGAATGGGTGTCTGCTTGTCGTTTCTCTCTTTCAAGGTCGTTCCGCCCCAGGGGAACTCGGTTCGGAGTTTAGAGTTTACGGCCTGTTGCCGAAATAATATTCTGTCTGAGAATTTATAACAACTGTCATTCTGAGGAGCGAAGGGTCGCGGACCCGGGGGTCGCAGACCCGAGCGACGAAGAGTCTCTTATTTTCCTGCAAATTCGCGCATGTAAACGGAGATTCTTCCCCCGCCGAAGCGGGGTCAGAATGACGGCGACGGGCCGTACATAGTGACAATTATACTATTGTTTGGCAGATACTGCAACGGAAAGCACTGTGTCCTCTCCAAACCTCATATGGGGTTTCGCGCGGACAATTTGGGCCGCAAAAAGTAAGAAGCGGTTTCTGGTTTCGCGTTTGTGGTTGAATCATTACTGCTGTCCAAGAAAGAAGAAGCTGAACCGCAGAGGGGTCGCAGACCCGAGTCGCGGAGGAACCTAGTGCGGCACGGCCGCAACCAAAAAAGAAGAAGAAACTCTGGGAACACGAATGTTATCCCGCGAAGCGCGGGACGCAAGGCGCGAGACGAATCGCACGGATGAAGAAGAAAAAGAATTGGATCACGAATGAAACGAATTATGCGAATTACACGAATGAACAGCTTCTTTTTTATCATTCCCGCGAAGGCGGGAATCCATTCCGTGCTTGGTCGATCATCTCTTCAAACCTCGCGCGAGGCCCATTCCTCGACTGCCGAGGGCATCGGGAATCCCCCCTTCCCCCCTTTGCAAAGGGGGGTTAGGAGATTGTCCAGTTCGCCAATTACGGGACGGTCTTTTAGGTGGGATTCTTCCGCGCCACATAATTACAATTCGGTTATTCATGCTCTTGCATTGTGTGGCGCTGAGGGATTACTTCCCGTAGGCTTGTTGCGGCAAAGTTTGCAATGGAAGGTTTTGAGAAGACTATACATGGAGAATCTCGCAAGACCGAGTCGGCGAATGATGGCATGGTAGTTGCTCTTATCCTTGGGCGTCAGTGGAAGACTGCGTCGTGAGCGAAGACTTTGGCGAGCCCGCTCACGATGCGAAAGGGAAATGTGGGAATTGCTTTTTGTTTTTTTGGGGAAAGGGGTGATGTCGCGAGCGAAGCAAGTCGAATGTCAAAGGTCGAAGGTGTCAAGTCGGGCGCGCAAGGCGCGGGGTTCAGAGATGAATGCGGAATGATGAATAAGGACAACTTGAGATTCTTCGCTTCGCTCAGAATGACAAGGGGCGACGACATTTTGGGCAACACGTTCCAGGATCGGGGGTGATTGGGATCGGGGAGACGATTCTGATTTGCTCGCAATAAAGTTTGTGGAGCGATGGGGGAAGTCGAATTCATAAAATCAAGGAGTGGATTACATGAAGTCTAAAACATTATGGGCAGCACTGGCATTCGCGCTGTTTATTGCGTGCGTGATGATGTTCACGGGAGAAGCCTCAGCGGAGTCTTCGTACTTCAGCGCCTACTGCGCGGCGTGTCACTCTAACGATACGGCATCCTGCAATGGCTGCCATTCGCACGGTGTGTGGCAGGATTCGAATCGGACAACCAAGAATCTGACGGCCACCACGGACCTCGACCGTTACCAGCCGGGGCAGACCGTGACGGTCACCTTTGGCGGCGGCTACCGGAGAGGATGGATTCGCGCCAAGCTGTATGATCAAAACAACAACGAGATAGACCGGGTAACGGGGCCGACCGGCATGGGCGATGACGGCTCCGGCTCAATGGCACAGCAGTTCCCGGTGATATTGCAGGCGCCTGCGCCCTCGACGCCGGGTTTCTACAGGTGGACGGCCGCGTGGTTCGGCGCTCCGTTCGACGTGACTAACCCGGCGATACAGCCGCACGTCGAGGAAAAGGTTTTAACGAACCAGTTTGAAGTATATGTTCTTTCGACGTGTCGGGACGCCGACAGCGACGGTTATGAAGATGTCGTCTGCAATGACGAGCCGAGCAGTGGCGGGGGCGATTGTGATGACACGAATGCCGCGGAGAACCCGGGAGTCACCGAAGTTCCATACAATGGAACCGACGATGACTGCGAACCTGCCACGCCGGATGACGACCTCGACGGGGACGGCTTCGGGATCGCCCAGGATTGCGACGATAATGATCCGGCGGCGCATCCGGGCGCGGCCGAGGTCTGCGATGACGGCGTCGATAACGACTGCGATGGGCTCGTCGATTCCAGCGACCCCGACTGCACGGGTCCGCCTCCTGTCGACGCCGACAGCGATGGTTATACGGCGGACGTGGACTGCGACGACAGCAATCCGGCCGTGAATCCGGGCGCGGCAGAGGTCTGCGATGACGGCATTGACAACGACTGCGACGGGCTCGTGGATTCCGACGATCCGGACTGCACAGCGCCGCCAGTTGATGCTGACGCCGACGGCTATGCGTCGGATGTCGATTGCGACGACAGCAATCCGGCAGTGAATCCGGGCTCGGCAGAGGTCTGCGCCGACGGCATTGACAACGACTGCGACGGCCTCGTCGATTCGAACGATCCGGACTGCGGATACACGTCCTCGGTCGACGGCAGAATCCATAACATGATAGCGCCCAAGGTCGTGGAGCTAAAAGAGAATCAGTCAAGAATGAGGAAGATCAAAGTCCATGTGAAGGGCAAAGGCGAGAAGGGAGAGACATCCACGGGCACGCTTTATCTCTATAAGAACGGGGTGCAGGTGGACAGCGCGCCGATTACGTTGTCCGGCTTCGGGCCGAACAAGAACGTTATGCAGACGTTCTTCGTAACGATTGGCGCGGACGACGCTCCTTCTTGCACGTGGGAAGCGGTGCTCGAGTTGCCGGGGGATCCGAACACCTCGAACAACTCGAAGGAGGCGACCACCAAGATAAGGGTGAAATCTCACGGAAAAGATCATGACGAAGAAGAAGACGACGATTAAGTCCTGAAACATCGAATACCAGTAAGAATGGGGACAGACCCGTAGCATGGGGTCTTCATCTGAAGGCGACGCATTCGCGGGCACGATGAGGACGCCGAGGGAGACGACTAAGTCCTCAAACATAGACAGGAAGGAAAGGGGCGGTCTCAAGACCGCTCCTTTCGTTTTGGGAGATGAGCAGCATAGCGACGAAGTAATATTTATGTTTGACGCAGACCGCAGAATCGACCCTGTAGGGGCGAACCTTGTGTTCGCCCTACACGCTCAGAGAAAGAACGGGTGTTTGACATTGCATGTGCAAGCAGATAATATTCTCGAAGGCTATTGAAATCGACGTGTTATCTGAATTTCGAGGGAACCTTATGGTTGAAAAAGAACCGGATAAACTCAGAGGAGTCGAGAGGTTTTTCGAGGAGCATTTCTTCACAAAAGAACCGTATTACTTGCCGATCCGGGATGAAGTCGAGATTTTTCGGGCAGCGTTCTCGGCGAGGCTGCCTGTGCTCTTGAAAGGGCCGACCGGCTGCGGCAAGACGCGATTCGTCGAATACATGGCTTACACGCTGCAGCGGGAACGGGTCGGGAAAGGGCTAGAATCGCCGGATGTGAGCTCCTCTCCGCTGATTACGGTCGCCTGCCATGAAGACCTGAGCGCGAGCGACCTAGTGGGCCGCTATCTGCTCAAGGACGAAGAGACCGTCTGGATCGACGGCCCGCTGACGCGCGCGGTCAAGATTGGGGCTATCTGCTACCTTGATGAAATCGTCGAGGCGCGAAAGGACACCACGGTGCTCATTCATCCGCTGGCCGACTACCGCAGAATCTTGCCTGTCGAGAAAAAGGGGCAGATGATACAGGCGCACGAAAACTTTCTGCTGGTGATTTCCTATAATCCCGGGTATCAAAGCGCCCTAAAGAACCTGAAACACAGCACCCGCCAGCGGTTTGTTGCGATGGATTTCGATTATCCGCCTCGCGAGGCCGAGGCCAAAATTGTGGAGCACGAAAGCGGCGTGGAGACGCGAGTCGCAAAGGAACTCGCGCTGCTCGGCGAAAAAGTACGCCACCTGCGCGACCACGGCCTCGAGGAGGGCGTGAGCACCCGTCTGCTTATCTATGCGGGCAAACTGATGGTGTCGGGCATCGCTCCGCGCCGCGCGTGCGAGCTCGCGGTGGCCAAATCGATAACGGATGACCATGAGACGGAGCGCGCAGTTGAGGAGATAATACGAAGTATTTTTGAGTAGAAAATGATGAATGATGAATGCGGATTGATGAATAGAGATGGGTCGGTGGCGCTTACGGAAGTCAGTCGACTGTTGCATCTTTATTGCAGCGCGGTGGCCGGAAAACCGCTCGGCGTGAAGAGCACGACCGAGGCGCCGCCCGAGTTGGTTCGCGCGGGCCATCATCTTCCGCTGACAGACGGTAAGGTCGTCTATCTCCCGGACTGTGTCGAGAAGCGCGACACGTCTGCGGAGAACTTCTCGGTGTATAAGGTGCTGGCCGCGCATCAGGCAGGATACATCGAGTTCGGCACATTCGAGTTGGACATTGACACGCTCCTCGATCATCCCTGGGTCCAGGCCTTGCGAAAAATCGGGGACAC
Organism: uncultured bacterium; assembly: GCA_964450145.1. Taxonomy (GTDB): domain Bacteria; phylum Abyssobacteria; class SURF-5; order SURF-5; family SURF-5; genus JACRIR01. Next base: position 32,452 of record CAYVDS010000028.1, read on the forward strand.
GATGCCGCATCATGTCCCCGATTTTTCGCAAGACCTGACGCCTCTCCAGTCGCATTACGAACTATTCTTCCGTGTGTTCGACGACCGGCAATTGGCCCGGGACATATTCTTCGCGGTTGAAGACGGACGTGTTGATTTCCGGCTACGCGAAAGATATCGGGGATTGGCCGCCGAGCTTACGAAGGTCGCATTCGCCGAGATGAAAAACAGGCCGCAGCCAGCGTCGCTTCCGCTGCGGGAAGCCCTGGTGGAAAGCCTCATACGCCTCTCCGTAACCGGACACATCGAGGAACTCCTGCCGCACTCGGTTTCACCGCTTTACCGGCGCGTATGCACAGTGTTTGCGCGTGTGTTGCATCCGCAGGCGACCGCGAACGATTCGGCTATTGCCGCCGCCCATATCTACTTGATGCTTCAGGCGCTCCCGAATATCCGATTGCAGGCGCCTTTCTGCGAAACAGTTGCGGAGGCATTCGAGCACATCCACGCAGAACGGCTATATGCCAGCGCTCATCTCGAGGCGGGTATTCCGGAGAGCGAGCTTCGCCCCTGCCAGCCCGCATTACCCGTCGCTTATCGCGGCCAGACGATGCCTGAGATCGTTCAGCTTGAAAAAGGGATCGAAATACTTAAGGATGCCGTCGCCGTTTCCGAGGAAACGGGTGTCCCTTTAACGGCCGAGATGCTCGCGGAACTCCTCAGGCGAGGCGCCAAGATCAAAATAAACCAGATGACCGCAAAGGAACTGGCTGAGACATCAGGACTGTTCATCACCGACCTCGGCGGAGTCCTGCAAGAGAAGCTGAAGGAACTATCTCCCGACGAGCGAAAGAAGCTTGCGAAATTACTCGAGCGGTTGTCGGCGGCGAAGGGGCGGATCGAGGATGCGGGCCGCGTGTTCTTCTACGACGAATGGAATTACCTCGCCGGCGACTACCGGCCGCATTGGTGTCGTTTGCGCGAGGTTCCGCTTGAGGGCGAATCGAGCGCAATCGTCACCCAGATTCAAAAGGAGCACGCGCCGCTGATCGCGGCGGTCAGGCGGCAATTCCAGCGAATCCGTCCCGAGATGCTGCGCAAGGTGAAGAGGCTTCGCAGCGGCGAGGAGATTGAGCTGAACGACGCCATCGAGGCCGTGGTCGACCGCCGGGCCGGCCTCACGCCGTCGGAAAGGATTTACCAGAAACGCGACCGGCGGCAGCGCGACGTAGCCACGGCCTTTTTGTTGGACCTCAGCGCATCGACGGATGAATGGATTGTGGAAGAGCCTGAACACGGCCGTGGCCGACTTCGTCATGGCGGGACTTCGCGTTCCTCCCTCATCGAGCATTTGTCAGGGGCGGCCACGCCGTTTGGGACAATAGGAGCAGAGGAGCTTCCGTCGCCCGGGAAGGCAAAGCGCGTCATCGACGTCGAGCGCGAGGCGCTCGTGATCATGGCCGAAGCCCTCGAAAGCCTCCGAGACATGTATGCGATTTACGGATTCTCCGGCTATGGCCGCGAAAACGTGGAGTTCTTTATCATCAAGGATTTCTCCGAAACATATTCCGAACGGGCGCGCCGGCGCATCGGCGCAATCAAGCCGCAGAAGAGCACGCGCATGGGGCCGGCCATCCGGCATGCCTTGCAGAAGCTCGGGGCCACCAATTGCAGGCTTAAGGCCCTCATACTCCTGAGCGACGGCTACCCTCAAGATTTCGATTATGGCCCTGACAGGACGAGCCGCGACTACGGCCTGCACGACACCGCTGTTGCGCTGCGAGAAGCTCGCAACAGGAAGGTGCACACGTTCTGCGTCACGGTCGATCAAGCTGGCAACGATTACTTGCACGCGATGTGCGGAGGAGAGAACTACCTCGTTGTGAAGAAGCCGAGCGCGCTGCCGAAGATACTGCCCAGGATATATAGAGGATTAACGGTGTGAGGGGGAGTAGCGAGTCGAAGGTCGAAAGTCGAAAGTCATAAGGGAACCGAGCGAAGGGCGAATCAGACAGGAATGATGAGTGATGAATGATGAATGATGAACGAAGAAGGACAAGATGAGGAGAAGACAGATAAGACTGGGGGTTACTGTTCTGGGAATCTGTGGATATGTTGACAGGCGCTTGATCGGTATTCAACGATGAAAAGCAGCGCGGAGGGGATTATGCTGGCGGTGGGGGCGGTCATTCGCGATCGCGAAGGCCGGATACTGGTTGTACGCCACAAACGCGAGCGCGGTGGATTCTGGCAGGGAAAGTGGATTTGTCCGGGCGGGAAACTCATGCCGGGAGAGACGCTCGCGGAAGGCGCAAAACGTGAGGTGTTCGAGGAGACGCATTTGCGAATTGAGATCGGACACATTCTTCCGCCTTTCGAGAGAATTGTGAGCGAGAATGGCCGCGTGACGCTGCACGTCGTTTACGTGGACTTTCTTGCCAACCTCATCGGCGGCGAACTCAAGCCGGACGACGACGTGGGCGAGGCCGAGTGGTGGGACGGCAACATGGTGCGTGGGCGGTGGGACGAATTACATGAGGATACAAAACGATTGTTGACACTTGCTGGCCACATGGGGAGAATGACGAATCATGAATGCTGAATGAAAAAGAACGGGGCAGGAGAAAAACGTATTAAGTGGTGGGCCACGACCGAGGGTCATGGCCTGCTTGCGAATAGGGGTGAAGGGCCGAAACGAAGATAGGGACCACTCGCAAGCCCGCCAAGCAGAGCCGAAAAGTCTCATCATTCATCACTCATCATTCATCATTCATCATTGCCGCGGAAAGGAGTAACATTGACCGAGACCAGAATGAAGCCCGTAGTAGGCTTGACCGGCGGGATAGGCGTCGGCAAGAGCACGGTTTCGCAAATCCTTGCGCGCCTCGGCGCTATTATCATAGATGCCGACAAGGTGGGCCACCGGATTATCTTGCCCGGCGGGAAAGCCTATGACGTGGTTGTCCGTGAGTTCGGGCGCGACATCCTCGAGCCCGACGGAACCATCAACCGCAAGCGCCTCGGGGCAATCGTATTTTCAGATCACGATAAACTGAGGCGGCTCGATTCCATTATGCATCCGTTGATGGCCGAGGCTATGGCGGAGGAGATCGCCTCGCTCAGAAAGATAGCGGCGCCGGACAGCGGGATCGTGCTTGAAGCAGCCGTGTTGATCGAGGCGGGATGGGAGCGTCTTGTAGATCAAGTTTGGGTGGTCGTTTCCGACATCGAGCGGGTTATTGAAAGGCTTGCCGTAAGAAACAACCTCAGCCGGGCGGAAGTTATGAAGCGGATGAGCGCGCAGATCAGCGACGAAGAGCGGCTCACGCATGCGGACGTTATCCTCCGGAACAACGGCTCTTTCGAGGAAATGGAAAAGCAGGTGCTCGCGGCATGGGAACGGCTGTGAAAAGCAAGGGGAAAAGGCAAAACGGGGAAACGGCGAAAAGAGGCTGTCCCGTAATTCCGTAGGTGCGAATTTATTCGGAGACGCGATGCGGAAAGAGCCTGAAAACATTA
>CAYVDS010000029.1:0-3261 GCA_964450145.1 uncultured bacterium
AACAGAACAGATAATTGGGGCAACAGCCCGATTCAAGCGCAACCCGACCAAAACGCGGCCTGCCTGTCAACTTCGACGAATTGCGTCTGCGTCGCTCGACTCGCCAACCGCAACTCCACCCTCTGCACGGCGTTCCCCGTGTCCCCCGTGGTTTGCCTCTTCTTTCTCAATCCGCAATCCGAAATCCCCAATCCACAATCGGAAGTCGCGCTCTGCGCGGTTCACCTCCCGCCTATATTTTTCCCTTAAGGGGATTTGCTGTACGGAGGCCCTCATGCGTCACATGCGTCACACCCTTGTAACGCAAAGAGTTGCAAGAGAAAACGTCTTTTCGGACACTTGTAGTTCCAAAATTTGTGGACGAAACACGTTTCTTGCGTCATTTGCGTCATATGCGTCATATTTCTTCAAGAATCTCTGCCAATCTATCTATCCGGGTCTTCCAGAAGTCCTTTTCTTCACTTTACTTCCGAATTCCCTTTCGCCTTTTCCCTTTCGCCTTTCGCCTCCGTCGCTGTCGCGACGGCTTTGCGTCATGTTTGCGTCATTTGCGTCATATGCCTGCACCGCAAAGACTTACAAACGAAAACAGCAACATGCGAGACGATTTGTTTCTCGTTTTCCAATCCAAAATGGCCTATTCGTGTCATTTGCGCCGCCTTTGGCGATTCGCGCTATTCGCGTTCCAAACGTTTCTTCTTTTTCTTCTCGCGCCTGTCGAGCGCACCTGTCAGCGCACCTTGACAAAACGCCGCGCGTTTGCTATGTTCTTAGCAACTTTTCAATCACCTCGATTCTTCGACTTCCGGCCGTACGAGAGAGAAACCTTATGACCCAGCAACGCGGGCTCTGGTCTTGGCTGCTCCAGCGAATAACGGGCGCATATCTTGTCTTTGGAATGGCGGTTCACATCATCGAGCTTCCGCTTGGCAACGAGACGGTAACGTTCGCGAGCGTCGCGTCGCGACTGCGCCAACCTGCCTGGGCTCTGTTTGATTTCCTCCTTCTCACGGTGTGCGTGTACCACGGCTTCAATGGACTGTGGTCGGTGTTTGTGGATTTCAATCCGCCGGAGAAGCTGCGCCAGAGTATCGGCTGGCTCCTCACGCTATTCGGGCTGATTTGGGTTATCTTCGGTATCTTCGTACTGGTTCCTTTCACAAGATAGAGAGGGCTGCGAGTGAACTGGCTCAAGGATTTTATGTTAAATAAGCACGAGGGGCAGCCCTCTTTCGGGCTCCAGAGGCTCACGGGAATCTTGCTTGCGATTTATCTCATACCGCACGTGTTCCTTAACGGTTTTGCGCTGTTTTTCGGAGCAGACAAATACACTGAGTCCACGGCGATGGCGCAGAAGCTCCATTGGCTCGAACTCTTGATTATATTAGGCGTGGCATTTCATATGTTCAATGGCATAAGAATCATCTGCGTGGATTTCTTTGCGGCCACGCGCGCCCGGAAATCCCTTTTCTGGATTGCGAGCGCGCTGACCGCGGTCGTGATGATTTATAGCATTTACGTGTATATCCCGAAGATGTTCGGGCATTGATTATTACAGTTTACGGTTTGCGGTTTGCGGTTTGCCGAGTATTGTTTGCGGCTTTGCCGTATCCTGTTCGTATGCGTAATCGGCAAATAGATATAGCTTGAATTTTTTGAGCCTTGGTGTCTTGGTGGTGAGAATCAAGATATATGAAATATCATGATGTCGTAATAGTCGGCGGCGGACTGGCGGGACTGAGAGCCGCGATTGAAGTCAACATGCACAATCTGCGCGCCGCCGTGCTCTCGAAGGTCTATCCGATTCGCTCGCATTCGATTGCGGCACAGGGCGGAATCAATGCGCCTCTCGGCAATCATCCGCGGGGCTCATACGATTCGGTCGAGCGACATGCATTTGACACAGTCAAGGGAAGCGATTATCTGGCCGATCAAGATGCGGTCGTTCGTATGATCAACGACGCCCCGGCCCGCATCTTCGAGATGGAGCACTGGGGATGCCCTTTCAGTCGTACGCCGGACGGCAAGATAGCCCAGCGTCCTTTCGGCGGCGCCGGTTTCCCGCGCACATGTTTCGCGGCGGATAAGACGGGTCACATGCTGCTGCACACGCTGTATGAGCAAGCGGTCAAGTACGAATCCGCAGCCGAGCGCGGCGAGATGAAGATATACAACGAATGGATGGTCACATCGCTGGCGGTCGAAAACGGCGTCTGCCGCGGCGTGATTGCGCTCGAATTGGCGACCGGCAAGCTCGAGGCGTTCAAAGCCGATGCCGTAATATTCGCGACCGGCGGCGCAGGCCGCTTATATTCCAATTCGACAAACGCACTGATCAACACCGGCATGGGCATGGCGGTGCCCTATTGGGCGGGTGTTCCGCTGAAGGACATGGAGTTTGTGCAATTCCATCCCACCACTCTGTATGGCACGAATATTCTCATGACTGAAGGCGCGCGCGGAGAGGGCGGGTACCTGACTAACAACAAAGGCGAGCGTTTTCTCGTGAATTATGCTGACAGCCGGAAGGCGATGGAGGTCGCGCCGCGCGACATCGTCGCCCGGAATATGACGACTGAGATACTCGATGGGCGCGGGTTCGAGAATGCGTATCTGCTGCTCGACCTGCGACATCTCGGCGAAGAGAAGATAGCGACTCGCTTGCCGGGAATACGCGATATCTGCAAGAAATTCCTCGGGATCGACCCGGTTGACCAGCCGATTCCGGTTCAGCCCGGGCAACATTACACGATGGGCGGAATCGACTGTAATAAAGACGGCCTCTCGAAGGTCAAGGGCTTCTATGCGGCAGGCGAGGCAGCGTGTGTGAGCGTGCACGGCGGCAATCGGCTCGGCGGTAATTCGCTGCTCGACACAATCGTATTCGGGAAAATCACGGGCGAGCATGCTTCGGATTATATTGCCGGAAAATCTGATTTGGGAGCGGGTGACAAAGCGTTGGAAGACGCACTCGCGCGCCAGGAAGAGAAAATCAAGAAACTCTTGAGTTCCGACGGAGCGGAAGACCCGTCGATCATCAAAGAAGAGATGCAGAACACGATGAAGGACGATGTCGGAATATTCCGCACAAAGGAACAACTCACGCGGGCATCGCAAAAGATAAGAGAATTAAGAGAACGTTACAAGAAGATTCGGTTGAAGCATAATGGCATGAAATACAATTATGACCTGATGTGGAATCTCGAACTGGGCGGTAGTCTCGATGTCGCTCAGGCGGTGGTGGCAGGAGCGCTTTCGAGA
>CAYVDS010000029.1:3271-8791 GCA_964450145.1 uncultured bacterium
CGCGGGTCGGATTTCCGGCGCGATTTCACGAAACGCGATGATGACAAATTCCTGAAGCATACGCTCGCGTATTACACGCCTGAAGGGCCCAGGCTTGAACATTCCAATGTCAATCTTGACCATTGGGCGCCAAGGGAACGAAAATACTGACTTGGAACCGCAGATGAACGCAGATAAGCGCGGATAGGCAAGGACAAGAAAATAGGCGCGACTCGTGACTCGCAACTATGTCCGAGAGGACTGTAAATGACTGATCTAACGCTCAAAGTATTTCGCTTCGACCCGGAGACCGACACTGCGCCTCGGTTCGACACTTTCACAGTCCCGCCTTTCAAGACGGGGCTGACCGTCCTCGAAGGGCTTTTCTATATACAAGAGAAGCTCGACGGCTCGCTGGCGTTCAGGTCGTCGTGCAGGGAAGGCGTCTGTGGTTCGTGCGCGATGCACATCAACGGCAAGTACAGGCTCGCGTGTGAGACTCAGGCTAGCGAACTCGGCTCTGATATTACGATCCAGCCGCTCGGCCATCTGAAGGTGTTGCGCGACCTTGTGGTTGATATGGAGCCGTTCTTCGCCAAGTATAAATACATCAAACCGTATCTGATGCCGGGCAGTCCATCTCCCGTGTGCGAGCGGCCTCAGACCGTGGGCGAACATGCGAAAGTGATGCCTTCGATAGATTGTATTCTGTGCGCGTGCTGTCATGCATCGTGCACCGTGACTGGGACGGACCCGGAATACCTCGGTCCGGCCGCGCTTTTATGGGCTGATAGGTTCGCGAGGGACTCGCGCGACAACGCGCTCGAAGAACGGCTCAGACTCGTTGACCAGTTGCATGGAATCTGGCGCTGCCACACAATTTTTTCCTGCCAGGAAGTCTGCCCCAAAGACCTCGACCCCACCGGCTGCATTGCCGATCTGAAACGCAAGGCGATCAAACGGAAACTCTTCGGTATCTGAAACCGCCGGCAAAGAAACATCCAACCACCAAGTCACCAAGACACAAATAAAGAATCTTGGGAACATTGCACCGATCGAAACCGAATGGCGCGAATGAAGATCTTCCTTTTCCGGTAGAAACAAGAAGCCAGAAGCGCATTATCACGGGGAACGCGGGATTCACGGAGAAAACAGTCGCAATGAATTCGGGAGTGGATTATCAGGGATTCCGAGAAGAAACCTATCGATAAACAAATCGGGATGAAGAGGTCCCGAGGAATAAAGTCAAGAGTGCCTCGAAGGTTGATTTGCCACATCGAGATAGGGTAACATACTCAAAATAGGCTGGAGGAAACTAAAGTCTCGGCGCCCTTGCGCAAATAGGAAGAGCGGCAGATGGAGGATTGGCGGACTAACGTCTTGCCGACTACGCAAGGACTAGGCTCACTTCTGCGAAACTCGCCACCCCCGGTAACAGCGCCCATCCCGAGAAAGTTATGCTATTCAACAGCGCCCAATTTGGTGTATTCCTAATCGTCGTGTTTCTTCTCTACTGGCGTATGAGAGAGAACCGGGGCATGCGCCATTGTTTTCTGCTCGCCTGTTCATTCTATTTCTATATGTGTTGGAATGAGAAGTATCTCGGACTCCTCGTCGTCTCCACGCTTCTGGATTATTTCCTGGGGAGAGCCATTTATAATGAACAGCGGCCCGGCAGGAGGAGACTTTTCCTCGGGGCGAGCATCGCAGGAAACCTTGGGATTCTCGGGACATTCAAATATTTCAACTTCTTTTCCGAGAATCTGAACTTCATTGCGTCATCGATCGGGATCGAGCCATTCGTCCCAGCCCTCGATGTGCTGCTGCCGGTCGGCATCTCCTTCTACACGTTCCAGACCATGAGCTATACGATCGAAATCTATCAAGGAAAACTTGAGCCCTGTTCCAGCATCATCGAGTTCGCCTTGTTCGTTTCCTTTTTTCCCCAGTTGGTAGCAGGTCCAATCGTCAGAGCGAGCCAGTTTCTGCCGCAATTAGCACAGACGCCTGAATTGGACGCATGTCGCATGAGTTCGGGACTCTACAATATTTTGAAGGGACTTCTCAAGAAAGTGGTCATCGCCGATTATGTCGGCTTCCATCTGGTTGACAAAGTGTTCGCGGACCCCGGCGCCTACGGCGCGCTGAGTGTGCTGCTTGCCATATACGGCTTCAAACTGCAAATATACGGCGATTTCGCCGGCTATTCCGACATTGCAATAGGGAGCGCCCGCATGCTCGGCTTTGAACTGCCCATCAATTTTAAGTCACCATACAAAGCTAAGAGTATAGGGGAATACTGGAGCAGATGGCATCTCACGATGGGTTCGTGGTTCAGGGACTTCGTGTACCATCCTTTGGGCGGCTCCAGAAAAGGGGAAGTCCGCACCTATTTGAACATAATGTTCACCATGTTCCTGGTGGGCTTGTGGCATGGAGCTTCGTGGACGTTTATTTGCTGGGGGGCAACATACGGCCTGTTTCTTTGGATCGAGATATCTGTGCGAAAGCTCCGAGGTGGTTCCGCGACGGCAAAGAAAAGCTGGTATCGCGATTTAATCGCCGTAGTCTTCACGTTTCATACCACGGCGATTCCGACAATCTTCTTTCGGTCCGAGAACATGACACATGTCAAAATCATTTTCTCAAAACTCTTCTCGTCAGGCGGATGGACTCTTTCGGTCCCGGCGTCCGTCATGGCAGTGATGGGAATCGGTTACGGAATACATTTCCTGCCGGAATCATGGAAGAGAAAAAGTGAGGAGTTTTTCAGTTCCTCGCCCGCGCTGGCGCAGGCAGTCGCTCTGACAGTTCTGCTGGGATTGTGCGTGTTCCTGCATCTTGATGAAAATCCGTTTTACTACTTCCAATTCTGAGAAATGAAAAAAGTATTTGAATCCTTCGGCGAATTGCGGCATATGAAGCCAGTGCGCGTACTAGCACTTTGCGCCGTGCTTCTCTGCTTCCTCAACTATCTTTCAGCAGTCTGCAAGCTTACCTACTGGCAGCCGGATTACAACGACTTCGCGATGAGTGTCTTCACATATCAACGAATGGGCGAGCCTTGCGACGTGCTTTTCATCGGGTCGTCGCGTGTAGAGCGAGGGATACTCTCGAAGACGGTTGAGCAGGAGATCCCGCAGTTCTCCGCGAACAAAACGCGAGCGTTCAATCTGGGTCAGGGTGTTTCGCATGTTCTTACAAACTACTTCGTGCTCCGGGACGTGCTCGAAAATGAGAGAAAGCCACGTATCGTCGTCATGGAATTGTCGATTGCCACTCTCAATGCGCGGAACTTTGCCGAACAAAGGGCGCTGAAGTACTATGCCTCACAGGCCGATATTGTTCGACTCGCCCCGAGCTTCCGAAGTTCGAGGTAAGCCTATGCGGGCCTGTTTGCGATGTTTCGGGGCTTGAACTCCTTCATAAATGTGCTGTTCAAGCATCCGGCCAGTGGGGAACACGCACATCTGATCGCCAAGATTACTGCGAATGCTGGAGGACATCTGTACGAATCAGCCGAAGACGCGTTCGACTCCATCGCGTCTCGCCCGGAGATGGAACTGGAAGACATGAAGAACACGAAGGCCCGCAATTTCCGCCGAAACATGCTTGAGAATTACGAGATCGGCGGTCCTTCGCACTGGGCCATGAAGAAGATCATTGCCCTTGCGAAGGACAACGGAATCGAACTCATCCTCGTCAACATGCCTGTGACAGAGAAGTTCATGGAAATCTTCCGATATGAGGAACATGCGGCCTATATAAACTATGTGGAGCGTCTCAGCCGAAATCATGGGCTGCGATTTCACGACATAGCCAGGGATGACGTCGGATTGACGCAGCATGACTTTGCTGATCTCGACCACCTTAACAAACCCGGCGCGGAAAAGCTGAGCCGCTATCTTTCCAAAGAAATCCTTGGCCCCCAGTGCAAAGAGACGGAAGGCGAAAGGAGCAAGGCGAAAGGGGAAGAAAGCCAAAGAAGAAGAGAGATTGCTACCCCGCCGAGGCGGGGCAAGAGTGACGACCCTTCCGCAGTTCCGTTGCCTATCCAATTAGCCACGCCAAGGACGTGATCGGCTGCTCAGAATGACCTGACTCCAAGCTAGGCGTAGAGGCTGGTGACAACAAGTGCAGCGGCTATGACGAGCGCCACCCAGTCGCGGGAATGCATCTTGAGTTGGATGTAGAAAGTGCGTTTTTTGCCGGCGGCGAAGCCACGGGCTTCGAGGGCCATCGCCATGAGGTTGGCATTTCGGATGGAGACGAGGAAGATGGGCGTCATAAGAGGGACGTAGCTTTTCATTCGTTTCCAGAGCCCGCCACTTTCAAGCTCGAGACCGCGGCTCTTCTGGGCTTCGACGACTGTGGAGCCGGTCTGAGCAAAGGTAGGCACTAACCTGAGCGCAGTTGAGAAGGCAAAGCACATGACGTAGGGCACACCCATTCTCACAAGGCCGATGGTTATCTCCTCGTTTCGGGTAGCTGCCAGAAAGACTATTCCCGCAATCAGAATCGCGTCGATCTTGATCGCAGTCACCACACCGAAGATGAGCGAATCGCGCCGAATAAACAACCACAGAGCCTCGCTGCCACGCGGAATAACTCCCCAGATAATGATGGTAAACGCAGTGATTATCACCAGAAATCCGCGCATGCGGGCGACGACCTTCCACGTGCGGCCGAGGCTAACGTATATCGCCACGATCGCAAGAGCGGCGAAGGCATGAGGCAATGTCTTGGGCCTGAGCGCGATGACGAAAGTGGCCAGTAAAATGAGAATCTTGGTGCGCGGGTCGAGGCGGTGGATGATGGTGTTCTTGGGTTCGTATAAGTAAGGGTTCATTTTATTTTGGATTTTGGATTTTAGATTTTGGATTGAAGAGAAACTGCAAACTGGAAAGAGAACCGCAGAAGGCATATAAACGCAGATTCAGAATACTTCTTCTGATACGTGGATTGCGCTGATTTGAACAGACCAAATCTTCTTGCGAAAAAGAGCGTTCATCGGCGATTAGTATCTTCATTCCTCTGCCTTTTGTGTTTGACCCGCCGCTGCATGCAGCGAAGGAACTCCTCTACAGATAGAATCGTCGTGCCAAGTTCGTTGCTGAAGCGGACAATCTGCGGGGCGATGATGTCGGCCTTTACGAGCAGGTCTTCACGCGCGAAGATTTCGCGGGTCGGACCGTCGGCGACGATTTTCCCTTCGCTCATGAGGATAGTGCGATGCGCGAATTCAGCAGCGATCCAGATACAATGAGTTATCATGATTATGGTGTGCCCGCTTTCGTTCAGTCGCTTCACGAGCGACATCATGCCCCTGAGCTCGCCGTAATCAAGGCCGGTTGTGGGCTCGTCGAGCACGATTGCGCCGGGTCTCGTCGCGAGAACGGAGGCGACCGCCACCTTTTGACGGAGACCTTTTGTGAGGGTAAACGGGTCCTCGGAGCGTCGTTCCCACAGGCCGACTGTTTCGAGCGCATCCCGCGCCTGCGTTTGTGCGCGGTCCTCCCCCACCCCAAGTTTCTCAGGACC
>CAYVDS010000029.1:8801-35871 GCA_964450145.1 uncultured bacterium
CTTTCAGAATCGTTTCCTCGAATATCTGATGGTCAGGGTTCTGAAACACATAGCCGACGTGGCTCCCGAGTTCGGCTGCAGACATACGGGTTGTGGTCGTTCTCTCGACACGAACCTCGCCGCGGGTTGGTTTCAACAGTCCGTTCAGATGTTTCGCAAGCGTGGTCTTTCCGCTTCCGTTCTGCCCGAGAATCGCGATGAACTCGCCGTCTCGGATTTGCAGGGTGACTCCGCGAAGGGCCGTGACGTTCGTATCGTACGAAAAATAAATATCATCAACTTCCACCAATGGGCGGCCATAACAACGGATTCGGGCCGCATCGGACTCCTCCAGTTTCCTGCGTGCATCGGGGATCAATTGAAATAATTTTCTCTGCCATATCTTCTTTGCCTCCTCGATGCTTAGCGGAAGCTCGTCTGTGCCCAAGTTCCGAAAGAGTTGAGTCAGTTGCAGCGGCATGATACGGCACTCTTCAAGCAGGCGAGTGTTGCGGAGTATTTCTCCCGGCGGGCCGTCGGCCACTATTTGCCCCTCGCGCATGAGGATAACGCGATCGGCCGCAAGCGCCTCTTCGGTCTCGTGTTCCACAACTATGAGAGTCTGTTTGTGTTGCTCGAAGAGTTGTCGGGTGAGATTGAAGATGCGGCGCTTGTTTTTCGGGTCGAGGTCGGTTGTAGGCTCATCGAAGCAAAGGATTGGCGGCTCGAGCGACAAGACTGATGCGATTGCAAGCAGTTGCTTCTGGCCGCCGGAAAGAGTGGCCGACTGTCTCCCCCCAAAATTGGTCAATCCCGTCAACTCGAGCGCTCGCCGAATCCTTTCCTTGATTTCATCAACCGGAAGGCCGAGGTTTTCCGGGCCGAAGGCGACCTCGAGTTCGACCTCGGTCGAGAACAATTGCGATTCAAAATCCTGGAACACAAGCCCGATGTTCGGGAACAAATCGCGCACTGTCTGCTCGCGTGTATCCGTCCCGGCGATTTTGACGGAGCCGTCGAAGGTCCCTTTGACCAGATGAGGTATGAGGCCGTTGAGGGTAAAACAGAGCGTCGATTTGCCGGCCTCGTTCGGTCCCATGATGACGACAAGTTCGCCTTCGCCGATTTTGAGACTTACATCACGAAGGGCGTCCCCCGAGGCGGCTCGGTAGCGAAAGCAGAGCGATTTGATTTCGATGATTTCGGATTTCGGATTTCGGATTTCGGATTCCAAGAAAACCTGGTTCACCGCGACTTGAACGTTCCTAGGCCAACAAGCATCCTATCACCAAAATAATGATGAATGGAGTCACTCCGAGCACGACTGAAGGCGCAGTTTCGCCCGATCCAATTCTGAAGAGGGTGGTTTCGGCCATGCCCGCGGATATTGCGATGCCGGCGATAAATCCTCCGACCACTCCAATCCAGATGAGCGCCGTGCCGACCCTCGGGCTCAGGCCATGGGGCCTGTCCTTTTCATCCATTATTGCGAACCAGACGAGGTCCCACCGATTCAAGCGCTTATACAGCAACTTCATCAGCAGAATGCCAAGCACGAGACAGGCAATCGAGTTATTAACGGCGATTATCGGGCCTATGGCCGCGAACGGAAGGATTTTGACAATTTCGAGCCACCACGCGATCATTGCCGCGCATGCGAGGCTGCTGAGAATTACGACGAGAACAAAATTGAGCGTTTTCTTGCTCGAGTCAATTGCTAAGTCTTCTTGCGAATTCGCGAGCCCCATGTTTGCCCACACTTTGTAACCGAGAAATCCATAAAAGAAATTGCCGAAGAATCCGCCGAGGGTCCCAATGCCGAACGTGCCGAAGAAGTCGCCGATAACGTTACCGAAAGCTGCGCCCCATGCGCCGGCGGGGCCAAACAAAAGGCCGAAAACGACTGGAATGACCGCCCCCGGCCGGAATTCGGTGAAGCCTGGGATGATAGGGATACCTTTAAGAGGGATCACAAGCGCGGCGTAGAAGGCTGCTGTCACAGCGACGAGAACAACCATCTTGGTGTATTTCCACATTGTGAATACTTCTCTCACAAACCTTCACCACCCTTTGCACAGGGAATACAATAACGCATCAAGGAAAAAACGGAAATCTCCCTTGGCCCACGGACAACACGGAGGGCACGAAGAAACCGAATGATTGAATAAAACTCAGCCCGCACGCCCCGTGGACAACAATATATATTACTCGCCGAAACTCTGTCAAATCAAGGGGGGATGGAATCCGCTGAAAGAGAATTATGTGAAGCCATTTGAAAAGCTCCCTTACTAAATGTATAATTCGCATAAAATAGGACAAAGTAAGACATATCCATTCTGAATTCATTGCTGGGGCAAAGAATCCGTGTCGGTTTGCGAAATGAGCTAGGGCAGTCTCACTTGGTTTCAAAAGGAGCGGAGCATGAAGAACGAGTTGGCAGAAAAAAGAGTCTATATTACGCGAGGAATTCCCTTGCCCGCCGTCGAGCTTCTCAAGAAACACTTCAAAGTCACGATGAACACAAGGAATCGGAACGCAAGCCGAAACGAGATCAAGAAAGCCCTCAAGAACGCGGACGCGTTGCTCTGCCTGTTGACGGATAAGGTTGACGCAGAGCTTCTATCGGATGCGCCGAACCTGCGCATTGTGGCGAACATGGCGGTCGGCTACGACAACATCGACCTCAACGCGGCGACCGAGCACGGGATCATGGCTACGAACACACCTGGCGTTTTGACTGAAACGACCGCTGACCTCGCGTGGGCGCTGATTTTGGGAGTCGGGCGACGACTGGTTGAAGCTGACGGGTACACGCGCGAAAGCAAATTTTCCGGTTGGGAGCCCATGTTGTTTCTCGGGGCCGATATCTTCGGCAAAACCCTCGGCATTGCGGGGTTTGGACGAATCGGGCAGGCGGTAGCGCAGCGAGCACAAGGTTTCAGCATGAGGGTGCTCTATTCTGATGAGATGCCGGTTCCACCTGCGCTCGAAAAGAGACTTAAAGCCGAAAGAGTTACATTCGAAAAGCTTCTCAAGGAGTCTGACTTCGTTTCGCTGCACGTGCCGTTGACCGAAGGTACGCGCCACTTGATAGGACGGAAACAATTGGACATGATGAAACCGACCGCCTATCTTATCAACACTTCGCGTGGCCCTGTGGTTGACGAGCAGGCTCTCGTGCACGCGCTCAAGAAGGGCGCTATAGCCGGGGCGGGACTGGACGTGTATGAACGCGAACCGAAACTCGCAAGAGGACTTGCCGGGCTGAAGAACGCGATTCTGCTTCCGCACGTGGGCAGTGCGTCGATAGAGACGCGCACCAAGATGGCGCTCATGGCGGCGGAGAATATTCTGGCGGCGCTTTCAGGCAAGAGGCCGCCGAATTTGTTGAACAAGGTGTGAGAGAAGCGAAACGCGAATGGGCGCGGATGCAGCCCGGATTGCACGAATGAGATATACTTTCCCGCGCTTACGGCATGCAATCGACGCAGTCTAAAACGCGCGCTTCAGCTTCTTCAGCGGCTGTTTCCGCGTTGAGATATGAGCTGAAGGGACCGAGCCATTTCCCCGTTTCCGGCTTTGCAGGCATTTCCTGTGAGCCGTATCCGTGATTGCACTGAGGGCATTGTCCGTAGTGAATCCGCGCTTCGCCGGAGACCTTACTGAGATAGACATAGTAACCCATGCTTTCCCCCATATACGTGCGACTCGCGCATGATCCATGTCTATATTTGTGCGGTAAAGGGCGCAGCGTGCTGTGCCCTGCGTACAAACAAGCAAGGTAATCTTATAGCGGTGAATTGAGAAAGTCAAGCGCGGCCATCGTGTCAGCGCGGCTATCGAAAACAATCTTCCCGCCCGACATCGAGAAGATTACCTTCGAGTTCTCTGAGAGGACGGCATCAAGCAGGCTCCTGAATCTCGCAGAGTCTTTGTCGTGTAAGGCCACGCCCACAAGGTCCGCGCGTCCGAGCGGGATTGAGTCGGCTGGGAAACCTAATGCCTCGAGGCCATTTGTAGTGGCCATCTTAAGAATGACCTCAGGCGGGATATCCGGGAACTCTCTTCTGACGAATCTCATCTCGTCGAGCATTCCAAGCGTCGGACTGCTCAAGAGGCTGTCCGTGCCGAGGGCCACGTTGATTCCGCTCTCGAGCATCCTCAAAAAAGGGTGATTCGTATGTCCAAAATAGCGGTGACTTCTAGGGCAAAAGACCACACTCGAACGGGAGCGGCCGATCATGTCGAAATCATCCTGTGGCACATAATTGCAGTGAATAAGCGTGGCGGGTTTCCCGAGAAAACCAAGGCCTTCCAGATATCGGATCGGAGAAGTACGAGGCGGCTTCCAGTCGGGCGGAAGTCCGAAATCTTTGCGGAAACCAAGTATGTCACCGGTTCCTTTGTTCAGGAATTCTATCTCAGCTTCAGTTTCCGCAACGTGAATACAAAGGCGCCAGTTGTTCTCATGGGCCGAATTGACACACAGCGTGAGAAGTTGCTCGGAGACGGTGTAGGGCGTGTGCGGCGCTATTCCTATAAACACGTCCTCTTCAGGTGGTCGAACGCCGATGCGGGCCTTCAGAGATTCCATGCTCGCTTCCGCCGTCTTCGGGTTGAAATCAATGATCTCATAGAAGAGATGGGCGCGCATGCCGCATGAGGCATACGGACGCGTATCTCCGGCTTTAGCGTTTATGTCACCGAGGGAGGTCGTGCCAAGCCGAAGACTGCGCTCAATCCCTTGGGCGAGTGAAGACCCAAAAGTTTCGTCGCTCCATGCACTCGTCACACCGGCTACTTGCCTGAGCCAATCAGTGAAGCGAGGACGTGATTTCACCTGCGGCGCCGCAGCGCTGAGTTCCAGGTGAGTATGGGCATTGACCAATCCCGGCAGCAGCGCCACGTTGCCAAGGTCCAAAACTTCTGAATCAGAAGCCGTCGGGCCAGCGCCCTTTACGCGTATCGCCGCAATCTTGTCACCCTCGACGACGACCTCGGCGTCTTCGACGACCCGGCCCGCGGAATCTATGAGGTACTTGCCGCGAAGTATCATCGTTTGGGCCACTCATGCCAGTCGTCGCCGATGTCGCCCCGGTCGCGGTAGCGCTTCATTGCCTGTCCGCACCTGCATTCCGCCGACGTGTCCGCTGCGAGTTTCGCCATTGCTTCCATTATGCGCGGAAAATTGCGAACCGTGGCCTCGAC
This sequence comes from uncultured bacterium, assembly GCA_964450145.1. Taxonomy (GTDB): domain Bacteria; phylum Abyssobacteria; class SURF-5; order SURF-5; family SURF-5; genus JACRIR01. Next base: position 13,989 of record CAYVDS010000029.1, read on the forward strand.
CACGCGCTTTTCCTCATCGTTTGCCAATCCTTCGAAGAGAACGCCGGGCCGGAACTCGGCTGACCTTACGCCTTCTGCGTAGTTCGTCACGTAGCAAAGAGCGGCATAGCACAGTTCGAGCTCTTTAGCGAGGAAAACCTCGGGCGCGAGCGTCATACCCACAAGGTGTGCGCCGCAGAGCGAGAATTTGCGGATTTCGGCAGGAGTTTCCAGGCGGGGACCTTCGGTGCACACATACACGCCGCCGTCAGAAAAATGATATCCAAGTTCTGTAAGAGCCTGCCTGAGCAATGCGCGCATATTCGGGCAGAAAACAGGATTCTGGCGGATAAACCCGAGGCCTCCGTGCTCATAGAATGTGCTCGGCCTCTGGCGCGTTTCATCTATGAGATCATCGACGATAGCAAGTTGGCCAATCTTGTAGTCTGTGCTTATGGCGCCAGGCCCCGACCATGAGATGATTTGCTTTACGCCGAGGTCCTTGAGCGCGTAAATGTTCGCCCGATAGTTCACAAACGGGGCAGCCACGGAGTAGCCCTTCTCGCCGTGGCGCGACATGAAAAGATAGCTTCCGGCGGGTGAGTCGAACAGGAAGACGGGCTGGCTTCTGCCGAAAGGGGTCTCCCGCTCACCGATACTTTCTTTGCTCACTTTATCAGCGATAAACCGAAAAGCCTGACTTCCTCCAATGACCGCGAACTGCGGGAGAGCGCGCGACTTCATGCGACCCGGAGAATGTCTTTTAGGACTTTTTCCGGAATGGCCTCGAGGATTGTGAGTCCTTTTGTTCGGTTTCATCTTTCCTCATCGCTGTGATTATCGAATCTGACGTTCCCGCCTCCAAGGGAAAACAAAAACTAACCCCTGACGATTATGCGCAGACATGGATACGAACCTACGGAGGCTCCTTTTCCGAGAGCGCTCAGGGACGTTTTCGCGAGCCGCCGGGGAGCCGTTGATTCATTTGGATGATTCGCCCCGCTGCCGCCCAAGAGTTCGGAGTTATGCCTTCTCGTGTCTGTGAACGGGCCAACGCCTCTGCCGATTCCAGTTCGGCTGCGATGGCGCCAGCGATCGCGGCGACAACTTCTTCCTCGGAAGCCGCTCCTTCATGCGGTTCGCCGGATGCGACAACGTCGGCAACCGGCTCCAAGGGCTCCTTCAAGAACACTTCGCAGTAGTTGCTGAAAACCTCCGCCAGCAACTCATCGTGTGATTTCTCGCTCTTTTCAACTTGTTTCATGCTTTCCATCAGTTCGTCAAAATGTTCTTCAATGTAGTTAGTGTCATAATCGCCGTCCAGGAAATGTCTCTCCCGGAAAATGGCTCGATGCAGGGGCAGGAGAGTCTTGATGCCCAAAATGACGTACTCGCTGAGAACCCGCCGCATCCTGGAGGCTGCTTCGCTGCGGTCTATCCCCCACACGGAGAGCTTGGAAACTAATGAGTCATATTGAGTAGGAATGGTGTAGCCCATGAAGATACCGGTGTCCACTCTGACGCCCATGCCTCCGGGAGCGCGATAGCCGATGATCTTGCCCGGACTTGGCGCGAATTGATTGTACGGATCTTCCGCGTTGATGCGACACTGAATAGCCCACCCGTTTGCAGGCGCGTCTCTTCTCGCTTTTCCCAGTTTGCCGCCGCCTGCTATTCTGATCTGTTCCTTGATAAGGTCCATTCCCGTGACAAGCTCGGTGACCGAATGCTCGACTTGGATCCTTCCATTCACTTCGAGAAAATAGAAGTTCCCGCCGTGATAGAGAAACTCAATAGTGCCTGCGTTTTCATAGTCAACAACCCCGGCAGCTTCTTTTGCGAGCCTGATGATCTCGGCCCTCTTCTCGGGAGTCAGCGCGGGAGAGGGCGACTCTTCAATGAGTTTCTGGTGACTCCTCTGTATCGAGCATTCCCTTTCTCCCAATGCGATGATCTTGCCGTCGCTGTCCGCCAGTATTTGCGCCTCGACGTGTCGCGGCCGTTCCAGATATCTCTCGATGTAGAATGCTGCATTTCGGAAGGCGGACCGGCCTATTGCTTGAGCATAGCGGAGGGCATCATCGAGGTCCGCCTCGGAGCGCACGATTCGCATGCCTTTACCGCCGCCGCCAAAGGAGGGTTTGACGATCACGGGGAATCCCATCTCCCTGACGAGTGCCCGCAATCTCACGGGGTCGAACTGGCTCTCGATTGAAGGCAGGACCGGTATGCCATTGGACTGCATTGTTTTCTTGATATGCGCCTTATCAGCAATTTTCTTCATGCAGACGCTCGAGGGCCCTATGAACTTTATTCCCGTCTCCTCGCATGCGCTTGCGAAATCGGGGTTCTCGGACAGGAAGCCGTATCCGGGATGGACGGCGGCGCAACCGGTTTCCTTAGCGACATCTAATACCTTTTCTATGTTCAGATATGTGTCTCTCGCGTTCGAACCCCTTATGTTGCGCGCCTCGTCCGCAATGCGATAGTAAAAGGACCTTTTGTCAGCATCAGAGTATATGGCGACCGTCCTTATTCCAAGTTCCTGGCAGGCGCGTATTATCCTTATGGCAATTTCGCCTCTATTCGCGACTAACACCTTTTTGAAAGACGGTTTAGTAAGACTTTCGTTCATTGTCGCTTCCCATGGAACACACAGCGGAGCTTTTGTACGCGTCGCGGAACGGAGCCATCATGACTTTCTAAATGAATGTTAACTTACGGCCATTGAAAAGTCAATCGAGGATTTGTGCATATACTGCAAGTCGTCGTAAGTTCTGTTACGTATCGAAACGTCTCTTGCAAGGTAAGTTCGCTGAGGTCTTCCTTAATTCGGCTACACGACGCGGCGTCCTAATTCGGGGACACGATGCGGCATCGTGTCCCCGAATTAGAAACTCACACCTTCCTGTACGCCCGGATTTTCCTGAGTTGATACTCCGCGTCGAGGCTTCGAGGCGAGTCGGGAAACAATTCTCTTAGCATCGCGTATGCTGCTCCCGCGCGCGCCGTGTCTTTCAGCGGCCCGCCGAGAATATCGGCGATCTCGTAAAGAAGTCTGTCGAGCCCTTCCAACGCCAGAGCGGCGCTCTTCGAGCCGCGTTTTGCTGAGTCGGATTCATCGGGGCTGTACGTCCGAGCATCACTTTTGAAGGCATCGGCCATAATACCAAGGGCGTGTCCATACTTCTTGAGGCGCGCAAACCTGCGGCCAATCACGAGACGGAATGAGTTGTCGGCAGAGCGCTCTCCCGCTGCCGTAAGCGCCAAGTAGGCGGAAACCGCCTTTGCGTCATCTTTCTGCTCGAGCGCTCTTTTGAGGGATTGTCTGAGCAATTTGCGGGCTGCGCTTCTGTTGCCCCGACCTAGCTCGAGCTTCCCGCATTCCGCAAGGACGACCGTATCCCCGGGAGTTGCCTTCATTGCCAGGTTTAACTTCGCTGCGGCCTCGTCCATCCGGCCCTTGTGGACCAAGTCAGAATATTCCTCAAGCGCGATAGTCGTCGAACGCCTGCGGGAAGTGTTTATAAGAACTGCCGAATACTTGACGAGGGCCGCCGCAAGAGCGCCGAATAAGAACCCGCCAATGTGCGCCCAGAATCCGACGACCGAGTCGGCAGTCTTTGGGATAAGCCAAAGCGCATCCACGAACTGGAACAGAAACCATGAGCCGAGCACCCATATGCTCGAGAGCTGTATTGTCGCAGCGTATCTGAGATAGGTCGAAAAATAGATACAATCAACCTCTTCCTCCGGATACGTGATCATGTAAGCGCCGAGAATTCCTGATATGGCCCCCGAGGCGCCCACGCATGGAACATCGGTCATGTAATTCGGCGTGAGCCATGCCTGCAAAAATGCGCCGGCGATTCCGCTGCCGAAATACCAAACGGCGTAGAGGCCGCGGTTCATTCTGCCTTCGAGTCCGCGGCCGAATAGCCACAAGAAATACATATTGCCCGCAATATGAAGCCATCCCCCATGGATGAACATCGACGTGAACATGGTGAGCAAATTGATGCGGGCGGGAATGAACCCGTAGTCGTAATACGCTATTTCGCGCGCTGAGGTAGGCAGGAAAACCATCGATAGAAACGCGACAACATTCGCGCCTATGACAAGATACGTGAAGAGGCCCAACTTCTCCGGTTCAGCCTCAACCCTATAAGGAAGCAGCATATATCTCCCAAGAAAGAGGCGAAAGGCGAAAGGAGCAAGGCGAAAGGGAAAAACCAAGAGAAGAAGAATCGCCTATGCTTACCACGCTTCACCTTTCTTTCACTATCAACCTCGCGCAGCGGAGTAGGGCGGTCCTAAGAACCCGGCAGCTCATTCGGGGATACCTTGCGGCAAGATGTCCCCGAATAAACTGTAGGGTTCATCGTTAGGGTTCATAAGGCGAATCAGTCAAAATGAGTTATCTCGATCTTCTCTTTGTGCTCGAACCTCTCTGGTGGCGGTTCATTTCGCCTTTCAACGGCATCTATTTTATTAAGTTCGATGCGGGCCTGCCCCGCTGTTTTTGTTCCCGCTCCTTCTTCTATCGCGTCCATCAGGCTGTCTCTTGCATCATCGGGGCGGCCAAGAGCGATAAGCAGGCGCCCCCTCTGGAGCAATGCCTCTATTTTCGCTTTATCAAAATCAAGGTCAGTGCGGGTTGCGCCGCGAAACTGCCTCTCATAGCTGAACGCGCCCTCCGAGTGAGCCATGATGTTGAGCGTCTGTGAAAGGCTGTCGGGCAGATATATAAGACCGCGCAAGAAGCTAGTGTATGACTCCACTGCCTTCTTTTGATCGGTTTGCTCCTGCAACTGGGCAAGGTGGAATTGCGCCATTGACGCAACTATTCTGTCGTCGTAGGACAGAGCGGCAAGACTCTTGTAGAGCCCTTCGGAGTAAGATATTTCCCCCATCTTCTTTAGAATTCGTGCGCGCGCAAGAGTCACGATATTACTTTCCCATCTTCCGGTCGTTTCGGGTGCCAACATCTCGTAGACGGCGCGAGCTCCGTCGTATTCAGCCGTCGCCTCGAGTAGGCGACCCGCTTCATACAAGGAGTCGGCGCGAGTTTCCATACGATCCGCCTTTTTCGCATAAAGTAATAACTTCAGGCGAAACTGTCCTTCGGGGGACTCGCCCATAAGCGATCTGCCGCCGAGAAGCCCCTTCCGCTGGCCCTGGCCAAATGTGTAAAAAAGATATCCGAGCACGGCGACAAGTATGAGCGTGATGACAAACGGATGAGTGAATACACGGGCGGGAAGGGAAGCGGGACCGGCGCCCGCGAGCGCCTTATCGAGAACGGTCATGCATTTGGAGCAGACAGTGCGGTGGCTGCGAATGTTCGCGCATGCGCCACAGATGTCGGCTCCGCAGGACTCGCACAAGGCGACGGCGTTTTGGCGAGAATGATACTTGCAGCGGTATTCGGTGATCAGATCGACTGAATTCCCGATGAGGTCGGCAATGCGGTTGGTGGTTTGCGTCTGCATAGGCCGCCTACTGGAGGGAAACCCCTATCAGGCGAGTCGGTATCTTCTTATCCTCCTGCCCTCCGGCTATACTGAACACCTGCGAGCGAGCCGTGACGAAAGCTGCGTTTCTGCCGACTCTGAGGTTCGAGGCGTACCCTTCTATCGCGGTTTCCCACAGTTTCTCGCCGGTGAGCGCATTATACGCGCCGAGGTTCGAAACGGTTTTTGATATATCGGATGGATCGGCGGTTGCGTCGCGGAACTGCATCCACTGGAAATACCGAAGCGCATAGAGGACGCCGTGCCCATGTGCGAAATTGCCTGTGATCTTTGGTATCGTCACCCTCGTTTGCCCGTTTTCGATATCTATGCCGAGAAGGATCTTTTCGAGTGTCGGCCCGGATGGTTTGAGCGCTTTCTTCAGCAGGTCTTCCGAACCTTCCCACCTCTTCGTCACGGTCACTTTTCGCTCGACCGCTTCTTTGACGGTCAAGCCGGAGACGTAGACAAGCGGAGGAGATACAACCATTATGTCGGGATCGCCTCCGGTCTGTGTCATCCATTTTTGCTGTCCCGTCGCCAGATCGAGGCAAAAGAGGAAGCCGTCCATGGTCGACACGAGCAGCTTGTTCCCGTGTGGCAGAAACGAACTGACATATTTATCGGAGAGGAGATAACTCCACCGTATCTGCCCGTCCGCAGTGACAAGGTAAATGTTCTTTATGGTCGAGAAGACGATGCCTTCTGTACTCATCATCGGCGGAACGACGAAACCACCCGCTCCTTCCAGCTTCCATACCGCTTTGCCCGACGCGGCGTTCAGCGCCCAGAGTTGCGCGGCTCCAACATCTTCTTCGTCGGCCCGTTCATCTTCAGTCTGTTCATCACTCTTGGATTCAGCCTCGCTCATTCTCCAACGGTCTCTGCGACGTGATTCGTAGCTGACGTCATACGCCACCGCGTAAACGTAATCCTTATCAGCCATCAGGCCGCCCACTTTCAGATTGTCCAACTCGGTCTTCCAGAGTTCCGCGCCCGACGCTATATCAACTGCGCTGACGGCCGAGACCATTTTCTCATCTTTAGGCCGCACAGCGTTTTTTTTCTGCGCAGGCGCAAGAGATTCATCCGGCGACTCGAATTCGCCGTCCTCGTTTATATATTCGTAGTCCCTCACCAGATGGCCGGATTCGAACTCAAGGCCGTCAAAGTCTTCCTCGTAAAAGCGGCTTCTGCTTTCCTCGAAACTGTCGTAGTTTTCATAGAAATAGGGACGCCCTCTAGTGGCGCTTGCAACGTAAAGTCTATTCTCAAGAAAAGTCGGCTCTGCGGACATGACCGGCTGCGGCGTCGCGTACTCCCATACGGGGCTTGACCTTGCGGAACTACACAGGAGCGCTTTGCTTCTGGAATTCAGCAGGCAGGTGTTGTCGTCGATTACTTGCATGATCGGGAAATCCGAACTCCCCTGCAATTGGACGCTCCATAAGGGTTTGCCCGTGAGGGCATAAAGCGCCTCGATTTTATTGCCGTACAATAAAAAGACGGTATTGGAATCCTGCCTGGCAGCGAAGTCGATGTATCCGGCCGGATCGGACAACTCCCATATCTTTTCCCCGGAATGATCAGAGAGTTTCGCGTATGTGAAGATTCCAGCGCTTGCGAGGATGACGATGAGTACGCTCCACAGCGCGATGACAACCGTGCGGTTCGCCGCCCTCTCCTTTTTTTTGCGGCGCAGTTTCTCTTCTGCGGCGACTTGAGCGGACTCGTCGGCTACCCTCGCGTTCCAGCATTGACTGCTGCAGATATGCGCGCCCTGATATGAGCCGAGGCATTGCTCGCACACGGGCCTTCCGCAGACCTCGCACCGCGCTACCGCCGGAGTTTTAGGATGGTTGACACAGGGCAATTTTCGGCGCAGCCGGGAAGGGTCGCGCCCGTGAGTGTTGTGTTCCTGGATCGGCATGCTCGTCTCACCTTCCTAATCGCGGATTGCTTCTGCCCCGTGTGATCTGATGGTCAGCGTTGTGGCGCCAACTCGAAACAATCTGTTGCGCTCTATCATAACTCTATCCTGAACGCGTTTGCTTCCCACAAACGTGCCATTGGTGCTGTTCAAGTCGCAGAGCGCGATTTTGCCACCCGTTTCGATGAGCCGCGCGTGGTGGCGGGAAATCAGATGATCGAAAGGAAGATGCACCTCGTTGTCGCTCGCCCTCCCTATGCAGATCGGCATCTTATCGCACACAACGACCCGTCCGTCTTCGGGCCCGTTCATGACCTCAATCGCAATTTGTTGGGGAACGGCTTTCGCCGTGGCGCGGATTCTGCCGGATTCCTGCGGTTTCATGCGGTTAGCGCCTCGTCTTGATTGTCGTAGGGAACATCACTCCCGGCCCGCAACGTGCGCTCAACATATTCGGCGCTGATCGTGATCTCCTCGAGCGCCCCTCCCGGAGGCTTCGGACGCACACAAGAGGCACATATTCGGTCAAGAAGGTCGAAAGCCCTGGAGGGGAGAGCCATGTCTGACACAAGTGTCTCTGAGATTCTGATTACAGCCTCGAGCGCTTCGTCAGCGATGCTGACCAAGTGTTCGACCTCGAATCTTCCCTTGGCCCCCGCCAGCATCTCGAGCGCCTCGTCAAATGACGGCTCTCGCAAATTCACTATCTCAAGACGCGCCATAAGGCTTCCGTGAGAAGACTCACACGAGGCATATTGCGAGGGCGTGGCGGTTGCAATCATCAAAAGCCCTTTTGATGAAATGTAGTCGTCCAATATTCCCGCTACGGCGCCGGCCGGCATTTTGATATCGACGCCGAGAAGCACCGGAAGGTCTTCAACCAGGAGAACAGCATTCGCGTTCATGGCGCCGCTAAGGATTTTCTCGAAGCGCGCGGGACCCTCCTCGGCCTCTGTAACGCTTGCGAGAAGAGCGGGAACGCGCAGAGTGAAGACGCTGACGGGACCGAAGGCTGTGGCAGCATCGGAAATTAAGCATGCCAATTCACGTATCAAGGCTGTCTTGCCCACGCCGGTTTCGCCCACGATCATGACGCTTCTCCTGTCACTCAGGAGCAGTTCCCGAATCCGCTCCAACTCGGAGCGTCGGCCGACAAAAGGAATGTAGTAAGGCACGTCGGTCGTGCACGGAACCTTGGTCGCGGATCGCGCTCCGGGAATGTCCGGTTCGGGAATCACGATAGCGGGGCGCCTTCGCATCAGTTCGCGTTTCAGTTTCTCTGCCGCCTTCTTGACGTCGACTCCCAGCTCGCGCAACGCGCGAGCCGGAATGCTCCGGCCTTCCTCCAATATCGCCAGGAGGAGATGTTGAGGAAGCATGCGCTCGCCCGGTGGCGAATATGTGCGCCTTATTTTTCGGGCTAGTTTCATGACGCGTTCATAGCGGGGAGTTTTCCGTATCCCGTCCCAATACCACTGGCCTTCACCTTTGGGCAGGCGTGAAAAGATTTTTTCGAGCACTTGGTCGGCGGTCACCGTGTCGCCGAAACAACTGACGACGACGCTTTCCTCTTCTTTAATGAGTCCGAGCATGAGGTGCTCAACTCCGATGTAGTATTGGTCGAGGCGCCGCGACTCCTTTTTCGCGATACCGCGCACACGGGCGACCCTCGAGTGAGGCTCGGATTCGCCTTCCTCCTCTTCGGCTACTTCGTGTATACCCTCTGCAGCGGCCAGATCGTTTATCAGTTCGCTAATTTGGTCAAAGGTCTGGAAACGGTTCTCGGGCTTCCGAGCCATACATTTCAGAATTACTTCGTCCAACCACTGCGGACACGAGCGATTTCGCAGACTTGGTGGCGCCGGTTCGAGCCGGACGGCTCCAGCCAACGGGTCACCGGGTTGTGTGTTCACTGCCGGAGGCGCGCCGGTTGCAACTTCATACATCACGGCCCCGAACGAGTATATGTCGGTCAGTCGGTCAGCTCTCTGGGGATTTTCAACCTGTTCGGGCGCCATATACGGAATTCTGTCGAACAGGAGGCTTGGCCTTGTGTCGGCGGATTGTTGGATCGAACTTGTCAATCCGATGTCTGTTATCTTGATGTTGCCCTCTATCGTGAGAATGTTATGAGGGATCAAGCCACCATGAATCATCCCAGAGGTGTCATTTGGGAAGCTGGCGGAATGAAGGAATTTCATACCGCTGGCAAGTTCTTTCATGAGGCCAATAATTTGGCTTTTGGGCAGAGGCTTACCCGGGCGCAGATTCAAGACATCCGCCAGACTGGGCCCTTCGATATACTCTACAAAAAGGTGGGGAACCCCTTCGAAGTCCTTGACGAGATACGCTTTGGCAATTTCATCGCAATCGCCGACATTTATCCATTTTTTGGCCTTCTCTCTGAATCGCGCCGTATCGAAAAGGCCGGGATAAAGATTCTCAGAAGGCCTTTTGATGACGAAAACATTTTCCGAAACGCGATCGAGCACATTGTAGAGGGTCCACCTCCTGCCCCGGCATCTCTCGATTACGAGATACTGATCCTCAATCATCTGACCAACACTAAACATCGGGCCCTCCTGAGAAGCACGACTTAACGGATTCTTTCAGTCTCAAATGCGATTATATTTCCGCAGAGTGGAAAAGTCAATTCCCTAGAATGTCTGAAGTGAGCTAAAGTGTCCCAACGAAAACCCAAAGGAAACCAGCGTGCGGATCAATACACAACTGGTTCTTTAAATACCCAAGGCCGTTCTAAACTTGGACACTTTAGCTCACTTTGCGCGCCCTAGGCGCTTTGGACACTTTAGGCGCTTTCCAATCCCTGTTTGACAAAATAAGCCGCTGCCTCTAAAATCGTATCAACTATGCGCAGACCGCTGTTAAAAGTAGACCTCCATACACACACCGCGGACGACCCAGAAGAGCCGATTCGGCACACGAGCTGTGAGTTGCTCGATAAGGCTTACCACATGGGTTTCGACGCGATAAGCATCACGAACCACAACGGTATCTCTTTCAACGACTACCTGCGGGATTATGCGAAGGAGCGCGGAATTGTGCTCATTCCCGGCGTCGAGAGAACCATCCGAGGGAAACATGTGCTCATCGTGAATGCGCACGACGATATCCTCAAAGCAAAGACTTTTGATGACCTCAGGCGGCTGCGCGCGCCATTCAACATGATTGTAGCCCCGCACCCTTATTTCCCCGATTTCGCTTCGTTGTTGTGGCTGGCGCGAAAGAATATCGACATTTTCGACGCGATCGAGTTCTCATGGTTTTATCACAGTCATGTCAACTTCAACTTGTTTGCGGTTCGCACCGCTGCGAAATTCAAGCTCCCGCTTCTGTGCACTTCCGATTGTCACCATATCGAGACTTTCGGGGTTGCCTACTCACTTGTTGACGCCGAGAAGGATGTCGATTCTATCGTCGAAGCAGTCAAAGAGGGACGCGTCGAGATCGTGGCAAATCCGCTGAAACTCATCGAATTCAGCAAACATGGGCTGGAGCATTTTGCCGACACCTCGGTAGGAGCGATTCGGAAACTGCTGTTTGGAGAAGGCCGATGAAGAGAGCAGCCTCATTCATTTTCGTGTGCGTCGCGCAGATGGTTCTGTTGGCGAGGGCGGAAGGGTTCCAAATTGAAAAGTCGGCGCTCTATGTGTTCCTGCACGAGGTGAAACCTATCGAGGAAGAAGCTGCAAAGGCGCTTGAAGAAAAGAACTACGCCTTGGCGTTGCGAAAATATCGAGAGGCGCTTCGGGGATATGAGAGAATTTGGAAAGATTACCCGGACCTCGCGAACGAGCGCCCACACGGTATCGATCGCATGGTGGACGAATCCATAGAGACGTGCAAGAAAACAATCGATGAGATCAAAGAGAGGGGCGAAGCGCAAGACGCATTTTACCAGAAATTGAACGAGTCGGTGCGTGTGGATTTCTCAAATCAAGACATACGCGAGGTCGCGCAACTGCTTACGTCTTTGACCGATGTGAACATAATCGTTGATCAGACCGTGTTCGACAAATCGAGTAAAGCCCGCAATCCGAACATAACCATCAGAACCGATCAGCCATTGCCGCTCGGGACGATAATAGCGGATATTTGCCAGCAGGCCGGCCTTGCCTACTCCATCGAGGTCGATCATGTTTTCATCAGTACACGGGTAAGGCTGGACGAGCAGAGATAAGCATAAAGGAAAGAAGGCTGGGCGCCACCCCTAGCACCCAGCCTGATGAGGAAGGGTTAAAACCCTATAAGATTCCAGCAAATAAATTTAATTATAGCATAGGCCTCCAGGAAAATCCAGCTATTTCGCCGCGTAATTACTGTTTTGTGTCGCACAGCCCTTTGCGAAAAGCTTCTATTTTCTTGCGCGATATCTGAAACAGCAAACCTCGTCGCCGCCAGTAAGGGTCCTTGAAACTTCCAGTTTGATTTCTGGATTGTATGCTCTGAGTATTGCAACATCGACATACCTGCAATAACGGTGGACATATTCTCGAAGGCCCCACTCCTGCGCGCCTCTGCAGATGTTGCAGGCGCCGATTTTGAACAGAAGGTCTCCATCCTCGATTTCAGTGGCAAGGTCACTGACCACTCCTGAAGAGTCCAGGTCGTTGTGAACGAAGAAGTTCTTCAAGGTGAGAGGCTTCCGCAACGCCTTCACTTTCTCGGCAATGCGCCTCCCCCGCTCCTCCGCAAATCTCTCCACCACTTCCTTAATGAGCGCCTCGCCCTCCGCTGGTCCAAGCTTTTCAATGACAATCTTAGTCGTCAGGGCAAAAAGCTGCCCAAAGAGACCTGCAAGCGGGGTAATGTATGTCGCGCCCACCTCCTGCCTCTCTGACATTGCCTGCCCAAGCGTCTCCCAGTCCATTCCTTCTTTCCGCTCTTTTTCCAATTCGCCCATTTCTTCATCCGTGCTCATGTTCTCACCATTCCTTGAAGACAACCTTTAGTTTCACAGCGTCTCGTTTTCTATATTCGGGTCAGACCATTGTAGGTACAAACTTATTCGCATCCCGTTATGGGCGGGATTTCAGGCCTATTCTTGCCCAACTTGTGCGAATAAATTCGCACCCACAGAATTACGGGACAGCCTCTCTTATCCTCTTTCGGAAATCGAATATCGCAATGCTTTTTCGGCATGAATAGTGGCTGTATCGAACAATGGAAGCGAGGAATCCGATTCCGAGATCAACAAGGGGATTTCGGTGCATCCCATGATGATGCCCTGGGCGCCGCGCGCGCGCATTCTCGCTATGATATCTGCAAACCTTTTTCGCGATGATTCCAGAAGCAAACCCCGGACTAACTCTTCATATATAACGCGGTTGATTTCCTCTTGTTCGGAAGAGTCGGGAACGAACATGGTGACACCGTTTGCCGCGAGGCGTTCTTTGTAGAAAGGCGCGTTCATAGTGAGTTTCGTTCCCATAAGGCCGACCTTTGACAAATTGCGAGCCCTGATTGCCTCGGCGGTCGCATCGACGATATGAAGGAACGGAATCTTCACTGCGGCCTGAACCTGGTCGAACATAAGGTGCATCGTGTTCGTTGCTATCAGGGCGAAGTCCGCGCCCGCACGCTCGAGCGCTTTCGCCGCGCTGATCATGTCGCCCGCTATCTTATCGTATTGTCCTAAATGCTGCCACTCGACATATCTCTGAAAATTCACGCTGTAGACTATTATTTCGGGATAACCGCAATCGCCGAACAGCTCCATGTATTTACGAGTGATATATTGGTAGTAGGTCACCGTCGATTCCGCGCTCATTCCTCCCAAAACACCGATCTTCTTGTGCATTTACACCTTCTCCTTTTTCATCCATTGGCTTGTCGGAGACACTTGTCGAACACTCCGACAGATTCAATCCTCGATACTTTCCCCTCTTCTCGTTGCCACTAAATCCTTCGTCACTTTGGATGGCGAAAGCGGTTCCAGGCAGATGTCTGCCTTGACAGGGGTCTGACAGAACAGGCCGGGCTTACCATTGATTTTGCCTGTACAACGAGCGCATATTCCCAGCGAGCATCCCGCATGGTCGTAGTATGCCAGAGTGCCGTCGAGGTTCTGATAGATATAATCGAGCACATTCATGGCGCTCATCCCATCACTTAATTGGACCTCGTACGTTTGATAGTGTGGTTCGGTGTCAACTGACGAGTCGAATCTGAATACTTTGACTGTTACCTTTTTCTGACTCATATTCTTTTCTCTCGGTGTGGTCCGGTTCTTTTCCCTTTTTCCGTCTCTTTTGTGCTTGTTGCCAAGATAATATTCAGTCTGACGGCTTTCCAGGAATTGTCTTTCTGAGGAGCGGAGCGACGAAGAATCTCCTCATTTTCCTGCACGTCTGCAACCGGGAAACAGAGATTCTTCGCTTCGCTCAGAATGACGCATGGTTATTGCCTTAGCGACCCTTTGCCATTTCGTGGTCTTCTTCTCAGTGATGCCCGCCGATGTCGGAATGGGCTTCCATCATTCTCTTCATCATATCCAAATACGGCACAACGCCGTGAGGGGGCGTTATCGTCGTACATGTAACAGGCCGCTTCGTAATCTCGAAACCATTGCCGGACATCTTCACGATGCTCTCATAGAGCCAATTGTCGTTATCAGTATGGGGATGGTCCTCACGATAGTGAACGCCGCGGCTCTCGGTGCGGAACAGCGCGCTCTTTGCCGCCGCCTCGAGCAGGTGGATCATGCTTTCGAGCTCGAGCGCGTCCACCCATTCCTTATTATACACGCGGCTTTTCGATGATGTCACCAGTTGCGGCAACTCGTCTCCCTTGACGGCTGACAGGAAATCGAGGAATTCCTGCAATTCGCTTTCGTTGCGTATTGGGCCCAGATGTTTGTGCGCTTCCACCTGGATGCGTCTTCTCACTTGCGCTGGGTGCGCGCCTTTTGCGCGAATCAGCGGACGAAGCGCCGCCTCCTCTTTTTCATCAAGGACCGCTGCATCCGTCTCTGGCGCGCTTGCCGTGGCGGCATAGGTCGCTGCGTTCTCGCCAGCATCGGCGCCATGAACCAGCATCTCGGTGATCGCGGCGGCAATCCGGCTCGAACCAAACGGCCCCAGAGTGCACTCGCCGGCCGCGTACAGGCCGAACACAGCCGTCTCAAAGCGCTCGTTTACGATGATGCCTCCATCGAAGTATTCCACAAGGGACCCGACCTCAACCGTGTCGCCACCTTTGAGCCTTTCACCGAGTTCGGAAAGGTCGAGGCCTTTGTATTTCCAGTTGGGAAACAGTATACTGGCAACGAACTCAAATGGTTCCCAATCCGCCCCGCCCCGGCCATAGTAGATTCCGCCATTGGGCGATCCCCTGCCCTCACGAACCTCTTTTGCGGCGGCGAAAGAAATGAAGCTCTTGTTCCATTCCATGGTCGTCCCCTTGTTGACCACGTATGGATCATATTTGTCGAGAAAAGTCTCGCCGCGCTGATTGGTGAGTTCTCCGCCAACTGTGGTATGAAGCATGTACGTTGCGATGCTGCCGAGCCACTTCGGCGGACTCAGAAGAACGTTACAGGCGAACGTTATGAACTCCATGTTTCCGATATCCGCACCGGCGCGGTGGGCGACGACAACGCCTTCGCCCGACAAGTCGCGCATACCGGTATTAGGCCAAAAAGTCTTGTGCCAGCCGCCCGTCGCCATCACGACTGCCCTGGTTTTGAAGCGGATAAATTCGCCGCTTTTGACGTCCAGAGCCAGGGCTCCTTCGATCTTTCCGTCCCGCGTGACGAGGTCAAGGAGCATGACATCTTCCATCATCCGTACACCTATCGACATGGCCTTTCGAAGAAGCGCGTCCATTATGCTCACACCGCTCGTGAAGACGGCCCGTTCCTCGGAATGGATGATCTTGATGCCCCACTCGATCAATTCTTTGAGCCGGTCAGGGGCCGAGCGCGCATATTGCTCTACTAGCTTCTGATTGTTCAAATAGTAGCCTTGATGAACGATATCGCGGAAGAAGGTTTCTTTGTTGTCCCTCGGTTCGCCGTCAAAGCCCATCTTGCTCAAGCTCAGCCCGTCAAGGGTGAAGTCAGCGCCTGCCATCGGTGTAGCGCCACATCGGCCAAGAGGACCTTTGCTCAATAGAATGACTTTTGCGCCTTTTTCTCTTGCGCCGATTGCAGCCCTGAAGCCAGCCCCTCCCCCGCCGACGACGAGGACATCTGTCTTCACGGTGTTTTGTTTCATACGCTTTTCCTCCGAACAGACCGATAGATGCTCGGTGTTTCGCGCTTTACTTTGGTATCAACTCCATCGGAGTTTTTCCATAGTTTCAGATAAAGAGAGGGTCATAAAACATGATATCGAGTTCACTTTTTGAAATTCTATCACGCTCATTCAAGCTTGTCAATAAGAAAATAGAATATGATATCATGCTCATGTTTCTATTGACACGAACAACCTTTTCCTGTAATAATGGAAACGGGGCGGGAATGAGAACTCGGAGTACCAGCTAAGGAGTGCTCGCTTATGGGTATCAGGAATAGTCGGTCGCCGGTTGGCCAGCCGAAGCAGAAACGTGCCTGGCGCACACGCGAGCGGCTTATGCACGCCGCAGCGCAACTATTCTCGGAACAAGGCTACGACGCCACAACGACAAACCAGATTTCGAGAAAAGCGCGGGTTTCAGTTGGAATATTCTACAAGTATTTTCGTGACAAGAGGGACATATTTCTGGAAATCTATCGTGAGTATTCCACACGAGTGGTAGAAACACTCGTTGCTGAATTGGACCCAGAGAGATGGCGGGAGGCGGACATACAAAGCGCCGTCCAGTCGCTCGTTCGAACGGCATACGAGAGCCACAAAGTCGATCCTGGCATCAGGCATGCTTTTACTCAAATAGCCATGAAAGACCCAGCGTTTCGGGAAATGCGGGATGAAATCCGCCAGCGTTATCGAGCCCCTCTGGAGCGATTGCTTCGGGAACATAGCTCAGAAATCAGTGTGTGCAACATCCCTGTCGCTGCTTTTATCATTGACGAAGCGGTTGAAGCTTGCGTGCATCAAGCGATTTTTTTCCATACGGAATTCAACGAGGCCGATCTCGTGGAAGAACTCGCGAGGATGGTTTGCCACTACCTCGTTCATCCTCGAAACTGATTCTGGCATGGCCGACGCTGATCGGCCCAGGACTGCAAAGTCGCAACCGAACTAGACAGCGGAAAAATCCCCCCTGCCCCCCTTTATTAAAGGGGGAATGAATAATTTCCCCCCGTAAAAGGGCCAGGGAAAATCGTGTCAGGAATTCACGATCCCGAATGTGAGTAGTATCGATATCTCTCGCTCCGGAAAATTTCGCTTGACAAGACGAAACCGCTCTTTATAGAATCAACTATCAAGTGACACTTGATAGTTCCGACTTTTGTCTCCCTGCCCTGTCTTGCCCGATAATCGGAACTGCGGCACAAAGGTTTCCCGACCGATCATGAAGAACACGGAGCCCACGGGCCGAATGAAGATCAAGGAACTCGCCGCTCGCGCCGGCGTAAGCCGGTCGAAAATCCATTTCTATGTGGAGAAGGGTCTTCTGCCGCCTCCGGTCCGAATCAACCGAACGATGGCCTTTTACGACGAGAGCTTTATTGAAAGAATCCGCCTGATATCCGATTTTCAGGAGAAGGCTTTCCTGCCGCTGGGGCGCATCAAGCGTTTGCTCGATTCTGTTCAAGACAGCGGTATGCTCAAGAATATCCTCGTCATCAGCTCGCAATATGCGGGATGGCTGGCGAACGCGACACCCGCGCGCGTGATGTCGCGGGATGAGGCAAGGCGGGGATTTGGATTCAAAGAACAGACGCTGGACCGACTGGAACAATTGGGCGTATTGACCCCAGAAGTCAAGAAAGGCCGCCGTATCTATCACACCGAAGACGTTGAGATTATGGAAGTATTGGCGCGCATGGGCGAACGCGGATTCACGCCCGCGCGAGGATGGCCGCTCGAAGCGCTCGCAATGTACGTGGATGCGGCGCATCAGCTTGCACGCAAAGAGGTGGCGCACCTTTTCAAGAGAATTCTGAAGGGACTCGACCCGCAGGAAGCGCACAGTCTTTTCAATAACACAGGCGAGGATATTTTGCTGAGCCTGTTTTTATGGATGCGCCGCAAGGCGATGCGCAAGGAGTTCGCCGGGCGTGTCAGACGGATGAAAAGCGGGAATTCAGTGAGGAGGAGAAAGGAGAATCAAGAAAGGGCTACAACTCAGCGGCAGTGAAATAATGCTGTTCGGGCATTCATTGTGTCCGGAAATTTCCGGTTTATGTGATGTGTCAAAGCCGTTCGACGGCGCAAAGGAGGCGAAGATGCTATCTTTCGAACTCAGCGATGATCAGCGAATGATCTCGGAAACCGTCAAGAAATTCGCACTGAACGAGATGCGGCCGATTTACCGCGAGTGCGATGAAGGCGGCAAGATACCCGCCGAGTTCATCAGCAAGGCGTGGGAATTGTTCCTTATCCCCAACAACATTCCTGAAGCATATGGCGGCGTGGGCGAACCTCGCTCGGTGGTCACTGGCGCTATTCTGGCCGAGGAGCTTGCCTGCGGCGACCTCTCGCTCGCAGTGTGCACGCTCAGCCCTGCCACCGTTGTTTACCCGTTAACCGAGTACGGAACGGAGGAACAAAAGCAGAAGTATCTTCCGCTTTTCTGCGAAGAGCAGTTCAAGCCGGCGGCCGCCGCGCTGATGGAGCCGAGAATCGACTTTGACCTCGCCTCGATGCAGACCAAGGCAGTCGCTGACGGCGGAGGTTATGTTATCAATGGCGAGAAATGTCTCGTCCCGCTCGCTGCGGACGCTGAGGTTCTCCTTGTATACGCGCAGACTAACGCCGCAGCCGGCGCAAAAGGAGTGCAGGCCTTCCTCGTGGATAAGGGGGCGGCCGGGATGGAAATCGGCGACCGCGAGAAGAATATGGGGCTGAAGGCGCTCGACACCCGCAAAGTCGTCTTCAAGGATTGCAAAGTTCCGAAAGCAAATAAGTTGGGCGGAGACTCCGGCTGTAACGCCAGCAAGCTGCTGAATTACAGCCATGTCGGGCTCGCCGCGATGGCTGTCGGCGTCTCCAAGGCTGCGTTCGAGTATGCTCGCGACTATGCGAAAGAGCGGGTGGCCTTCGGCGAACCTATCGCGTCGCGGCAGGCAATCGCGTTCATGCTCGCAGAGATGGCAATCGAAGTTGACGCCACACGGCTGCTCGCGTGGGAAGCCGCATGGAGGCTCGACAAAGGATACGACGCTGACCGCGAAGCGTACCTTGCAAAGCAGTACGCCGCTGAGAAAGTCTTGATGATAACCGACCGCGCCGTGCAGGTGCTTGGCGGACACGGATACATCAGGGAGCATCCGGTCGAGCTTTGGCTGCGTAACGGGCGTGGTTTTGCAACTTTTGACGGTCTCGTCACGATCTAGAACCGGGAGGGCACCCCACAATGATTGATTTTGAACTTTCAGATAGTATTGCGAACATGAAGAATATGGTCCATCTGCTGGCCGAGAATATGATGCGGCCAGCCGCCCGCAAATACGATGAAGAAGAACACGGAGACAAGCCGTTGGACTTCATCAATATGATGTGGGAAGACTCGAAGAGGCGAAACCGCGCCCGTTTCGAGGCGGGGACGAAGCAGAAACAGGAGGGCAAGCCGGAAAAACCCGCGGAGAACTCTATCACCTTTGCAAATGTCATTGAGGAGCTCTCATGGGGCGATTGCGGCCTATACCTCTGCATGCCCGGCGGTCTCGGCGTGTCGGCTGTCGAGGCAGTTGGAACACCCGATCAGAAGGAACGATTTCTCCGGCGATTTACCGAGGGTGACCCCAAGTGGGGCGCGATGGCCATCACCGAGGCGAACGCGGGCTCGGATACCGCCGCGATCACCGCGACCGCAGCCCGAGACGGCGACCACTGGGTGCTGAACGGAGAAAAAATATTTGTGACCAGTGGGAAATCCGCAGTTCAAGATTCCAAGGGATTCGTCGTTGTTTGGGCGACGCTCGACCGGTCCGCCGGACGCGCGGGCATCAAGAGTTTCATAGTCGAACATGGAACGCCCGGCATGACAGTCACAAAGGTCGAGAAGAAACTTGGTATCCGCGCGTCGGACACGTGCACCATCGTGTTCGAGGATTGTCGTATCCCGCTTGATAACATTCTCGGAAGCCCCGATGTGCAGAAAAAAGACAGCACTTCGGGATTCAAGGGCGTGATGGCCACTTTCGACGCCACGCGTCCGATGGTGGCCGCGAGCGCAATTGGCATCGGACGCGCCGCCATTGATTTCGTGAAAGATGAGTTCGAGAAACGGGGCGTGCAGATTCGCTATGGAATCTCACCGTACCGAATGACCGCGGTCGAGCGCGAGGTGCAGCAGATGGAGGCCAACCTGCAAGCGGCGCGGCTGCTCACGTGGCGCGCTTGCTGGATGATGGACCGCAGAATGCGCAACAGCCTCGAGGCCTCAATGGCCAAAGCGAAGGCAGGCCTCGCCGTTACACTCGTGACCCAAAAGGCCGTTGAATTGATGGGACCCCTCGGATATTCGCGCGACCTTCTGCTTGAAAAATGGATGCGCGACGGCAAGATAAATGATCTGTTTGAAGGAACGGGCCAGATCAACATGCTCATCGTGGCGCGGCGTATTCTGGAATACACAAGGGAACAGCTTAAGTAGGCCGCGCAAAGCGCGGAGTTTCGAGTCTCGGGTTAGAGTTTCGAGTCGAAAGAGGCCAAAGAAGAAAAGGGCGAAAGGATTGTTTCCCTTTCGCCTTTACCATTTTGCTCCCCTATTGCCACTTCCCCACCTCGATGTTAGAGTAAGATTTGACTATCCGGAATTCGCAAGAAGCTGAGGAGCAAGTTATGCCATTTCCGAACATCCTCGCTAATTGTCACAAATTCTTGAGCGATCCCGACTACCTGAACACGCAACGAGGACTCACCGAGTTTATCTGCCGCGATTGCAGTTTCTACAAAGAAGGCGAAGACGAAGACATCGCATGCGGCGCGTTCTATCTGATCAAGCTGTTGCTTGAGAAGAATATTGTCAGCGTCGAGGAGATTGTGGATGCCGTCCACTCCGACATATCTGGCGCTTAGTCCGAACTGCTCGCTGAGGCTGCTCGAGAGCCCGTGTATCTATGACCGTGTTCGCGATGAACTCTACGAGCTCGACGAAGAAGGCCTTGATTTCATGAGGAGTCTGCCTTTGCCGATAAATGGGACTGAGATTGCGAACGCCGACACGGAGTTCCTGCGGTATTGCATCCGGCAACAGATTCTCGCTCATGTCGCGGAATATGCGCCGCGAAAAGAAGGAACACCGGCGCCGATCCCTTCTTTGCGATACCTGCTCCTGCACATAACAACGCGGTGTAATCTCAAGTGCGCGCATTGCTTTCTGGGTGATACAGAGCCCATCGACCTGCCTTTCGAGGACATTGCGCGCATCATGAAAGAGTTCGATGAACTCCAGGGGTTGCGCTTGCTGGTATCCGGCGGCGAGCCTCTCTTGCATCCCCGGTTCTGGGACATAAACGAACTTTTCGACCAACATTCCTTTCGAACAGTAATTCTTTCAAACGGGACTACTCTCTCGGATTCTGCTGCTGTCAGGCGGTTACGCGCCCACGAGGTGCAGGTAAGTATTGACGGTGTGGGTCCAACGCATGACGCGCTGAGGGGGTTTGGAAATTACGAGAAGTCGCTAAAGGGGCTTGAGAATCTTCTTGAGGCGGGCATTGACCTGTCTATTGCCACGATGGTTCATGCGAAGAACGTCGATGATTTCTGTGAACTCGAACGAATCCTGAAAGCCTTTGGCGCCAAGGAATGGAACATTGACGTGCCTGCCCACGCGGGCCGATGGCGCCACGGAAACCCATTGGAACTAGACGCGCGCCGGAAGATTGGCCCGCTCCTCGAACGAGCCTTCGGGGGCGGCGCTCACCGCTCGTGCAGTGAGGGGGACGATCTCGCATGCGGCGCCCACCTGTGCGCCGTAATGGCCGACGGAGCCGTATGCAAATGCGGTTTCTATTCCGGCTCGCCGGTCGGAACCGTGCAGGATGGACTCGCGGAGGCATGGAGCAGGATTCCGCGAACGCGTCTCAGCCAGCTCCGGTGTGATTGTGACTTGCTGGATTTGTGCAGAGGCGGATGTAGATACAGAGCAGAAATCGCGGGCGACACTTTCGGGAAAGACCCCGTAATGTGCGATGCGAATGGGCTACTGTATTAAAAAGTCCAAAGTCGGAGGTCTATAACCAGCACGCAAATCCCCCCTGACCCCCCCTTTGCAAAGGGGGGATGGGGGCTGTCCCGCAAACTGGCGAATAGGGATAGAATTGTGTGCGTGCGAATTTATTCGCACGCTTTTTCAAGCCATCTTTGACACAATTGGCCGAATG
>CAYVDS010000030.1:0-23191 GCA_964450145.1 uncultured bacterium
TTACCAGATGATACACCATCCGGTACCCTTCGGAGGCGCCTTTATATGATTATCACATCTTTACTCTTTACCGAACCAACACAGCCCATGTGATTCAGTCCAAAACAGGATAAGGCTCATATGCCGCTGCCGATTACTCGACCTTCAATCTCTCTTTGATATATCGCATGATATCCTGTTCCCTTCTTTTCTTATTGTCCTTCCTCCAAAATCAAGTAAATCATGCTAATCATGTCTGAAATTCTTCTTCTCTTTCTTTGTGCCTTTGTGATGAACCCTTCCTTAGTTGCGGCCTCGCCGCGCTGCGAAGCCCCTTGCCATTGAAATCAATCGTCACATCCTGCAGAAACTTCTCAAAATCCGAATTCTGTTAGCACAACTTGTTGATCGTCCCTCAATCCAGTTATTCCGGGATTGCTCCTTTCGCCTTCCCTTGTGTTCCTTCGTGTAATTCGCATAATTCGTGATATTCGTGTTCCCTCTTTTTCTTCTTCCCCTTCTTTTCCCCGTGCTCCCCGTGGTGAGAGTCTCTTTTCCTTTTTTGTGGCCGTTTCCCCGTTTCCCCTTTTCCCCGTTTCTCCCAGAGTCTTTTATCATCCGCGTTTATCTGCGCTCATCTGTGGCTGCAATAGCCTTTTCTTCTCCCCCAAATCCGTGCAATCCGTGCAATCCGTGGTTCCGTATCTTCTTCTGTTCCAAGCACTTCCAAAATTCGCAGAAAAATTAACAAATACTTCGTTGCTCGACTTTCCCCCACCGCGTATCATCAACGGCAAAACATCGACGCTCCTCTGCCGCGTCAAAACGTCAACGGGAAACTCAGAAAAAGAGAAAGGTCTCACCATGAAAATGACTCAGCGACCTTCCGGCATTCGGCTTGCTTTCCTTCCTCTTTTCATACCCACGACTCGTGACCCTCGACCCGCGACTCGTGACTGTTCCTTCTTCATCGTCATCCTTTCCCCGTTTCCCCTCTTCCTCCTGTTTGGCCCCTTTCTCTCTTCGCCTCTTCGCCCAATTTCGCCCCAGTACCTTATGTGTCCTCATGTGTCCTCTCCACCCGAAACTCGAAACTCGGAACCTCGCGCTTTGCGCGGTTCTCCTATAGACCACATTTTTTCTTAAGGGAATTTGTGCCACCGAAGGGGTCTTTGTGTCACTTGCGTCACAGCCTTACACCTCAACAACTTACAAAAGAAATCACCAAAATGGCCCAAGAAATCATTCACTGCATCCCCCCCTTCGTGCGCTTCGTGTCCTTCGTGGATCAATCCTCTTTTTCTTTTCCTCATCCTTCATCCCTCATCCCTCATCCTTATCCTTTCTCATCCTTCGTCTTTTACATCCTTCATCATTTTCCGGGCCTTTATAGGAAAAATGCCCTTTAAGCGTCACAAGCGTCACTCGTTTCTTCTTTCTCCTTTCTTCATCCTTAATCGTTACCCCATCCGAGTCCATCGGCGGTTCCTGTTCTTCCGCCTTCTTGGTTCAATCCAACATCCAAAATCTAAAATCCAAAATCGAGAGTGGCGGATTCCAATCTCAACTCTAACCAATCCTTCACATTGCCCTAATAATCACGCGGTATCCTTTGCTTTGATCACAGCCTCCTCACCCCGATCACACACTATTCCATCGAAAGGAGGTGACACCCATAACGTCATTCTGAGCGAAGGGCCACAGGCCCGAATGAAGAATCTCTTCAAACCATCAAACTATCAAACCGACAAACTTACTTTGAAGGAGTCAAATAGCATGAAGAAGTGGATGTCGTTTGTATGTCTCGGATTGCTTATCATTTCCGGGACCGCTTTTGCGGACGATGAGACTGCCGAACTACGCAGGATCATCGAGGAACAGAATCAGCGCATCTCCGATTTGATGTCACGCATCGAAACCATCGAAGGCGCGCAGGACAGCCAGGCGACATGGATCGAGCAAGAAGATAAGCCGATCTGGACTGACAAAGTGAAGGTGATCGGAGATTTCCGTTACCGATACGAACTCATCGACGAGGAAGACAAGGACAACAGAAATCGGAACCGCATCCGCGCGAGAATCGGCGTGGGCGCAAAACTCAGTGATGAACTGGACCTGGGTTTCCAACTCGCAACCTCGGAAGATTCCGGAAAAAGCGAAGAAGGCGACCCGGTCTCCAACAATCAGACACTGACCAATGCTTTCTCGACGAAAGAAATCTGGCTCTCACAGGCCTACGCCGATTGGCATCCTGCGATGGTCCCGGGTGTCCATCTTATCGGCGGCAAGATGCCGTACCCATTCATCACGGCGGGCAAGAGCGAGCTAATCTTTGACGGAGACCTGGCGCCCGAAGGCGGCGCAGTCAAGTTCTCCAAGAAGTTCGACTCGCTCGAAGTACTCGGTAACCTCTACGGATTCTGGGTGCTCGAAAGAAGTAGCGAAGCGGATTCCGGCCTCTTCGGAGCACAAGGAGCGCTCAAGTACAACTTTACAGCCTTCGAAGACAAGGCTCATGTTCTTGGTGGACTGAGCTATTACGACTACGGCAATACCGAAGGCATGGAGCCGTTCTTTGACAATGACGCCAAGAACTTCGGAAACACTTTGGTCGATGGCGTTCTCGCGGAAGACTTCGACCTCTTTAATGCCTTCGGCGAAG
This sequence comes from uncultured bacterium, assembly GCA_964450145.1. GTDB lineage: Bacteria > Abyssobacteria > SURF-5 > SURF-5 > SURF-5 > JACRIR01. The sequence goes on from CAYVDS010000030.1 coordinate 2,642, forward strand.
TCGGAGTCAAGGTCAAAAAGATTCCTGTTTATGTATTCGCTGATTTCGTGACCAACGAGGCCGCAAGCGAAGATAACGACGGCTGGCTCGTTGGCTTCGGCGTCGGTAAAGCCAGCGACCCGCACAGTTGGGAGTTCCGCGGGTACTATCGTGAACTCGAGAAAGACGCCGTTCTTGGCGGTTTCGCCGATTCCGACTTTGCGGGCGGCGGCACGAACAACAAAGGCTTTGAGGTGAATCTCGGCTATCAACTGACGAAGAACTGGAAACTCGCGGCGTCATACTTCCCCAATGAGAAGCACATCGCCGGCGACGAGGACGAAACCGATTACCACAGGCTGCAGCTCGATGCCGAGTTCAAATTCTAAGGAAGAAGATGGGAATCCACAGATTGCGCGGATTGACACAGCGCGGCGTGGGCCGCGACCCAATGTTAAATTGGGGACACCATGCGGCATGGTGTCCCCAATTTAATCGGAACGAGGCCGGAGGCTTAGCGCCTGGCCTCGCAGGTTCCTAACATGGTCTTAACGCAATCCTAACAACTGAATGCGAAACTGACATAGTTGAATGGAACAGAAAAGGAGAACAAACACATGAGCAAACGAACGTTCCAGAAGGAGAGCGGCATCCTCAAAGCGGCGCTCTGCGCAGTGATAGTCGGACTTTTGTGTGTCTCGACGGTTTTTGCTCTCGATGTTGACAAAAACCTCCCGAGCTACAAGAGTGTCAGCGGTGTCTCCGGAGAAATAAAGTCCGTCGGCTCCGATACACTCAACAACCTGATGGCCCTGTGGTCGGAAGGCTACCGTGGAATCTACCCGAATGTCAAGATTTCGGTCGAGGGCAAGGGCTCATCCACCGCTCCGCCTGCGCTCATTGCGGGGACTTCTCAGTTCGGCCCCATGTCGAGAGAAATGAAGGCGGAAGAAATGCAGGCGTTCGAAAAGAAATTCGGCTATAAACCCGCCCGCGTACGAGTTGCAGTGGACGCGCTCGCCGTATTCGTTCACAAGGACAACCCGATTAAGGGGTTGACGCTCCAGGAAGTGGACGCCATATTCTCGAAGAATCGCAAAGGCGGCTACACAAAAGATATTAAAACATGGGGCGACTTAGGACTGACCGGCGAATGGGCGGATAAGCCGATTTCCCTCTATGGCCGCAATTCGGCCTCGGGAACTTATGGGTACTTCAAAGAAGTGGCGCTCTTCAAGGGCGACTACAAAGATACGGTTAAAGAGCAGCCGGGTTCTTCGGCCGTTGTTCAGGGAGTCGCATCGGACAAGTATGCCATAGGCTATTCTGGCATCGGATATAAGACCGCCGATGTGAGAGCCGTCCCCCTCGCAGCGAGTAAGGTCAGACGCATTGTCGAGGCAAATGCCCAAAACGCGTACAGCGGCGAATACCCGCTTTCCCGATTCCTCTACATCTATCTTAACAAAGACCCCAACCGGCCGCTTGACCCGGTTCGGAAGGAATTCCTCAGATATGTCCTCTCGAAAGAGGGACAGATCGCAGTAATCAAGGACGGCTTCTTCCCGGTGACCAGCGGGCTCGCCGCCGAAGACCTGAAGGCGATCGGAATCGAATAATAATGATGAGGTCGTGAAAACTGAGATGTCGGAAAAATCCCCCTCACCCCCCTTTGCAAAGGGGGGAGGGGATTTGTCTACTATGCGGCATGTTTCCCCGGATAAGCTGATGTGCTTACCATGAGAATGGATTTCCGCCTTCATGGACGACAAGAAGCTCGTGCGAAAGACAAGTGATTGCCTCTATGACTGCAAACGGCCATGACCATGCGAGCTGAAACAAAGAACGAACAAGCCGCGCCCGCTGTCTCGCCTGCGAAAGGGGAGAAGAAGGCCAAACGGTCGGTCCTGATTGCTGACCGAATCGCCGACTATGTCATAACCGTCGGCGGCATCCTCGTAATCGTGGCCGTGCTTGCCATCATGGTGTTCCTCATCCAGCAAACTCTCCCCCTCTTCAAAGCCGGCAAGGTCACGAGCCGGCACGACTATACCGTGGACGCCGCTTCCGACTCCGTCGTTGCCATGGCAATGGATGAATACAAAACGTTCGCTTTCATGCTCTCGAGAAACGGAGAGGTTTCCGTAGTTCATGCGAAAACAGGCGCTCCATTCGCTTCTCCCGCAGTCGATCTGCGCGGAAAGGAAATCACAAGCTCTGCGACCGCCTTGGACCGCAGCGGCATGGCGCTCGGGTTCGCCGATGGAACCGTCCGGTTTGCCGAGGTTAGTTTTCCTTCGACGGTCATTACTGCACGCGACCTCCCTGAGGGACTTCGTGAACTTGACGGACGCGACCTGACCGACGGCTCCGACGTGTACTCAAAAGCTCCGGGCGCGCAGTACCGCAAGATTGTGGTCGAAGTCCGCATGGAAGAGCCGCTGTCAGTCTCCGAATCGCGAAAACCGATTGTCGCACTTGACTACCAGGTGAGTGGTGAGGCCGAGCGTCAAACGAAGGCTTTCGTCGCAATGGACAGCAGCAGGGCGGCAACGCTCAATATCGCCTCTAGCGCCCTGAATCTCTTGACGGGAGAAGTTCACACAACTGTCGAACAGGCGAGTCTGCCGCCGATTCCGGAGACTGTGGAAATACGCGCTTTGGCGCTTACGCCAGGCGCTGATACGGTGCTGGTCGCTGGCAAAGACGGCGTCGTATATCGGTTCAATACATCAGACCTGTGCGGGCCGGTTCTTGCCGAGACGACGCGCGTCCTGTCGGAGGGAGTTGACCTCACGGCGTTCAGGTTTCTGTTAGGTGGCCAGTCGCTCCTCGTCGGAGGGTCGGATGGGTCCCTGAGCACGTTTTTCTTGCTCGACCGCGATGCGGCAAATACAACCGATGGACGAATGCTCGTCCGCGCAAGAGAGTTCGAGCGCGCTGGCTCCCCGGTCGTGGAACTTGACCCGAGCCCCCAAGGGAAAAGCTTTGCCGTCGCGGAGGCAAACGGCGCGCTCAAAGTCTTGCATGGCGTCAGCCGGAAGACTCTGGCGTCGTTTGCTCCGGCTTCAGGCGCCGCGGGATACCCGCACATATTGTTAGCCCCCCGCCTCGACGGCCTGATGGCTGTCCAATCCGACGGCCGCGTGCGGCTCTGGGAGTTTTCGGTTCCTCATCCCGAGACTACATTCAGCGCTCTCTTCCGGAAAGTCTGGTACGAGGGCCACCCGGCCCCGACGTATACCTGGCAGTCATCGGCGGCCACTGACGAATATGAGTCGAAGTTCTCATTGGTCCCGCTGATTTTTGGAACCATTAAAGCGGCATTTTATTCACTCCTGTTTGCGATACCAATTGCCATACTTGCGGCAATCTATACGTCTGAATTTGTCCACTATCGCGTACGCTCGGTCATGAAGCCTGCAATGGAAATGATGGCGTCATTGCCGTCCGTGGTGCTCGGCTTCGTCGCGGCCCTCGTGCTCGCGCCGATTGTCGAAACATGGATCGCCGCGGTGCTCCTCGCCTTCGCCGTCATCCCGCTCGCGCTCATGATAGCCGCCTACCTGTGGCAGTTGCTCCCGTTGCGTATCGCAGTCCGCCTTCAGGGGATTCCCAGGTTCTGCTTTATAGTCGTCACGGTCATTGCGGGAATATATTGTGCGCTCGCGGCAGGGCCCGTGTTCGAAAAGCTGTTCTTTGCGGGCGATTTCAAGTCATGGCTTAATGGCACCCGGGGCTCGGCGCAACCGTTTCTGTTCCTTTTGCTTATGCCTGTTTCGTTTATTGCCGTCGGGTTCCTGGTCTCACGCTATTGGGGACGCCGTCTATCGTCTGCGATGAAACGCCTCGGTCACATTTCCGCCGCATTGATCGATATTGTCAGATGGATTCTCACTCTTGCAGCCGCCGTAGTATGCTCGTACGTCGCCTCTCTCGCGCTTGATTCCCTCGGACTGGATGCGCGCGGCAATGTCGTTGACACATATGTGCAGAGGAACACGCTGGTCGTGGGTTTCGCAATGGGGTTTGCCGTAATCCCCATCATCTACACAATCGCAGAAGACGCATTGAATTCGGTCCCCGAGCACCTGCGCGCCGCTAGTTTGGCGTGTGGAGCGACTCCCTGGCAGACCGCCATTCATGTGGTTCTGCCCACTGCCATCAGCGGAGTATTTTCTGCAATCATGATTGGAATGGGCCGCGCGGTCGGAGAAACGATGATAGTCGTGATGTCGGCGGGAAACACGCCTATCATCGATGTTAACGTTTTCAATGGATTGCGCGCCCTGTCAGCCACGATCGCCGTCGAGCTTCCTGAAGCGGTCAAAGATGGGACCCTGTATCGCATCCTCTTTTTGGCCGGGTTGGTCCTCTTCTCGATGACTTTTGTAATCAACACCGTGGCCGAATTGGTTCGAATCCGATTCCGCAAACGCACGATGCAGCTTTGAGGAGACTGCCCTTAATTCGGGGACACGATGTCGCATCGTATCCCCGAATTAAAAGCGAAGAATCTCGGCTTATTTGGGGACATGATGCCGCATCGTGTCCCCAAATAAGCACGTGCCATGGTATTCTGTGATCCTCATAACTATGCGTGTAGAATCTTATGACAACTGGAACCCATACAGGCAAAGCCGCCGATTCAGCCTCGCCGACGGAAACGAAACACATCGGCGGATCCGTTTTGCCCGCTCGAGGTGAGCCTTTCGTCTGGGGAATGGGCGGCGCGCTGGCCATCGGCATTTCGATGATAATCGGCTTTCTCACGCTCATATTCTGGAATGGGATTATCACTTTCTTCCCAAAACCGATCCCCGTTCTCACTTTGAAAGACGGCTCGGTAGTTGCGGGCGAACCAACGAGGACAGAATCTTACAGACCGGGCGAACAGCGGCTCGAAGCGCTCGACGCCGCAACAAGGGAACGAATCAGAAACGCGCAAGGGTTTGCCTCCCGCACTCTCTACCGCACCGGCAATTTCGATCTGTATAACGAGGATTTTCGATGGATATCAGGCTTCGAAATTGAAACGATGGCCCTGCCTTCCGACATCTTCTTCGTCGAACGCGTCGAATGGGGGCCCTTCATCGGCTTCGTGAAATCGCTCAGTTTGGGGAACGAAACCTTCGACGGCGAATCTCTTGTCCCTGAACTGCTCCATGCCCAACACCGGAACGCCGTCAACCGCCGGGAACAAGCGCTCCGACTCGAACGGATCGAGATTGGGAAGGTAAACTACCGCATCGAACACGAACGGCTGGCATTGCGCCGCATCTTTTTGGACCACGGAGAGCGCAGCAAGAAGTATCAACAAGCTCTCGCGAAGTACGAAGCCCGTCTCGCGACGTTACAGGCCCAATACGAAAGGTTACGCACGGAGGCCGACTCCATTAAGCAAGATGATGCGCAACATCAGATCACGCTGCGTGACGTAACCGGTCTCGAGAACACGATTCCTCTCTCAAACGTTGTGCGGCTCTATTCTGCCAACAATCTGACACCGTTCCAGAAACTCAGAGTTTATGTGTCGAGATGGATCGAGTTTCTGACCCGGGAACCGCGTGAGGCCAACACGGAAGGCGGAGTCATGCCGGCAATTTTCGGCACCTTCGTGATGACCGTGCTTATGGCGTTCGCCGTAGCGCCGTTCGGAGTCGTCGCCGCGCTTTACCTCCGCGAATATGCCAGACAAGGACGATTGGTCTCGATAATACGCATTTGCGTGAACAATCTCGCAGGCGTGCCTTCGATAGTGTATGGCGTGTTCGGCCTCGGCTTCTTTGCCTACATTGTCGGAGCCGCCATCGACCGGGCGTTCTTTCCGGAGCGATTGCCCAACCCGACCTTCGGAACCGGCGGCGTCCTCTGGGCATCCCTCACGCTCGCCCTGTTGACGGTTCCCGTGGTCATCGTCGCGACTGAGGAAGCGCTTGCCGCCGTACCGCAGTCGATGCGCGAGGGTTCGCTCGCGTGCGGTGCCTCGAAGTGGCAGACAATTCGATACGTCGTCTTGCCGAAGGCCATGCCCGGAGTAATGACCGGCCTTATCCTGGCCATGGCGCGAGGAGCGGGCGAGGTGGCGCCGCTCATGCTGGTCGGAGTCGTAAAGATCGCGCCGGAACTCCCGATTGACGGGTTCTTTCCCTATATACATCTCGAGCGCAGCTTCATGCACCTCGGATTTCACATTTACGATGTGGGCTTCCAATCGCGCAACTCCGAGGCTGCCAAACCCATGGTGTTCGTGACGACTTTGCTGCTCATCACACTCGTTGCCGTGATGAACGCGACCGCAATATATATTCGCAACCGGCTGAAAAGAAGATACTATGTGGGACACTTTTGAGGATGAAGTATCATTCGGGGACATGATGCTGCTAATTCGGGGACACGATGCCGCATCGTGTCCCCAAATTAGCGGCGCCGCAAGTTGTCACTACTCATTCCCCCCTTTGCAAAGGGGGCAGGGGGAATTTCCCGGAGTCGGCGGCTCACAGTTACTGAATGTTCGGCTTTTCTGAAAAGGAGACGTTGAAGTGGTTGACTCTCGCGTCACATACGCTGAATCAATCGGGACCATCAATTACCCGAAACACGGGGGTAGGGGAGCGGTTATCGAAATCAAGGACTTCTCGCTCTGGTACGGTCATCAACAGGCGTTGTTCAACAACACGTTGAACGTCGAGCGAGGCCTCGTCACCGCTCTCATAGGGCCCTCTGGATGCGGGAAATCCACGCTTATTCGCTCGCTCAACCGGATGAACGATTTGATTGACGGTCTTCGGACGCGAGGAGAAATCTATTTCGACGGTGAAAACATATACAACCCCGACGTTGACGTCATCGGCCTCAGGAAGCGCATGGGAATGGTCTTTCAAAAACCGAATCCTTTCCCCATGACAATCTCGGAGAACGTGAGCTATCCACTGAAAGTCGACGGTATCAGTAACCGCCACGTTCTTGACGAGAGCGCCGAGAAAGCCCTCAAAGCGGCTGCGTTGTGGGATGAGGTAAAAGAGCGCCTGCATCATAATGCGTTGGGGCTGTCGGGCGGGCAGCAACAGCGTTTATGTATAGCGCGGGCGATCGCGGGAGATCCCGAGGTCCTGCTGATGGACGAGCCTTGTTCGGCCCTCGATACCGCGAAGATCGAAGATTTGATTTACCAACTGCGCGGTCAATATACTATCATCATCGTTACCCATAATATGCAGCAGGCCGCCCGCGTTTCCGACAATACCGCTTTCATGTATCTGGGCAAGCTTATCGAGTACGGCGACACATCCGCCATATTCACTAATCCCAGACATGGCAAAACGCAGGATTATATGACCGGCCGGTTCGGATAAAGAGCCCCTAATTCGGGGACATGATGCTTCATCGTGTCCCTGAATTAAGCGAAACAATTGGCCGTTTCTGAAGAACGAAGCAAAGAATCTCCACTATAAAAAGGGGGGAAGAACCAATGGTGTTACACCTGCAAAAAGAGATCGAGAACCTGAAAAAGGCCATCTTGTATCTGGCCGCAGTTGTCGAGGAGAACGTTCGCAGAGCTGTCAGAAGCATCGAGGAGAGGAACCCGAAGCTGGCAGACAAAGTTATCGAAGTCGACCTCGAAATCGACCATAAGGAAGTCGAGGTGGAGGAAGAATGCCTCAAAATACTCGCCCTCCATCAGCCAGTCGCCATCGACCTGCGGTTCATTATCGCAGTGCTCAAACTCAACAACGACCTCGAGCGAATCGGTGACCTGGCCGTCAATATCGCCGAACGCGCCACCTATCTGGCGGGAACGGAAAGGACCAGTATAGTCTTCGATTATCGCTCGATGTCAGAGCAGACAGAAAAGATGCTCAGGATGAGCCTCGATTCCCTCGTTAACATGAATCCGGAACTTGCCCGCGATGTCTGCGCGGCCGACGACATAGTGGACGAAATGGAGCGCCGCATAATTCTCCAGGTTCGCGAAGCTCTCGAAAAACACCCCGAGGAAAGCGACCGGTTGATCCACCATCTGTTTGTCGCCCGCCATTTGGAACGCATCGCGGACCATGCCACCAATATCGCCGAGGATGTGATTTATATGACCACCGGCGAGATCATTCGGCACAGAAAAGAGGACTTTCGGAAACAGGCCGCGGGAAAATAGGGAGAGGGACGACCTCCCAGATAACAGACAAAAAACGCATCCTGGCGTCTTTGTGGCTTGGTGGTGAGATTTTGCCTTTGTCTTTCGTCTTGCAGCGCGCTCTCTGCGGTCGATAGGCTGTTTCGTTTCCATGATTCACGACAGAGATTAACCCTTAGGAGCGCAGTATCTCTAAACCGTCGATTCTTTCGCATTTGACACGGTTTCTGAATCCGTCAAATCCGTGAAATCCGTTCCAAAATCTGTTTCCGCTCCTACGATTCCCTCTTCAGGGTCTCCGGAATGCGATGAATCAAAAGTATTCCCGCTATAAAGAATACTATGATGACCGAGAATAGAATGTTATATCCCCTTCCGGAAGCTGCCCCGAAGTTGTCCACTATCGGCCCAAGCGCGACCGGCGTGACTACCCATGGGAAAACCATCGTATACTGCATCAGGCCGATGTACTTGCTGGTTTCATCTTTGGGAATCATGTCAGACACCAACGTCCAATACGTGCTCAAGTAGGCCCCGTTGCCAAGACCAAATAGGAAACCGCTCAGATACAAAGTCGAAAACCCGCGCGGCGCGAGCAGGAAGTTGACCTGACAGGCGAGTTGCAGGAGGCAGGCGACAAGAAGCACGCGTTTGCGGCCAAAACGATCAGCAACGAAACCGGCTCCGATGGAGGAAGGGACTGCTGTCCCCATCGCAATCAGGACCGTCTTCCCGAAAGTCTTGTTGAAACTCGTCGGATCAATCTGGTCTTTCACAAAGTAGAGCAGAAAGCACGTCATGGCGACAACCCCCGTCCACGTGAGGAGGTTGGAAGCTGCGAGCCAACCGAGACCGGTTCCCTTTTCGAGCTTCGGCAAGAAAATCTCCCTCCATGACGTGATTTCCTGTCGCGAAGCGTTCTCGAACGGTTCTTCCCTGACCCGCGCGGCGACCCAGAGATTCGCCGCGATGTTTGCCGTCACCGCTATCAGCGCCAACAGCAGTATGCGGGTCTTAACCAGCCGCGGCGCGACTACATGAGCCAGCATGATCCCCAAAGTGTTGGTGATGTTGGCCAAAGCGGAGATGCGCCCGCGCCGCTCGAGCGGCACAATATCACGGACAAGCGCGCGGTTCGGGAACCATACCGCTAGCGCCCCGTGCATCATCACCAGCAAAGCCACCAACAAGAGATAGCTGCGACAGCGCGTGACCGTCAGAACAAGCACACTCATGGCGACTACCGCGCTGATATAGAAAGGACGCCGCCTCCCGAACTGCGATGTCGTCCTGTCGCTCACGACTCCCAACAGGGGAGTCATGAAGAGGAGGAACAGATTCGCGAGGCTGCTCATCAGTCCGAGGCGTGAGTTCTTGACGGAATCATCCACCATCTTGAGCAGCGTGTTCGGCGCCATGTACGCCGCGGCGGTCGTCCAGCAAAACGCCCAACCCAGATAGTTGACACTCAACTGCATGAGGTACGGCCAACTCCGAGGTTTTGTGCCGGCTTCATTCACTTTCGGCTTGTCTCCTTATGCACAGTCCCCCCACCCGCCTTCGCCCATCTTCGGCGAATGAATTCGCGCCTGATTATCACGGGGCAGTTGGGTTCTCTCCAAACCAACGGCTCAGCCGATTCGTGGATTGTATAGCAATAACGAGCCAAGAATCAAGGAGCGGCTATCACCGCAAATATGCAGTATCGGTGAAACGAAGTGAAGGATTTCTTATGGCTGGCCGACCAGTTTCGTCGTTTCGAAGCGTACGCCCTTATCCGTCTTTGGAATAAGAACGATGTCGAATGGGTACACTATCAATTGGGCGTACATCATCCCTGGCGCCGGCAAGTACTCCGCAGCCTTGACCACTACCGCCTGCTTGTACTCTCGGGCCTCGAGTATCTTGACCGAGTAGCCGGTGTTCGGTCTCTGGCCAAGGAAGATCGCCAACGCGCTGAATTTCGCGAAATCAATTTTGGGGGAATTTCCCATGCTGTATTTTGCCCAGAAATCACGCCATTCCGCCGATTTTCTGAAGACATACGATCCTGCCGGCACACTCGTGGCGTTAATGCCGCTGACGTCAACGGCTTTCAGTTCCAGCGGCACTCCGGTTTTGTTGTCCAAGGGAGGCTTTGCGGCGGTATTGCAGCCAGTGCCCGCGGCAGGCAAGAAAGCGAACAAGAGGACGAATATGGTTTTCACGAAATGGGAATGGTCTCTAGCTCTGCTCGTCGCCATGTTGTTCTCCTTCACGGTGTCCCATAATTGTAGGTTCAAATTCTTTCTTAATCTAGCACCTTTTGCACTCTTCTCGCAAGAAACTGATATAATTAACGAGCTATTCTGACCCCATTCTTAGGGCGAAACGGAATTTTCGGGTCCTTTTCATGAACAGGACACCATTGGACGCTTTCCGAACCAGCTTTCTTGTGAGCGGCTGACCTGCCTACGGCATAGTTGCATGGATAATAAACGCGGATATGGAGAAATCACCATTCCCCTAAAGGCGGGAATCCATTTATGATTCAACCTTTGGACTTTCCTGGGAGAGAGGAGAGAAAGGAATGCCACCAAAAATAGTCATAATCGGGGGCGGTAGTTACAATTGGGCGCCCACATTAATCAGCGACATATTGTTGACCCCCGCTCTGGATGGATGCCATATCGTGCTGGAAGACCTCGCTCCCGAACCGCTGAAGGCAACTTATTCTCTCGGGCAGAAGATGATTGCCGAGAAGAAATCGGATTGTACGCTCAACACAACGATCGACGAGAAAGAAGCTCTCGATGGGGCCGATTTCGTGATCGTCACCATCTCCACTGGTGGATTCGAGACTATGGAGAAAGACCTCGAAATCCCGCGCAAGTATGGAGTTAATCAGACCGTCGGCGACACCGTCGGGCCGGGTGGCTTGGCGCGAGCTCTCAGAAGCATACCTGTCCTGGTTGGGATTGCGCGCAACATGGAACGAATCTGCCCTCAGGCGTGGCTAATCAACATAACTAATCCAATGTCGACCTTGTGTCTCGCGGTTAACCATGCAACCCGTATACGAACAATCGGCCTGTGCCATGAGCTCCAAGGCGTTCTCTATATCGTGCGTAGTATGTTGAAGCTGGCGGAGAACTCTAAAATCGAGTTCGACGTTGCCGGTGTCAACCATTTCATATGGCTCCTAAGACTCAAAATCGACGGGCGCGATGGTTTCGAAATGCTTCGTGAATGGACGCGGAACCCGGCGCCTTTTGAGGTTCAAGACCAGGATATCAAGGAGATGTTTACTCCCTCGATGATAGACCGAGCCAAGCTCAAACTCGAACTGTTTGAGAAGCACGGCAGCCTTCCCGCCGCTGGTGACAGACACATTGCTGAGTTTTTTGATAACTATCTTCGAGACATGAAGGAGGCTGAGCAGAAATATGGAGTCTTGCCCACGTCAATCAGCGAACGGAGGGATGGCTGGTTTGCGGCAGCGAAGGCATATGTCCACGGTATGCTGGAGGAAACGTTCCCGCTGCCCGTCAGGAAATCGGGCGAGACGATTTCCGATATTCTGGCAAGCTTGTCAGGTGGAGCTCCGCACACGGATGTGCTAAACGTCCCGAATACAGGGCAGGTATCAAATCTCCCGAAGGGCGCCGTGGTAGAGACGCTGGGCGAAGTTTCAGGAAACGGAGTGGGAACTCTCAAACCGCTCGAATTGCCGCGCGACGTTCAGACCCTCATTTTGCCGCACGCTGAAAACCAGTCTCTTGTGGTCAAGGCCGCCCTCGATGGCGACCGTTCAGCGGCTCTCGACGTTCTGCTCAGAGACCCACTCAGCAGCAACTGCGGCCGTCCAGACCGGATGCTCGACGAGTTGCTGGCCGCGCAAGCGAAATACCTGCCGGCGTTCAAATAGGGGGGGGATTACCGCCAAGTTGAATTCAAGAGGGAAGATACAACATGGATTCCCGCCTTCGCGGAATGACAAAAAAAGAAACCGTGGTATTCGTGTTCGCACTTCTTTCTTAGATTCTTTTTTTCTCGGTTGCGGCCTTAGCTGCTCTGCATCCCTCCTCGCCTCGGGGCTGCGGCCCTTCCGCGGTTCAGCTTTTGTTCTTGGACGGCAGTGAACCAGAAACTCGAAACCATAAACCGTTTTCTCACGGCTTCCTTCGCATTGCTCTCTTCCGGCGCGCCACCGTGCAGAAACCGAGCCTCTCGAAAAATCGTTCATGAAATGTGCCGACCCCGGTTTGAAGGCACACCGTTTCATGTCCCGCAATCAGCGAGTCCTCGATGGCTCTCAGCATGAGAGTCGTTGCCACCCCTTGCCTTCGCGACGGCAGTGCAACGGCGAGGTTGTAAAGCCCGGCCACGCCTCCCTGCGCGAAAAGATAGAGCGCGCCGACCGGCTCCGAACCAAGAAACGCGAGATAGAGCGCAGCGCCCTTATGTTCGAGCGAGCGCGGGATCGTATGCCGGAAGATAGAGACCAGCGTGGCGACCATGTCAGGCGGGGTGTTGTAGGCTTTCACGAGTATCGTGGAAAAAGCGTCCAGAAACTGAGGGCTCAACCTTTCGATCCTCACCGCGCGATTTCCCATTAATCGTGTCGATGGTCTTGTCAGCGTCATCTCCGAAGCGTAGTCCTCCGTCAGGTCGAAGCCTCTCCGATTCAATAATGTCTCTGTTTCGGGCAGGATGGGAAGGAATATATCCATTCTGAAAGACAACTGCGAGGAGAGAAAGTCTCTTGAAAGCTCCTCAAGTGATTCGGTGGTCAGGTTTGCGGCATCGAGCACATACGCGCGGTTGAACCTCATGTCGGGGAGTTCGTCGCATATCAATGACACGGCAAACCGATGGTCGGTTAGCCGGCCGGCTCCGAATACAGCCAAAGCACGCGCCTCATTCAACACAAGCTCACGGAGCGGCGCCGCCATATGCGTTCCCCCGTTATCGCTTCGGACTCTTACCCCTGCTTTCTCGACGGAGACACAACCACCCGATTCTTCCCCAGCCCCTTCGCATCGTACAGTGCGCTGTCGGCTTTCTTCACAAGGTCGCTCATCGTGTCGGCATGATCGGGATAACCCGCTATCCCAACGCTGACGGTCACGGAGAAACGACTATCGCCTGCCTCGAACACGCGAGCTTCCAGACTCTTGCGCAGCCTCTCAGCGGGGTGCAGAGCGTTCTCCGGGCTGGTCTCCGGCAAGACGACAACAAATTCCTCGCCGCCATACCGCGCGGCGAAGTCCTCATAGCGGATAGCTTCCATGATCAGTTGGCCAAGTTGTTCGAGCACTTTGTCACCCGCCGGATGCCCATACGTATCATTGACGGATTTGAAGTTGTCTATGTCAATCATCATCAGAGAAAATGGCCGGTTGTAACGCTGTGACCTGTGGAAGACCTCGTTATACTGCTGGAGGAGATGCTCGCGCGAGAAAAGCCCCGTGAGCGCGTCGGTGGTCGCCATTCGGTATATCTTGTTCTCATATTCTATCTCGACGAGGTCGCGTATCGCATATTTGAAGACAGTGTATCCGATATGTATCTTGTCACCGTCCGTAAGTACGGCTTCGCTAATCTTCCGATCGTTCAGAAACGTCCCGTTTGTGCTGTTGAGGTCGATGAGTTTGAAATGGGGGCCCAGTTGCGCCTGAGGGTCGCCGACGATTTTTGCGTGCTTCCTCGATACCCGGGAATCGTACAAGCGAATCGTGCAATCATCACCGCGCCCTATCGATGTCTCTCCCTTTGCAAGGAAATACTGACGGCCTATATCGCGCCCCGCCAGCACGATTACGCTAGGCCGCTTCTCGTCAGGTTTTCCGACAGGCGGGATAAAGTCGGTGATGGTTTTCCTTTCAACCATGGCGCTGCTGTTCCTCGATGTCCCGCGTTATTTGCCCGTGTCGCCTCTCCCATGAAACAGTCTCACCCCGCCGCAGGTCGGGTCGAACTGCCGGGAACGGTTGCCTGCGACGCAGGTATTCTATCGTCTCCGCGCACATTTTGCAACACGGAATCTTTACAGGACAAGCCGTGTTTTGCGCCGATATGCGGAGTTATCTGGACAAGAAACGGAGCGAACGTGAAATCGTGGCCGGAAAGGATTTCCCGCTTTCGCGGGAATAGCAAAAAGAAGTGAATATGAACGCGGCTCGCGCCTTTCGCCTCTTAGTAGTTGGGCGGCGTTGTTACGCATAACCCCTTGGCAGGAGTCTTGCCGACGTTCGCATATTTATGGGGTATGCCGGAGTTGAAGTAGATCGTGTCACCTTTCTTGAGCAGGTATTGCTGGTTTCCCACCGTCACTTCGACTTTGCCCTCGAGCACGATCGCCCATTCCTGGCCGGCGCGTTCCTCAGGTCGGTGGTTGGAATGCGAGCCCGGCAGACCGCTGTACAAGATCGGAAGCATCGTGTTTTCACTCGGATAGGGAGCAAGTATCTCTATTTCGAAATTTCCATCCTCGATCTTGAATTTCTGACGGTCGGCCTTACGATAGATCACGGTTTCGTTAGTCGGCGACGACGCGAAGATGTCGTAAAGGCTGAGATTGAGCGCGGCCGCGATTTTCGAGAGCGAATCGATCGAAGGCGACACGTTGTTATTCTCGATTCTGGATATCAGCGCCTTTGAATATCCGCACTTCAGAGCAACGGCGTCAAGTGTCAGACCTTTGCTCTCTCTCGCTTTTTTCAGCGAGCCGCCTAGCTTGATCATACAATGCTCTCCTCGCCCCCCCCCCCGGACGTGTAAAGGGACCCTATCTTCCCACAAACTTCATTCTATCACTAATTTCAAAAAAGTCAACTCTGCGAGGGTGTGCGACCTGAAAGGCGCCGCCCGCGAATCATCCGTTCTTCCGAAACACTGAAATCTGTCTCTTCTTGTCCTTTTTCAACCCGAGACTTGAAACCCGGAACTCGAAACTACGCGCGTTTCGCGCGGCCTCAGATGCGCGACCGAAAATGAATGACTTCAATCTTGCCTGCATCGCTGAGAAACATCGTTACCATGAGGCTTAAGATGCTGTAAACAAAAACCGCGGCAAGCGCGGTCCAAAAGCTGCGTATTTCAAATCCCCTGACCATCGCCGAGGCTATCCACAGCATGAGAGCGTTAATAACGAATGTGAACAACCCAAGAGTAAGGATCGTGAGAGGAAGAGTCAGCAAGATGAGGATAGGCCTCAAGAAAGCGTTGAGCACCCCGAAAATCAAAGCTGCAAAGATGAGCGAGGACAAGCTCGCGATCCGAATCCCGGGAAATAGCCATGCAATGGCGCCCAGAAGCAAGAGATTAATGAGGAACCGCCATAAGAACCCCCGCATAGTGTGGTCTCCTTTGCTTTCACGTTGCCTGATCTGAACCGCTTCTCACTTGAAAACGAATGGGTAGAGGCCGCCCCGTAATTCTGTAGGTGCGAATTTATTCGCATGTGCGACGTGGGAAAAGCCCGAAAACATTATGCGAATAGATTCGCTCTACCCCGCCTCGGCGGGGCGCCCGTTTGCCAATTATGGGACAATCTCAGGTAATCCTCCTTTCGCTACGCACCATATTATATACAGAATCATATTTTAAGCAACCCCGTCACATTCCATCCGGCCTTTCTTCGGCGAGGCTAATCTGCCGGTGGTTTTTCTCCCAAAATCATGTATAATGATTCCGCATAAGCATGCGACTATTTCCCTTAATTCGGGGACCCTTAATTCGGGGACACCATGCCGCATGGGGTCCCCGAATTAAGGGCTGTTTCTCCTGGGGAGCAGCATCAGGCGTTTACTATGCATTCCCGCCACCGCGGAAATGAAAGGCAAAATGGCCATGAAATCAAACGAGTTCGAGGTCTTGCGGTCAACGCGCCGCATGGAGATCAAGTCGAAAGCCGTTTTCTGTGGCGGCTTCTACCACGAGATCGGCGACGCAGTTCTCGGCGGCAGCGAGGCCATCCCCGATCCACACTTCAATCGCATTTCAATTCTCCGTAATTTTGACAGAACACTGCTTGCTGAGTGCACAGGTCGTATGGTGGAGGGGATCCCCGTTTTCATAGATTTGTCGTATCCCGTCTCAGATGGGGCGCGCGAGCTGCTCCTTGAACATGGCTATCATACCACGGGCGAGTCTCGCTCGAGCATGGCGCTCACGGGCCGCGATTGTGCTCCCGCCGCCGGCGAATTGGATATAGCATTGGCCGACGGCGAGACCCTCGATGTGTTCCTTAGTCTTTTCCTTAGGGGGTTCCAAACACCCGAACACTTGATTCCTTTCGCAAAAGGCGTGTTTCACGATTTGGTCCCCCGGAATTGCCGCCCCGACAACTCGCGCCTTTATCTTGGGCTATTTGGCGCCGAACCGGCGGCCACATTGTACCTGTTCTATGAAGGAACCGAGGCGGGCATCAACATGGTGTCCACAAGAGAAAATCTGCGCGGTAAAGGGCTTGCCACGACCGTGCTTCGTCGGGCGATCGCAGATGCGCAAGCGCTCGGAATCAGCGTCTTGAGTCTGGAAACAAGATGGGACAGCGCTCCCGAACGCCTCTACTCAAAGCTCGGATTCAGCACTATTGCCCGCCACGAGGTATTCACCAACATGCCGGATTTGAAATACGGATTATAGGGGTTGTCTCGTAATTCTGCAAGTGCGAATCTATTCGCATTCGAGACGCGGGAAGAGCGCGAAAGCATTATGCGAATAAATTCGCACCTACAGAATCCCATCTTGGTTCGTCAATTATGGGATGGATGGTCTCTATGGGAGAATTAGTTTACGGTTTTTGGTTCATTGACATTCGCCTCTTTCCATCTCATACTTCGGACACCTTGGGCGCTTCGCACTTTGCCGGCAAATATGATAGAATCTCCGACGCAGTTCCCGATGACTCCGTTAAGCTAAGTTTCTTGGCGGACCCCAAATCGAAGGTAGGAACTCGAAACCTGAAACTCGAAACCTGAAACCGTCTTCATGAGAGGTGCCCGATGGAAAAACCCTGGTTCCGACATTACGACTACTACGTGCCTGCCTCTATTCGGTATCCGAAAGTTTCCGCCCACTTCTTGCTCGACCTGGCGGCGGCGAAATTCAAGGACGCGCATGCGACAGACTTCTATGGAGCTAATCTGACCTATCGTGAGCTCAAAGCCCAAGTCAATAAGCTCGCATATGCGCTCACCCAACTCGGAATCGCCAAGGGCGACCGCGTGGGCCTGATGCTTCCCAACTGTCCCCAGATTATCATCGCGTACTACGCAGTCCTCCGAATCGGCGCCATCGTCGTCAATGTGAACCCGCTGTATACAGAACGCGAACTGGAGCACCAGGTTAACGACAGCGGTACACAGACGATGTTCTGTCTGAACATGCACGTCGACAAGGTCAGGAAGGTCAAAGAGACGGCTTCCATCAAGCGGATCGTTGTGTCTCGTATCACAGACTACATGATACCCGAGGTACGCGACGCGGCCGGGCCCTATGAACTCTTGAGCGGCGAATATGGGTTTCTCGACCTGCTCGGGAGTGCTGGTGACAATCTGCCGCCTGTGGTAAACGTGGGAATCCACGAGCCCGCGGTTCTGCAATACACGGGCGGCACAACAGGCTTAAGCAAAGGGGCCACGCTTTCGCATATGAACATCGTTGCGAACACAGTGCAGACGGCGCTGTGGGCCAAAGAGGTCATGCCTCGCGACCAGCAGATATATCTCATTGTCATCCCCATCTTTCATTCCTATGGCATGACCTGCGGTATGAACACGGGTATCTTCAACGGTGCGAAAATGATCCTGATCCCGCGTTTCGATATCGATGACCTGTTAAACTCCTTTGGCACACACGACGTGACATATTTCCCGGGCGTGCCCACCCTTTTCACCGCCATTCTGAACAACCCGCGCGTGGCTGAAGTCGGATTGCACCGCGTCGCGCTTTTCAATTCCGGTTCGGCGCCACTCCCCATCGAGACAATTAACGGCATAGCTTCGCTGGGCATTTCTATGACGGAGGGATACGGTCTCAGCGAAGCCTCTCCTGTCACACACTCCACCCCGATCCTGGGCGTCAGAAAACCGGGAAGCATCGGGATTCCGTTCCCTGACACTGACTGCAAGATCGTTGACCCGGAAGACTGGCAAAAGGAATTGCCCGCGGGCCGGGAGGGCGAGCTCATCATCAAGGGACCGCAGATCATGCTCGGCTATTGGAATAAGCCCGAGGAAACAGCAAACCAGTTGAGAGACCACTGGCTCTTGACCGGGGACATCGCCCGTATGGATGAAGATGGCTACTTCTACATCGTAGACAGGAAAAAGGACCTTATCATCGCCGGTGGCTACAACATCTATCCGCGAGAAGTGGACGAAGTCCTTTACGCGCATCCCAAAGTGCTCGAGGCTGCTACGATAGGGGTACCCCATGAATACCGGGGCGAAACCGTCAAGTCGTTCGTCGTCCTGCGCCCGGGCGAAACAGCGAGCGCCGACGAGATAACGCGGTTCTGTAAAGAAAACCTGGCCGCTTACAAGGTGCCTAAAATCATTGAATTCCGCAGCGAACTGCCGAAAACCGCGGTCGGCAAAATCCTCCGCAAAGAGCTCAGGGCCGAAGAGCTGAACAAAACGAAGAAGGCAAAGTAGGGCGGGGACGCATGCCGTTTCTCCATCGTTGCGTCGATTGAGCAAGGCAGACGCGACGGTGTCATTCTGAGACGCCGATCCCGCCCCAACGGGATTAATTGCAGAAGAAGCAGCCCTTAATTTGGGGAAACGATACCGAGCTTAATTCGGGGACATGATGCCCCATCGTCAGGCTTATTCGGGGACACCTTGCCGCAAGGTGTCCCCGAATAAGCGACAGTTTCTTAGGAGCGCCTGACCACTGCGGGCGTAGCTGACTGTGAAAGGAAGGGTTATCTCCCCTTTTTCCCCGTATCCCTGAGCGTCTCCTCACATTTCCCCTCAACTCATTGCAGGCGTTGTCTTTTCATGATAAAGTCTATTTAAGAAATGCTTCGTGTTTCTCATGTGTATGCACCATTGCCTGAAGACAATGGAAACGCGAAATCGCATGCGAATTCATTTGCACGAAATAGGAGTGTGAGGGAATTCCATCACGCAAAAGATAGATGCGAACCTATTCGCATGACCCTCGAAAGAAGACCGATTGAAAGAGGATATGAGCCGATGGACGACCGCAGAAACCGAGTTTCAGCCCTTCTCTCCGACCTCTACGAATTAACGATGGCGGCAAGCTATTTCAAAGAGAAGATGTTTGCCCCCGCCACTTTCAGTTTGTTCATTCGGAAATATCCAAAGAATTGGGGCTTTTTTGTCAGCGCGGGGCTCGAAGATGTCCTTGGTTTTCTCGAAAATTTCCGTTTCACCGAAGACGAGGTCGAATACCTGAGAACGCTCGGCTTGTTCTCAGGAGAGTTTCTTGACTTCCTGAAGGCGGTCAGATTCACAGGCGATGTGTGGGCGATGGGAGACGGGGAGGTTTTCTTTGTTGATGAGCCCGTGCTCGAAGTGACCGCGCCGATAATCGAAGCGCAACTGCTTGAGACGTATATCATCAATGCTGTCCACCTTCAATCGCTCATCAGCACAAAAGCTTCCCGATCCGTGGTCGCCGCGCGCGGCAAGGCACTGATTGATTTCTCACTCCGCCGCACTCACGGGGTCGATGCCGGCCTGAGAGTCGCGCGCTCCAGCTATATCGCCGGTTTCAAGGCTACGAGCAACGTGCTTGCCGGCAAGCTCTACGGAATATCCGTGAGCGGCACTATGGCTCACTCGTACGTTACGGCGTTCGACGAGGAAATCGAGGCATTTCGCGCATTCGCCCGCGCACATCCGAACAACACAATCCTGCTGATAGACACCTACGATACTCTTTCCGGCGCGCGGAAGGCATGCGAGGTGGGCCTCGAAATGCGCGAACGCGGCCAGAAACTATTAGGGGTTAGGCTCGACAGCGGTGACATGACGCTGTTGAGCAAGCAGGTCCGCCGAATATTGGACGATGCGGACCTCAATGACACAAAGATATTTGCCAGTAGCGCGTTCGATGAATACAAAATAGACGAATCACTCGCCCATGAAGCGCCAATCGATGGCTTTGGCGTCGGGACCAATATGGGGGTCTCGAAGGATGCGCCCAGTTCCGACATGGCTTACAAACTCGTGGAGTACGACGGCCGCTCTGTGCTCAAACTGAGCGCCGAAAAAGCCACTTTGCCGGCAGGAAAGCAAGTGTTCCGCCTCTTCGAGCGAAACGGCCGCATGAGGCACGACACTATCGCCCTGCGCGAAGAGAAAGGCCCCGCTGACGCAGTTCCGTTGCTGACAAAAGTGATGGAAAAAGGCAAGCCCATTTTCCATGAAACGCTCGAAGAAGCAAGGAACCGTTGCGCGGCTTCGCTTGGAAAACTT
>CAYVDS010000030.1:23206-35809 GCA_964450145.1 uncultured bacterium
CCCGTGAAATATCCTGTGCGGGAAAGCGAGAAACTTAAGGAAGAAACATTCACGGTCCAACAGCAGATTCAAAAACAGATAATCAAGCCGCAGGTTGCCAGGACTTCCAAATGATGGGAATAAAATCAGACAGGAAAGTTCGCGTCGGCTGTTCCGGCTGGAGCTATAGCCACTGGAAAGGGCAATTCTATCCTGAGGACTTGCCCCACAAGCAATGGTTCTCATTTTACGCGAAGACATTTGACACTGTTGAAATCAACAGCACGTTTTATCGTCTGCTGGCCGAGAGCGTGTTTAAGGGCTAGGCCGCTAAAGCGCCTGACGGTTTCATATACGCTGTCAAAGCCAGCCGATACATCACCCATGTGAATAAACTGAGGAACACGCGCGAAGCGGTCGAACGACTTCTGAGCAGGGCCCGTCTGCTGGGTGAACATCTCGGCCCGATTCTGTATCAGCTTCCGCCCAGCCTGAAATGCGATCTCGGACGCCTCGAAGTTTTTCTCGATACGCTGCCCGATGATCTTATGCATGTTTTCGAATTCCGGAACCCGACTTGGTACAAAGAAGACACCTTCAGACTGCTCGAACAAAAAGGGGCGAGCCTGTGTGCGCACGACCTGCGCCGCGCGGAATCACCACGCAAAGCGGTAGGCCCTTTGGCTTATGTCCGCTTTCACGGGCCGGAAGGACGGTACCATGGCGCATATTCTGAGCAGGCGCTCGCCGATTGGGCGCGTTGGCTCAAGGCTGAGGCTCGCGCAGGCCGCAATATCTATGCATACTTCAATAACGACGTCGAAGCACAGGCGGTCTGCGACGCGCAGACACTTCGCAAGATGATCAGAGGCGCTGGAAAAAGGAGGCGAGTCGCGGTTGCCTATAATGATTGAGACACCAACGAGTTCGCTCCGCAAGAAACGCCCCTTAATTCGGGGACATGATGCCGCATCGTTAGCTTGTTCGGGGACACCTTGCCGCAAGGTGTCCCCGAATAAGCGGCCGGTTTCTTGCAGCGGAGCGAAGAATCTCTATTTTCAGGGGCAAATTGACAACGTTGTCATGGTGATATGTTACAGCGACGATTGCCGGTGTTTCGAATCCGCAATCCACAATTCGCAATCCGCAATCGAATGGGGGGTTTCCAGTGTTCGGTAAGCGCATCACTCTATTCAAGCTCTTCGGCTTTTCCGTCAGGATTGACGCGAGTTGGGCCATTATTGCCATGTTGATTACGTGGTCCCTCGCCGCCAACACTTTCCCGAGACAATACCATGGACTTCAGCCACCAGTGTATTGGATCATGGGCGTGGTGGGGGCGGTCGGAATGTTCGCTTCGATCGTCTTCCACGAGATGTGCCACTCGCTCGTCGCCCGGGGCTACGGACTCCCCATGAAAGGGATTACCCTCTTCATTTTCGGCGGCGTCGCGGAAATGGACGACGAGCCCCCGAGCGCGAAAGCTGAGTTCATGATGGCCGTCGCCGGTCCGACATCGAGTATCGCCCTATCTTTGATGTTCTACGGAATCCATCTCTTCGGAAAAGGGGCTACTTGGCCGGTCCCGATCAGCGGCGTGGTCCGCTATCTCGCGCTCATCAATGGCGTGCTCGCTGTCTTTAACTTGATTCCGGCGTTTCCGCTCGACGGCGGACGCATCTTGAGGGCCGCTCTGTGGAGTTGGAAAGACAATATTAAATGGGCAACGCGCACCGCCTCACAAATCGGCGCCGGTTTCGGGGTCGTTCTCATCGTCATGGGCGTAGCAAATGTGCTGGTGGGTGATTTCGTCGGCGGTATGTGGTTGTTTCTGATAGGGATGTTTCTTCGAGGCGCCGCAACCATGTCGTATCAACAACTACTGACGCGGCAGGCGCTCGAGGGCGAGCCAATCAGCCGCTTCATGGAGCCGAACCCGATCACGGCGCCTCCTTCGATAACCGTCGAAGACTTAGTTGAGAACTACGTCTACAAATACCACTTCAAGATGTTCCCGGTGGTTGAGGGCGACCATCTCGTCGGCTGCGTTAGCACGCGACAGGTGAGAGAAATCCCGCGTGCCGAATGGGCGCAGCGCTCCGTTGGCGAACTCATTCGACAATGCTCGTCCGAAAATACTGTCTCTCCGGGCATCGATTCCACCCAGGCTCTCGCAAAAATGAGCAGGACTGGCGCGAGCCGCCTCATGGTCGTCGACGGCGACCGCCTCGTCGGCATTATCGCACTCAAGGATATGCTGAAGTTCCTCTCTCTCAAAGTCGAAGTGGAAGAGTAGTTTGTATGCGCGAATTTACTCGTATAAATCCATAGTTTCGCTAATTCGGGGACACCTTGCCGCAAGGTGTCCCCGAATTAGCGTCCACCAAAGAAAAGGGAGAATAAGTCATGACAAAATATCGGGTCCTCGTGGCGCCGTCCTTATCCCTTTTGTTGGCCCTCTCACTCCTTGTCGCTTGCGGCAAGAAAACCGAGCAACCTCAGCCGCCTCCTCAACAACAGCCCGAGGCGACCGGACAGGAAGTCGAGAAGAAAGCGCAGGAGGCGTTCGAAGCGGCAAAGAGCTATACGCTCGAGCAAAAAGAAGAATACCAGAAGATTGCTGACGCCAAGCTTCAGGAGTTCGACGTTAAGATCAAGGAATTGAAAACCAAGGCCGAAAAAGCGGGCGCCGAAGCCAAGGTGAAACTCAACAAGCAAATCGAGGAACTCCAGAAAAAGCAAGACGCCGCCCGCAAGAAGCTCAGCGAACTGAAGACCGCCGGCGAAGAAGCGTGGGAAGCCCTCAAAAGAGAAATGGACGCCACTCTGACGGACATCGAGGACTTCATCAAGAACCTGATTCCCGCGGGCGAGTGACCATGCGAATAGGCGCAAATCCGGGCACAATTTCATTCCTGCCAAAGGAAAAGGCCACTCGGGCATCTTCCCAAGTGGCCACAAGTCAGAAGGTTATGTCGTGGAGATGAAGGGAATCGAACCCTCGACCTTTTGACTGCCAGTCAAACGCTCTCCCAACTGAGCTACATCCCCAATATGAAAAAAAGAACTTTTCTCCGTTCTTCCAAGGCGTATTATACGTACGCTACACCCGATTGTCAAGAAACCAATTCACCGGTTTGCACGACAAGTTCCGCTTGCGCCACCCCTGCTTACTTCTTGTCATTCCTGCGGAAGCGGGAATCCATGCTTGACGGAAGGCCTGGTCGGCTCCTCCTGTGAAACACTCAACCGTTTACTCGTTGCGAACGCCTGACCAGCCTTCGGCGGTTACTTGTGGAAGAAAATCTAACCTTGGAAACGAGGGACAAAGTTTCTTTCTGTAGTAATCTCATTCGCAGTGTCGATAATACACGCAGAGATTGCTTCACTCGTGCCTTGGGCTCTTCGCTCGCAATGACAAACAGGTGTTTCTTCTTCATGTAACCCGCCACATTCATGGTCAGGCGGCTCCGGATGACAAAGGATTCGCCCTCTTTTTCTCCGGAAAATTCTTCCCGCCAGACGCATATTCCGGCACAAATTACCCGGTTCGTTAGCGCGTCATTCTCTCCCGTTCGCAGCGTGTCATTAATACAAAGGTAAGATTGTCAAATGGTTATGTCTTCGAGGAACGAGTGCCCGGGGCTGGCACTAAAATTGACTTCGTTTCTCTATGAGACTTGAGCCAAGGAAGATAATAAACCGATGCGCAAGGCACTGATCGGTTCAGTGGCTCGTGCGCATCAAAAGGGCGGTCAGGAGGCTGGGTCACCGGATGCGGAGACGAAGGGGGAGGAACGCCAATGGTAGTCCAATGTTGTGTTTGCCATAAGGTTCGGCACGGGACGAAATGGGTAGTCGTGACAAAACCCTTCGACGTCATGAGGCACGCTTCGCACACTTATTGCCCGCGTTGCCTGAAAATATCCTTCAAGTCGCTGAAGAAATGCCATGCATGAAGAGACGAAAGGCCCGCCTTGGGTTTCTGGTTTCTCAATTTTGAATTCATCATTCCTAATTCATCATTCATCATTTCTCTTTCAGTAGTTCACCAATTCCTTGCAGATACTGTTCCTCACCTGTTTTATTCTGAACTGGTCTCCCTTGAAATCGTTTGCGATTATCGAAAAAGCAAGCCTCTCAGTTTTTCCCTTCGCGTAGCCTGAAAGCGAAATCGCATTTCGCAGTGATCCCGTTTTCGCCAAAATGCTCCCATGCGGAACGACCGGCGCAAGGGAACGAACTGTCCTGTCGGTTCCCACGATCGCAAGTGATTCAGCAAACGGTTCGCGCCACACACTCGAGTCCATGAACCTCAGCAGTTGCACGAACGAGTGGGCGGTCGCATGGTTCTGCGTGGAGAGCCCCGAGCCGTCGTAAATGATCACGGAATCACGGTCGATCCCGGCAGAGCATATGAAATTCTCGACCGCTCTCGCGCCGCCACCGAAAGACGGTCCGAATCCGCTCTGATAGCCGACTTGTTTCAAGACAAGCTCTGCATGCAGGTTCTGGCTGCGTTTATTGACCACCTTGATTATATCGGAGAGCGGAAGCGATTCATATTCATACACGGGAACGGCGCCGCGCGGAACGACCGTCTTATGGCTTGCATCAAGCGCGCGCGCTTTTCCCGAAACGCGGATGCCCGAACGCACGAGGGTCTCCTTGAAGACTGTGGCCGCGTACAAGCTTGGCGATTCGACCGGGAAATACAGCACGTCGGCCTTCTTTCGCGTTCCGATCTTACCGGAAACGACGACACTCGAGCCATCCCCACCCGGCGAAACACACACCGAACTGCTCTTACTGCTCGTGGTCGACGCATTGTTTATGACGCGCGGATACGAAGTCCAAGGCGCCTGGCTGACCTTAGCTTTCTTCCCCGGCTTGCTTGGCGACACGCAAATATCTATGCAGTTGTCGTTGAATGAAAGAGCGCTCACGCGCGCGGCGTACCACTTACGCGAGTGCTCGCTCGACCACGGTCCGTAGTACTGGGCGTCGAAATAACTGTCATCCCCGATGACGTCGCCCTGTACCTCGCGCAGGCCGAGCGCTTTGAGCGAAGCTGCGACCTCCTCGAAAATGCTCGTGGGTTTGTCGGTGAACCGTCCGGAAATATTGGGGTCGCCTCGCCCGTACATGACCAGATTGCCTTTAAGCACGCCGTCTCCCGTAAGCGGGCCGTCATAATAGAATGAGGTCTTCATGCTGAAGCTTGCGCCCAGATAATAGAGCGCAGCCGCCGTCGTGAACAGTTTGATGTTGGAGGCGGGTACCATGAGCTGGTGGGGATTTTTCTGGTAGAGCGTCTCGCCGGTGTCGAGCGATACGACCTCGACCGCCCATTTCGCCCTATCCGCGCGCGCCTGCGCGAGGATCGAGTCGATGCGGTGAGCCAGCGCCTCCTTTTTGGAAAGGTCTTCTCCCTTCGTCGCCGACGAAAGGGCGAGAATCATTGATAACAACAATGCTGTTGCAACAAGTCTTTTGCTAACCATTTTCCCTGCTCTGAATTTTCTTCTCAATTCTTTTAAGCCTGTACTCGAAATTCTCAAAGTGTCTCGTCAGGTCCGTGCCGGCAACCGCCTCCTTTACCTCGAGCATCGTCATCGCGCGCCTGCAAATCTCGCGCGCCGAAACGAGATCGCGCCTCCGATGCTCGTAGAATTTCGCGAGTTCCTCGAGCGCAAAAAGGACGCCCGCTGTCTCGCCTGCGGCTGAGCTCTCTCTCCAGAGTTCGACCGCGTCTTCCCATGCTCCCCGCCTCTTATGCGTGAGCGAAAGCGACTTCATGCAGCGACGCCTGACTTCGTCCGACGCATCCGCCGCCAATGCTCTCCCGAAACAGAGGGCGGCTTCTTCCATCTGAGAATGATGAGCAAACAATGTGCCAAGACCGTACCAATCCGCTCCGTGACTGAGCGGCGCCTCGCTCGGTGATTCGAGCGCCCCCAGGATCAATTGCGTCAGGCATGCGAGTGAGACAAGATCGAGTCTGTTGTGACGCATGATGGGCTCGATCAAGTCGGCTTCTCCACTCCTGAGATACCTGAAAAAGGTCTCAGGTATCAGCCAGCCTTCGATGTCTTCAAAGCGGGTGTACCCGAGCGCGTGCTCCTCGACCGATTTGAGGCTGCAATCGTCGAGCCGGTGTTTCCACAGGCGGCGCGCCGGGTGCAGAAGATCGAGGTGCGGTATGCGGCTCAAGCTCTTGCGTATGCCATTGAGGAGGAGACGCGCCTCCAGAATCGGAACGTCGAATGCGCGCCCATTGTAACTCGCAATCGTATCGAATGTCTCCAGTCGTTCGCAAACCTTGCGAAGCATGTCGCGTTCGGCCGGGAAATCGTTCATGAGAAATTGCTCGACAACAAAACCCGTCGGTGAGTCGTATCCGATCCCTACGAGGAATGCGCAAACGCCCGCTCCACCCGAAAGGCCCGTGGTCTCTGTGTCCATAAACGCTATCCGGCTGAATTCGAGAGCTTCTCCGGAGCGGCCACTGACGAGCGTCCGCGCCGCGTTCCGGAAACTGCCGCCGAGAGTGTCGAGTTCGAAACCGCCGTGTCTTTGATGCGAAGGGAAAACGGTAATCTTGTGTTCGCACTCGGTGCAAGGAGCGGGCGCGGCCGATTCTCGCGGGCGGGCGGGTCCGGGTTTTGACGCTATTGCGTATCTTTCGAGTTGGTCTCTGACGTTCATTGCGCCGCTATTCTCAATCTAAATCCCCCCTACCCCCCTTTGCAAAAGGGGGAGCAGAGGTTGTCCCGTAATTGTGTGGGTGCGAATTTATACGCATAATATTCTGTTCTCTTGCCGCATCGTGTGCGAATAAATTCGCACCTACAGAATTACGGGATGGCTTCCCGTTCGCTTCCTTACTTGTATTTCGGCGCTTTCATCTCTTTCAACCAGAAACCAGGGACTTGGAACCCTGCGCGCTTCGCGCGATTTCCGCCAATTTGAGCGCGCACTTCTTCCCGGTTTCGCCCACTTCGAGCGACGGCCCCACACACGAGGGGCATCCGTTCTCACAGCCACACCCCGCAATAAGTTCCCGTGCGACCTCGAGGAGCGTGTCGTGCATGCGGAAAATCTTCTGGCTAAACCCCACGCCGCCCGGATAATTGTCGTAGATATATATGGACGGCCGCTGGTTGAATGGCGCGCGCACCATGCTGACCGCCCGGATATCGTTCGGATCGCACATGATATAGATGGGCACGACATTCACGAGCACGTTCGCGAGCGCCTTGAGTCCGCCGCCGAGGTCGGCCTCGGCGATGCCCGCGGCCTCGATCACGTCGGGCCGGAAATCCATCCAATACGATGTTGTGTATATTTCCTGCTCGGGCAGGTGAATGCGTCCGCTTCCGATGTTCTCGTGCGTGTGGAACTTGATCTTTTTGTACATCACCGGCAGCGTCGTCACGCTCACCTCGCCGTGCGCCTTGTTGCCCTGTGGTAGTTCTGCACCCGCAGCCACGTCGAGCACCTTTATGTCGGTCTTCGATTCGGCGTCGGTGTAATAATCCGTGTCCGCCGCGCGGCCATACGCCTTCTTGTTCTCGAAATCGAACCGCTCGATTTCGTACTGCCGGCTCTCATGGATATAGACGGCGCCTTCATACACGATGAGCGGTGCGCTCTGCAGGTCCACTTCGCCGATGACGCGTGCGTTATCCGTCACGTCGATGATGACAACGTTCTCGGGCGATGCGCTCCGCAGGCTCACGTCCTCCGCCGGATAAGCGTCGGCGGTCCAGTGCCAGCGGCCGTCCACGTGGCGGAGTATGCGATGCTCCTCGAGATAATTGAGAATCTCGCCAATCGAGTCGACCCCGAACGTTTCGCCATCGCGGAACGGAAGCTCGAAGGCTGCGCACTTGATATGGCTGATGAGAATTACAAGGTTGTTGGGATCGACTATCCCGCTCTCGGGCGGCTGAGAGAAGAAGTATTCCGGATGGTTGATGAGGTACTGATCAATCGGCGCGCTGCTGGCCACAAGTATTCCGGCAGAGACCTTGTTGCGCCTTCCCGCGCGGCCAGCTTGCTGCCACGCGCTCGCTATCGTCCCCGGATAGCCGGCCATGATGCTGACATCGAGTTCGCCGATGTCGATTCCCAGTTCGAGGGCGTTTGTGCTGACGACCGCCATGATTTCCGCGTTTCTAAGGCCGCGCTCGATGTCGCGCCGCTCATTGGGCAGATATCCGCCCCGGTATCCGCGAACCAGCCGGTCGGATTTCCGCATCTTGCGCACGGCTTCCTTCAGGTAAGTGACGAGTATCTCGACTCTCAGACGGCTCCTGCCGAACACGATGGTTTGGATGTCCTTATCGAGAAACTTCTGCGCCAGATTGCTCGACTCCGAGACCACGGATCGTCTGATCCCGAGTTCGCGATTAACCACCGGCGGATTATATAGAACGAAATGCTTGCGGCCCGAAGGCGCGCCGTTGTTATCAACGAGCGCAACGGGCTGGCCGATTATTTTCTCGGCGAGTTCGACCGGGTTCGCAATCGTCGCAGAACAACAAATGAATTGCGGCGAAGAATTGTAGAATTCGCATAGCCGCCCCAGCCGCCTGAGCACGTTCGCGACATGGCTTCCGAAGACACCGCGGTAGTGATGCAGTTCATCGACAACCACGTAGCGCAGTTTCTCGAACAATTATATCCATTTCGTGTGGTGGGGGAGTATGCCCGTATGAAGCATATCAGGGTTTGTGAGCACGATATGGCCGGAGTGCCTGATCGCCTTGCGGGCCGATGAAGGCGTGTCGCCGTCATAGGTGAACGTGCGGATCTCTTCGCCCAGAGCTGTTACAAACGTTTGCAGCTCCGCAACCTGATCCTGCGAAAGCGCCTTTGTCGGAAAGAGATACAGCGCGCGCGCGTCGCGGTCGGAGAGAATCGAATTCAGGACGGGTAGATTGTAGCAGAGCGTTTTGCCCGAAGCCGTCGGAGTGACGATGACGACGTTCTTGCCGTTCTTGAGCCGGTCGAGCGAAGCGCGCTGATGGGAATAAACCTTTTCGATGCCGCGCCCGCGGAGCACGCCTTTGAGGCGTTCGTCAATGTAATCGGGAAAATCCTCGAGCACAGCCTCGCGCGCTGGGACCTCGCGCCATTCGGTCACGCACTGCATGAACCTGTGCGAACTTCTGACGCTATCGAGCACCTGCTCCAGATTCACGCGACCCCCCTAAGAAGACATCGAAACACAAGACTTCATCATCCACAGATTTCGCAGATTCTCACTGATTCGAATCTCACCACCAAGCCACGCGCTTCCGTTTTTCTGATCGACTCGCTACTCGCGACTCGTAACCCGCGACTCTTTTCCCCGATTTTACCCCAATCCACCCATGCCGTCAACGAAAAAGTGACTAGAACACGAACTGCGAATCGCGCAAGGCGCGAGCGCTGCAAACACGCCGCAAAATATCAACTGCTGGGGACACAGCGCAGAGGACATTGCCACGATTGATTAATTCTCCGCGTCCTCGGCGTACTCTGCGGTTGAGAGTTTTACGCTTATAATGAACGATGCAGGAAAATACGTCAAGGAAGTTTTTGTTAAAGAATAGTGCGAGAAGGCATACGGCCTACAGTTCACGGTTTATGGTCTACGGTCAAGCAAAGTGGCGGAGGGAATTGGGAGAATCGGGGGAAAAGGGGGAACCCGATGTGAATCGGTAAAATCTGCGGATAAAGAAAAACATCGTCTCACATTTCGACTTCCGCGGAAGGCTCCTTTTTTGCTTTCCATCGCGCGCGGACCCGTATGCCAAAATCATCAAGAAGCGAATACATGACTGGCACGATCAATAGGGTGAGGATGGTCGATGTGATGAGCCCGCCGATGACTGCCCGCGCCATCGGCGCGCGCATCTCGGCGCCAGCCCCGAGAGCGAGGGCAAGGGGCGCCATGCCGAAACTCCTGGCGAGCGTAGACATCAGGACTGGGCGCAGCCTCGTCCGGCCCGCCGTGATGATCGCTTCGGTTCGTTCCATTCCGCGAGAGCGCAGCACTTTGGCACAGTCAACAAGGAGGATGGCGTTCTTGGTGACAAGACCCATCAGCATAATAAGGCCGATCATCGACATCATGTTAAGCGTATCGCCCGTGAGGAGAAGCATCCCGGCCAGCCCGATAAGAGAAAACGGCAGCGAGAGCATGATCGAGAGCGGGTCGATGAATGACTCGAACTGCGCCGCCAGTATGAGATAAACGAGGATGATGGACAAGATGAGAGCCTCGGTCATGCTTGAAAACGTTTCCTCCATTCGCTCTGTTTCTCCGGCAAAAACCACACGATACCCGGGCGCCATGTGAATTTGTGGGAGCACCTCTTTCACCTTTTGCGTGGCTGTGCCCACAGGAAGATTGTCGAGGTTGGCCGAGATGACCACCTCGCGCATCAGGTCCTGCCGGTTGATTTCCGAAGGGGTGGGTCGTATCTTATAGGAGATCAGGTCACCGACCGGCACAAGCGCCGGACCTTCTCCCGGTCTCCGGACCGATAATCGAAGTCTCTGAACATTGGACAAATCCTGTCTGAGCGGAGCGGGAAGCCGGACGCGGACGTTTACCGCGTCGCCGTCCTCATCTTCGTAAGTGGAACCGGCCTGCCCCCCTAATAATGCTCCGACGGTCCGGACGATATGGCTCGTCGTGACTCCGGCGTCATAAGCGCGTTGCTGGTCTATGGCCAGGCGATACTCAGGCACATCGTGCTCGAGTGTTACGTCGATATCGACAATTCCCGGAATATGATAAATCTTCTCTTTCAATGCCGCGGCATATTGCTTCAGGAGCGCGATATCGTCACCCCGGATGCTGATGGTAAGCGGTCTGCGCGTTTCCGGCCTTCCGATCTCTGCAAGCGCCGGCAGGATGCCGGGAATCAACTCGAGACGCCTTCGCACGTGTCGTTGGATTTCCCTCTGCGACCGTTTGCGGTCTCCACGCTCAACAAGTTTGATGTAAACTACTCCATCGCGCACCGTGCCGGTGTCGCCCGCTCCAATCGTGGCATACGTATGTTCCACTTCCGGAATCCCCTTGAGCGTCTCCAGGATGGCGAACGTCCTCCCTTTCGTCTCATCAATCGAGGCATCGGGCGCTGTCACGAAGTTGATCAGAAATTCTCCCTGATCAAACTGCGGAACAAATTCGCTCTGAACGAATGAGAAAACTGCGAGGCCGCCGACGAGTGAGGCGACCGCGCTGATGAGCGTTATTCTTCTATGTCTCAAAGCCCAGCCGATTACGCCCCGGTAACGGTCCGCTGTCCGGTCGAACCACTCGTTGAAGCGGTCGAGGACGCGCATGACCAGCCGCCGTTTTCCCTTACGCTCGACGTCGGGGTCGTACCACCGAGAGGAGAGCATCGGGTCGAGGGTAAATGAGACGAACAGCGACACGATGACTGCAAAAGCGACGGTAATCCCGAACTGGAAGAAGAACCGGCCCACGAGCCCCTTCATGAACGCCACTGGAACGAAGACCGCCACAATCGAAAACGTGGTCGCAAGGACGGCAAGTCCGATTTCACTTGTCCCCTCCCGGGCTGCCGTAAAATGGTCCTGCCCGCGCTCGAGGCGCCGAACAATGTTTTCCCGGACAACGATCGCGTCATCGATGAGCAGTCCGATGGCGAGGGACAAGGCCATCAGCGTTATCACGTTGAGCGTCATGCCCATGAAATTCATAACGATGAAAGACGCGATTACAGAGATGGGCAGTGTCAGGGCCGTAATGACCGTGGATCGCCAGGAATTCAAGAAAAGGAAAACGATGAGGACAGTGAGAATCCCGCCGAGGATAATCGTTTGCTGGACGTCACGAACGGAGTCGCGGATCATGATCGAACCGTCGCGAACCAATTCAATCTTCGTGCCCGGAGGGAGCTCCGGCTGAATTCTCTCAATCTCTTTCTTAACCGCTTCCACGACCCCAATGGTGTTGGCGCCGGACTGCTTGAGGATGTCAAGCGATACCGCCTGAGCGCCGTTTACGAACGCCAGCGAACGTTGTTCCTCGACACCGTCGTTGATTTCGGCTACTTCCGAGAGCATGATGGGGCGGCCATTGCGTTGGCCAATTACCATTGACTTATATTTTTCGACAACATCGGGCTTCCCCGAGACACGAAGAGGATACTCAGACCCGTTGCGATTGAGACGGCCAAGGGGGGTGTTGACGTTTTCGGACTGAATTCCCGCGATAACTTCGTCAACGCCCATTCCAAGAGCATCGAGATGAATGGGATCGATGTCGACGTTCACCTCACGCTTCGATTCGCCAATCAAATCGATCTTCCCCACGCCGGAGATGTTTTCAAACCGCCGTTTGATTCTCTTGTCGACCATCGTAGTCAGTTGCTGAGGCGAGAGAACATCCGACCGGATAGCAAGCGAAGCGACAGGCATGCCGGCAACGTCGAGCTTCTCAATGATCGGCTCCTCAATCGCTTGCGGCAAATCGCCCCGTATGGCGTTTATTTTTGCCCGCGCCTCCTGTGATGCTTCATTGATTCTGACTTCGAGATTGAACTCGACTACAACTGCCGAGACGCTTGCGCGCGAGATCGGTGCCACATGCTT
>CAYVDS010000031.1:0-1308 GCA_964450145.1 uncultured bacterium
GCGATCCTATTGCCGGCGCTTGCGAAGGCAAGAGAATCGGCCCGCCGTTCCGCTTGCGTGAACAACCTCAAGCAGGTGGGCCTCTGTCTGAATCTGTATGCGACAGAGAACAAAGAAATGTTCCCGCCGGCCGGGAATAGGTCATCAGAGTTCATGCCTGATGCCAATGCGTGGTATCCGGAGTATCTGACGGACGCGGCCATCCTGGCCTGCCCTTCGGATCCCGAAACGAATCCGAAAACCAACTACCGTCTGACCATGAACACCTCGCTGAGCGACAACTCATGGAACGCCGTCACGTCGTCGTTCACCAAGGGGACCGTACATCCTGACTGCATCAATTCGATGAGCTATGCGTATGACGGCTGGATGATCATGAATGACAGCGAAATGCTGGCGGCGTTGACCGCCTACACGTGGCTCGACACCGTCCTGCCCCTCAGCAAGGCGAACACCGACGGCTGGCGCGACCGGAACGTGAATATTGCCTCGTTCGGGTTCACTGGTTCGGGCAATGCCGGCGGCAGCACCGTCAACAGGCTCTCCATGAATGTTGATAGGTTCCTTGTCACCGACATGAACGTGATTCTGACAGGCGAGGAGAGCGGTTCGAGCGTCATAGTGGTCATGTGGGACCAGATTTCAACGCAGATCAGCGAGTTCAGCCATGTTCCCGCCGGTCAGAACGCCCTGTATCTGGACGGGCACGTTGAGTTCCGTCGTTACGACAGATCCACGAATGATTTCCCGTTCTCACCGTTGTTGGCTGCTGTTAACGGCGGTATCCTTGATAAGCAATATGCATACTGTCCGTAATTATGTGCTGATTTGACCCAACCCCCCATGCGCTAAAGCAACACCAGAGAAGGGGAAGACGAAAAAGTCTTCCCCTTTTTCTGTGTCTCGAATCCGCGCGGAACGGGAACAAGAGTCCGTTCCGTAATTGGCAAATTGGCGTTGATTCTTGTAGGTGCGAATTCATTCGCACAATATTTCCGGTTTCTTTCTGCGCCGCGAGTGCGAATAAATTCGCACCCACATAATTGTGGGACAGACTCAATAGCCGGACTTTTTCTTCGTTGTTTCCACGGTTTGAATTCGAAGCGGACACTTAGAGGGGCTGAGGAGCGAAGAGATTCAATTTGGGGTATCACTCTTCACCTTTCACGCTCTGCGCGGACAGGCGATATTTTCGCATGAGGGCGTGGAAGTTCGGCCGCTGCATGCCGACCTTCTCGGCGGCGCGCGACACGTTTCCGCCGCACGCTTTAAGGGCCTTGACGACAAACGCCTTTTCTATTTGACCGA